>DDVC01000193.1:0-18693 GCA_002345145.1 Bacteroidetes bacterium UBA2322
TCCCCTAATTTGTTACACACTCATTCGTTTTTATGTAACACAACCCGAAGCAGTAAGTTTAGTGTTATACAATATGCAGGGGCGTTTGGTAAAAACCGTTTTGCAAGCGCAGCATTTAACCGCAGGCGAACACAAATATAGCATAACCGGTAGCAATTTGCCCAGCGGCATGTACCTTTGCGTTCTAACAAGTCCCAGCCAAAACCTTAGTCAAAAAGTGGTGAAACTAAAATAAAACTTTGCCTAACATGGCATAGCCGTCCATGCCTGCGGCACGGCGGTTTACGGTTACACCGTTGATGCGCTACGCTTCACTTCGCACATCAACGGTTTTGCGCAGTAAGACGTATTGCAACATATATTCCGCAAAAACAGACTGTGAGTTAGGGATTAATATATACATAGCTCCCGCTATGCAGGTTGTAGAAACGAACCAATTGAGGCTAAATAGTTACTAATTATCTACATATAAGGTTTTACCTCTTAAACACTCACTTAATCATAAAACATCCAGCTTGCTCCAAACCTAAACGCCCTGTCTAAGCCCGGGTAAGTAGGCGAGGTAAAATACCCTTTTTGCGGCAGTAACCCTTGGTTTACGTGTTCCATACGCACATACAGGCGCACTCGTTTTATTTTGAAAGCGCCAAATACATCAATCAGCGGATAGGGGCTAACCTGCTCCGATTGTTGCAGATGAAATTGTCCGGTAGAGGGGGCATAGGCATTGGCATAATAACCGGCGTGTAGGTTAAACAAAAACCCCAGTTGCACTAACAGGGCATTGTCAAACAGTGGGCGCTGCCAGTAATACAAGGTTTGTACCCAAAAAGCGGGCAACTGTATTTTGCCGGTACTTGATGCCTGTGCGCCGAGCCGGTTTTGCAAAACCATGTTTTTCCAGTGCAGGGTATGGTGCAGCATAATTTGGCTAATGTTTACCGCCTCGCTCAGTTGTTCGGGCTGGGCATTTTGGTTCCAAATAAGGTAATTGGTAAAAGTGTGGTTGGCATAGGTAAGTTCTACGCGCAGCCGGGGGTTTACATAACTTGCCCAAAACTGCAAGGCATTAATTTTATTAAACTCATTTTGCCACCTAAAATGGTTAGAAAAATAAAACTCCGTTATATAATCGGGCGTAAGGCGCGAGGCAATCATTTTACCCTTCAACCCTCCTACCCTTTCCGACCATAACAATTGCAAATTTCCTTCTGCCCAAAAATCGGCAAGGTTAAAACCATACAAGGCATATTTAGCCTTTACATCGTACCTGAAATTTTTATTATTCGGGTTATTCTGAAGCACAAAATGAATAGCGCCGCTGTTTAGGGTTGGTTTATTGGTTGTTACCACATACAACGTATCGCGAGTAGCATTATAGCTGCCCCCTAAGTTAATTATTTGTACCGGTATGCTGTCTTGCCCTGTAAACTGATTAACCGCTATGGTTTGGTGGGTAAAACTCAGTCGCATCAGGTTGGTGCGGCGGTAGGTGGCGCTGTCGGGGTTCATTTTGGCGGTAGCCCACTCGGCAAACAGTTCGTTTTGCCAGGTTTGGGTGTAAAGTGAATCTGCCGTTTTGGAGGGATTGATAAAAAAATCGGGATAAAAATTTTGACCCGATGGTGGGCTATTGTCTTTATACACATGTTTAAACCGCTGATTGCTAAGGGCATGACCCACCCTAAGCGTAGGCACAGGTATAGTATCTTGGGGCAGTTTGCCACCGGCAACGCGCAAGTCATAAGTTTGCTGAATAAGCCATTCTGTTTCGCGCTGTTTGGTTTCGGCATTGGTTAGTTTAATTGGCACTACATTTTGTCGGGGCAGCAGCAGCTCATCTAAAACCACGTTAATAGTATCGCCCAAGCGCACTTGTTGCGCAAAAACGCCGCCATTTTGCTGCACAGTAGCCGCATTATTAAGTAAATATGCCATGGCATTGTAGCGTTTATGCGTGTACCAAACTGAGCCGGCAACATTTTGGTGGTTGGCGCGCTGCCGCCGGTATGCGCCCGGACTGTTCAACATTCGGTAGTTAAACATATAGCGCAGGCTTTTATTTATAGCCTGGGCAAAGGCAATATCGGCGCTTTGCTCCTCTTGTGCTCCTACGGAGTATTTTATTTGCGCATACGGATACCTGCCGGTGTAAAACCTCACCGAATCGCGGGAAAAGGCATACTGTTCAAATTGTCTGAAACCGGTATGAAAACCAAACTGCTTGGTAAATGTAAATACCGGCGGGCAGTATGCCTGCCCGGTATTACCTATTTGCCTTGCCGGCAGGGTGGGCTGCTGAACCGGATTGTAAAACGGAAACCAATACAAGGCAGTATCTGCAAACTGCGGGTTTTGCAGTCCGTATCGGTCGGTGGTATAAGTAATATCCTTGTAGCGAAGCGAAGCCTGTACCGAATCTTTTTGGAGTATCTGCGCCTTTAAATCCTCCGAAAAAACCAATACCGATACAATTATGAAGCCCGATAGCGCCCAAAAATTGCCGATTTTACCTGTTATTTTGTACCAATATTCCATAAGCATTACCATAACTGCCAACATCTACCCGATGTTGCACAAACTTAGCACAAAGGTAGCAACTTATCTGAGCATACAAAACCGGCAACCGGCTTACCCCAGTCCGCCTATAAGTTCCCTGATAATAAGCGTCATATTAGGCTCGGCAGCTTTGGCTACTGCTATTACGTCTTCTACACTCACCACTTCTACCCTTTCGGGCGGATACCCTATATCGGTTATCACCGAAATAGCAAATACCGGCAAACCGCAGTGTACCGCCACTATAACCTCCGGCACCGTTGACATGCCCACTGCATCAGCGCCTATGCGGTAAATGTAGGCATATTCAGCTTTGGTTTCCAGGTTTGGGCCTGTTACACTGGCATAAATACCGGTATGGCATCTGATATGATTTTTACGGGCTATTTCCATAGCGCGTTTAATGAGGTCGGGGTCATAGGCTCGGCTCATATCCGGAAATCGGGGACCCAACTCGTCATAATTTTTTCCCCTTAGCGGGTTATCGGGGTGCAGATTTATATGGTCATCAATAATGAGCAAATCGCCTTTATCTAAATGCTTACCCATTCCGCCGGCGGCGTTTGAAATAAACAGTTTTTCTACACCCAACCGCTTCATTACCCGTACCGGAAATGTTACTTGTTGAAGTGTATAGCCCTCATAATAGTGAAATCTGCCCTGCATAGCCACAACCGGTTTGTCCGATAAGTAGCCAAAAATGAGTTTGCCACTATGACTTTCTACGGTTGAAACCGGAAAATGGGGTATATTTTGGTAAGGCAGCTCTGCCACTATGTCTATATCGCTAACTAAATTACCCAATCCGGTGCCTAAAATTATGCCAAAACGGGGGGTAAAGTTTACTTTTTGCTGTATGAACTCGGTGGTTTCGGTTATTTTTTGCGGTAAATTTTCCATACAATTCAGCAGATGTTTAAATACGGCTCTAAAATACAAAAGCCCCCGATACAAAGTTTGCATCGGGGGCTTTTTATGTTTATTGAGGAACGCTTACAATAATAGCTTAACTATGTTGCTTTGTTACTCAATCTTGTGTTAGGGTTTTGGTATGCGGCTACCGGCATCGGCAGGACCTTTGGGTTTCGACATATCGTCTTGGGGAGGACATACGCGGAATTCTACGCGGCGGTTCAAAGCATGGTCAGCATCAATAGCTTTGCGTACAGGCGAGTCAGACAAACCACCAACAACAGGCTCTACTTCACCACGGTATTGCAATACCAAACGGCTACGAGAAATACCGAAATCTTTTACCAATTTCTCAATTACTTCTTTGGCACGTTTGTAAGATAATACATTGTTGTAAGGATCGCTATGGCGAACATCGGTATGACCAATTACGCACAAGGTAGTATTGGGGCAATCGCGTAGGAAGCGGGCTACCTCTGCAAGCTGAGCATCAAACTCTTTCTTAACCGAGTATTTGTTTAGGTCAAACAAAATGCTGGGTAACATGGGGTTGAGGCAGGGGTCTGCTTTAGTAATCGGGGGCGGAGCGCATTTTTTAACGCAGTCGCAGAAGCCTTCAATGTCATCGCACTTAATTTTGTCTTTGGGAGCCACACCATATTGGTCAACTCTGCCAATGGCATCGTAGCGGGTATGGGGTTCGCGGTCATCGCAATCCAAAACGCCATCGCGGTCGCTATCCAACATTCTACCACGTGTATCAACGGGGCAGTTTTCACGAGAATCGGGCTCTTCGTCCCAAGCATTGGGTACGCCGTCTTTGTCGTCGTCGTTAAGGTCGGGTAGGTCAAGGTTTTCGCAGCAGGGTGCTTCAGCCATTTCTTCGTAGGTATAATCCAGCGGGTTCATCCACCAGAGGGGCTCAACGGAGTTTTTGCCGCCTAAGTTAAAGTTTACGCCCAAACCGGTAAATACATACGTATCATAGTCGCGGGTTAAAGCGCCCCATTCTTGCCAGCGCTGACCATCAAGCAGGTCGTCGTTGGTGTAGGTTACACGGCTTTCTAAGGCAAGGTTTACCACTCTGCCTAATTTGAAAGCAATACCCACACCGGCGTGTGCAGTAGGTTTGTAAGAATAGTTATCAAAAGGAGAGTAGTCATCAAAGTGACGCTCTGCTTGCGATTCAAACTCACCATCAACAATGCCATCCAACTCGTTAAGAATATCCTTGCGCATGTCGTAATTGCCGGAGTAAAGGTCAGAGGCTACTAAAGCCTCATAGCGCTCGGCATATGTATTGCCATTGGCATCTAATTGGTCCATCATGGTGCGATAAGCTACGCCACCAATACCGGCAAGACCATACAACCCAACTTTGGTTTCGCGTTTGTGGAAGCGAATGTTGTGTATGTTAAAAACACCAGAGATGCTTAGTTCACGAATGTTGGTTTTGTAGTTGTAGAATACGTTGTGTCCACTCCCGTCGGCTCTCAAATAATTAGGAGTTGAACCATCATTGTATTCATCGTAGCGAGAACTACCGGCTAAAGCGCCATTGGGGTGAAAAGTGGGGTCAATACTACTTTGCGACCAGCCGGTGGCAGCCTGCCAGTTTCTACCCCAGGTAGAACCCATCATGAAGTTACCACGAAGCGAGAACACATACCCGAAAGAACGACGAATATGCCCACCAAAACCAAGTTTAGTGTGCAATTGGTCGCCTGCTTTCCAATCGGTGAAACCGGTTTTAACGTCACCACTTACCATGAGCAGGCCGGCATCTAAACCAATCTCCCATTTGTCGCGCGGACGGGCGGGATAATTGTACTTGCGGTCCAAAAACTTGTCCTGTTGGTCTTGTCTCTTTTTAGGCACAAAGTCTTTGTACTCTTCACTTCTGAAAGCCGGATACGGATACTCATCCGAACTTTTCTCTTTTTTTTCTTCTTCTTGAGTGCTACCCTCTTCTTGTGCAAACATACTCAACGAGCCTGCAACTAAAAAGAAAATAGCAAGAAGCCAGTGTTTCTTACCTAAGTTCATAAGGTGTAGTTTTAATCCGTTATATTTATTATTTTCAGTTTTCAAGTTTTAAAGAATAGAAAAACTTTTAGGCACAAAATAAGTTAAGAAACAGCAAATTTGCAAATAAAATTGCCTTCACTTAGACAAAATTAATTGCTCTTTCCCTACTAACTCGCTATGCTTCAAAGCGACTATGACGCTCTTCCGATCTAAGCTACTAAAAACGTGTAGATTTTGCAGAAATTTTGATGCTAAAATTATTTTAGTGGCTAAAAAAAAGCGTTTTAGCAGTTTCGTGTCAGTTTTGGGAGTGCTATTTTTATAAAAATCGCACTTTCAAGATTTAGAGTGAACTTTTTTGCCTTTTGAGGCGGAAAGATACAACTTTGTTTGTAAATTGCGTCCGTTTCAAGTTAAAATTTCTTAAAAACGAGTATTTTCCTTTTTTTACGGAGCGCCAGACACCACTACACGTCTAAATAGCATCTTAAACAGCAGATAACTACTTTGCGTTTAATTATGTTAAACAAAGCACAGAATCACTTTCTCCCAACCTCACATTAATTCACCTTTAATTTATTTGCCAAAATGAGAAAAATCAAAACAGTAGTAACTTTGTTTGCCTTAAGCAGCCTTGTTTTATGGGGTGCATGTAACCAAAGCGGTGTAACCATGGATCCTGCACAAGTAAAGGCTCAGGTAGATGCCTTAGTTCAGAACCAATCTGCCGCTATTAGAGACTCTGCCAATGCAGCCTGCCAACAAAGGCTCATGAATGAATTACCTGCCAAAGCTGACTCCGTAGCACAGGCTAAACAAGCCGAAAACAAGTAAGTTTATTTTTCTTAACCCTTTTAAACATTTTTCACCTCTTTAATTTTTTTGAAAATGAAACAACCATTTTTGTTTTTGATAGTTTTAGTTGCTCTTGTTTTTACCTCAGCCTGCAATAATGCTGCCGAAATGGAGAAAATGAAAGCCCAACAACAGCAGGAAATAGAGAAACAAGCTGTTGAACAACTAAACAATTTACGTGCCGAACTAAGCATAGCTTGCAATACCCAGTTTGACGCAGCCTTAAATGCACGAGTGGACTCTTTGCTTGCCGCCGCTGCAGCTAATAAAAATGTAGCTACCCCCAAACCGGCTCCCAAAAACACCAAACCCGCACCTAAACCGGCTCCCAAACCGGCTCCCGCACCGCAACCCAAAACCACCGAAGAAAAAATGAAAGATGTGCGTGGCAATGCTACTAAAACAAGTGACACTAAGGTAATTGAGAATCCTACGAAAAAAGAAGTGGAAGACCGCATGAAAAAAGTGCGCGGTAATGCCGCTACTACTGATGATAAAAAGTAAGGAAAGCACACCGTACCAATAAGCACACCTTATTATCATAAAGCCCCGATGACACTTTTCAGGTCATCGGGGTTTTGTGTTTTTGGGGGGAGTTATCTTGTTCGTTTTCAAATTGTATGCTTTCTGGTAGGAGGCAACTTTAGTTTGATGTAGATTGGCATACAAGAACTTCCAGAATAGGCGCAAAACCGATAAACAAACAGGAACACAGATAACACTGATGGAGCTGATTAGCGCCGATTTTTAAAAAATAAGCGCTCAATTGGCAAATGATATTGGGATAAAGGAACTCAACTACTATCGGGCTTATCCCTTTTTACCGTTGTTTTGTGTCACAATTAACACTTTCATCAGTATAAATGGGTTATGAAACGCTAATTGTTTCTATCCAGAATTAGCAACACAACTTATATCTTTAAGTTAGCAAAAACATGTAAGTCATACGCAAAAGGGCTGCTCCCCAAAATTGGGAAACAGCCCTTATTTACACTGCCTTAGGCAACTTTAAAATATACCGTGGTTATTTCACTACCGTAAATTTGGCGTGTTGGCGTTCGCCACCGTTAGATACAGACAGGATATAGTAACCGGGTAGCAAATCGGTAACATTAAGAACAATTTGGTTCATACCGGTGTAGGCTATAAACTCGTGTTGTGAAACCACTCTGCCGGTAAGGTCAAACACGGTAATTGTAACCGGTTCTTCGTCAATAAGGGTTTCAAAACGCACGGTAAGGTCATTAAATGCGGGTACAGGCATTAAAGACAAACCTTTAAGCATGAGTCCTTCTTCTCCGGCTTTATTGCCACAACTGTTGCGCTTCAAAACAGAGTTAGTAAAGAGATAATCGGTACAACCTGCTCTACGCACACCACGGCGGAAGAAGGTAGTTTGGTTGATTACCGGCGGGTCGTAGGTAGCGGCAGTTGCCCCCGAAATGGTAGTCCAAGACCAATTATCGGTGCTTGATTGCCAAATATATTCCAAGTTGCCATTACCGCCTACGGGAGCCGTAATTTCTACTATAGCAGCAGGGTCATACGGGGCGCATTTAGACTCGTAGTAACCAATTTCGCCCGGATTAGTAACATTGCTACAAGTATTACCGCCACAATTTATCACCTCTACAAATATCCACTCACTTTCGCCGGGGTAGTTGGTACAAACGGATGAATTGGGGGCAGAACAACGGCGGAACCATGTTTTGGTTGTAACGCTGCCGGTAGGTGCATCATAAGTAATGCCGGTAGCGCCCGGTATGGGTGTAGCTAATGCCATGCTGGAGGGCGGGTTAACGCCTTCAAATCTTACCCACAAGTATTTCACTCCACCACTGAACGACGTGGTAGCGGGCGCAAGGCTTACAAATGCAACCGGATCTCCGTTTGTACAGATGGTTTGGCTGTAACCAACCGATCCGCCTGTTACGTCATTACAATTTACCGTAGTGGTTACCGTTTTGGTTACGTTATTAGAGTATAACCAAACCGTACAGTTGGCACGGCGCACACCCCTACGGTATAAGGTGGTTTGAGTAATAACCGATGGGTCATAACTCATAGCAGTAGCGCCCGAAATATCGGTCCATGTGGTGCCGTTGGTGCTTTGTTGCCATTGGTATTGCAATAAACCACTACCTCCCGATGGGGCAGAAATTTGGGTAATGTTAGCGGGGTCAAAAGGCGAAGCTCCTGTTTCATCTGAGCCAACAGTACCGGCAAAGGTAACATTGTCGCAGCCTGTACTACACGGACCGGTAACTTCTTTCAATACAGAATTGGAGTAGAGGTAAGCCGTACAGTTGTTTCTGCGCACACCTCTCCGGTAGAAGGTAGAAGAGCTGATTTGACCGGGCGAGTAGGTAGCGCTGTTAGCGCCGGGAATATCCGTCCAAAGCCAGTTATTAGCGCTGCTTTGCCATACATATTCAAAAGTGCCGCTACCGCCAAAGGGGGCAGCAATTTCTACTATGGTAGCGGGCGTGTAAGGACCACACTGCCCCTGATAAGAACCCCCACTGCCCGGATTGGTTACATTGTCGCAAGAACCGGTAGTATCATTGTCTAAGATAGTAACGGTACCCTGTCCGGTAAGAATGGTTGCGCCATTCGGGTTAGAAAGGTTTACGGTAAACGTTTCGGTAGGTTCGGGCGTGGTATCGTCAATAATAGGGATATTGATGCTGACACAAGTTTGCCCGGCGGGGATTGTTGCGGTAGCTGTGGTAGCCGTGTAGTCTGTACCCGATATGGCAGTACCGTTAGCAGTGGTGTAAGTAACAGTAATGGGCGAACTGCTGAAAGCATCGGCACAAATTTGCAACGTTGCATTACCGGCGTTTTCGTTTACTGTAACACTATTGATAGACAACTTAGGTAAAGTGGTGTCATTGTCAATAATGGTTACCACACCTTGGGGGTCGGCTATGGTAGCATTGGTGGGGTTGGTCAGGTTTACGGTAAACGTTTCGGTAGGTTCGGGCGTGGTGTCGTTTATAATAGGTATGCTTACGTTTACGCAGGTTTGTCCGGCGGGTATAGTTGCCGTGGCAGTAGTTGCTGTGTAATCGCTGCCTGCTAAGGCGGTGCCGTTACCGGTAGTGTAAGTAACCGTAATGGGCGAGCTGCCCGCTGTAGAAGCGCAAATTTGCAAGGTGGCTGTTCCGGCGCTTTCGTTTACCGTTACATCGTTAATGGTTAAACTGGGCGTTACCACATCGTTGTCAATAATGGTTACCACACCTTGAGGGTCGGCTATGGTAGCATTGGTGGGGTTGGTCAGGTTTACGGTAAACGCTTCGGTAGGTTCGGGGGTAGTATCGTCAATAATCGGAAAAGAAACGTTTACGCAGGTCTGTCCGACGGGTATGGTAGCTGTAGCGTTGGTAAAGGTATAATCTGAACCGGCAACAGCGTTGGCGTTTAAGGTAGAATAATTAACAGTAATAGGCGAACCGCTGACGGCAGAAGCGCAAATCTGGAGGGTGGCCGTACCGGCATTTTCGTTTACCGTTACATCGTTAATGGTTAAGCTGGGCAATACGTTAGAGCAAGGACCGGGAGAAGTTACCACTGTATTAGAAGGGCAAGACGGGTTGGTAGCATCTTGCACACTTATGCTAATATCAAGTCCATTGGGGAAGAACAATGGCGGAACGGCAGGTCCACCGGTAAACGGACCGGCAGGGAATGGACCCAGTGGTACGGGAGTATTGTAAGGAGTGGGCGCAAACTGGAATACGCCCAAAGCCGGATTACTATAAGAACCCACCCAATTGGAACCTGTTCCTGCACCAAATACGGTTAAGACAAAGGTATAAGTATCGTCGTTGGGGTTAGAAGGTGTGCCATTGTTATTGCAGGCAATACCGGTAATTTGAATGCTGGTGAGGCATGGAGGCGGTATATCATTGTCTAAAATGGTAACTACACCTTGCGGGTCGGCAATGGTAGCGTTGTTCGGGTTGCTCAGATTTACGGAAAAGGTTTCGGTAGGCTCTTGGATATTGTCATCAATAATAGGTATATTGATGTTTACACAGGTTTGACCAACCGGAATGGTAGCGGTTGTGGTAGTAGCAGTATAATCAGAGCCTGCAATAGCAGAACCGTTTGCAGTAGTATAGGTAACGGTAATAGGCAACAAAGCAGTAGCTGATGCACAAATTTGGAGGGTAGCTGTACCGGCATTTTCATTCACCGTTACATCGTTAATAACCAAGCTGGGCGGCGGCACGTCGTTGTCTAAAATGGTAACAATGCCCAATGGGTCAAGGATGGTGGCGTTTACCGGATTACTTAGATTTACGTTAAAGGTTTCGGTAGGTTCGGGTGTGAGGTCATCAACTATGGGGATATTGATGTTTACACAGGTTTGACCTGCAGGAATAGTAGCGGTATTGGTAGTGGGCGTATAATCAGCGCCTGCCACAGCCGAGCCGTTGCTGGTAGTAAAAGTAACGGTTACAGGCTGTGCACTGGCAGCCGATGCGCAGATTTGGAGGGTAGCAAAACCGGCATTTTCATTCACCGTAATATCGTTAATGGTAAGAGCCGGAATGGGAGTGTCATTGTCTAAAATAGTAACTACGCCCAGCGGGTCGGCAATGGTAGCAGCCTGTGGGTTGCTGAGGTTTACGGTAAAGTTTTCGGTAATTTCGGGCAGTAAATCATCAATAATGGGAATACTGATGTTTACGCAGGTTTGTCCTACGGGTATATTTGCTGTGGCAGTTGTGGCGGTATAATCGCCACCGGCAAGGGCAGTACCGTTTTGAGTAGTATAAGTTACCGTTACAGGCGAAGTAACCACAGCCGAAGCACAAATTTGAAGAACTGCATTGCCTACATTTTCATTCACTGTAATATCATTGATAACCAATGAAGGCAGCGGCGAGTCATTATCCAAAATAGTAACCACGCCTTGCGGGTCGGCAATGGTAGCATTGGTAGGGTTACTTAGGTTTACGGTAAAGTTTTCGGTAGGTTCGGGCAGTATATCGTCAATAATAGGAATGCTTATATTAACACATGTTTGCCCTGCCGGAATGTTGGCTGTTGTACTAACTGCAGTATAATCTGTACCGGCAATGGCAGTGCCGTTGCTGGTAGTGTAGGTAAATACGATAGGCGAAGTACTGCTTGCCGAAGCGCATACTTGTAGGGTAGCTACGCCGGCATTTTCGTTTACCGTTACATCGTTTATTACCAAACTGGGCAGCGCCACATCGTTATCTAAAATGGTAACAATACCTACCGGAATAGCAATGGTAGCGCCAACGGGGTTGGTCAGTGTTACATTAAATGTTTCGGTGGGTTCGGGTATATTGTCGTCAACAATGGGTATGCTTACGTTTACACAAGTTTGCCCTGCGGGAATAGTAGCGTTAGCCGAAATTGTAAGATAGTCGGTTCCGGCAGTAGCCGTACCATTGCTGGTAGTGTAGGTAACGGTAATGGGCGTTGTGCTGGCAACCGAACTGCAAATTTGCAAGGTAGCTATACCGGCGTTTTCATTTACTGTTACATTATTAATAGTGAGCGAAGGCTGCACACAAGTGTTAATAGTAACCGTAACTGCCAAGGGCTGGCTATAACAACCGGCTGAAGATTTTTCAAAAAGGTAATAGGTACCTGCACCTACCGAAGTTTGGTTGGGCACTAAGGCAGATGTAGGACTGGTGCCGGTGCGCCATTCAAAAGTGCCGCCGGGTGTGTTGGGTGTAGCAGGTACCAAAGAAAGCAGATTGACAGTAGTAGCCGGGCATACATTGGAAACCGTAGGCGAACAAACCGGTACTGCGGGAATGGGTCCAACATCTACACATACCCAGTTACTAAAACTATTAAAGGTAGTACAAGCAGCCGAATTAACCGCTGCGCCTCTTACAAACCACGTTTTTGCCGTTACACTGCCGGCAGGCGGGTCGTAGGTAGAGGCTGTTGCACCAGGTATGAGAGTGGCAGAAGATATATTAGTAGGAGCAGAAGCGCCTACAAATCTGTACCACTGGTATTTTACCCCACCCGAAAAAGAGGTAGTAGCCGAGGAAACATTGCTAAACGGAGCAGAGTCGCCACCAGGGCAAATGGTTTGGTTAGCAGCAATAGTTCCGGGGGTTATATTGGTACAATCCACACAACTTTGCACAGTTACCGTAACACCGGTAGAAGAGGTACAGTTGCCGGTAGAGGTAACAGTAACATTATAAGTGGTAGTGGCAGTGGGCGATACGGTAATAGATGCCGTAGTAGCACCAGTACTCCACAGGTAAGTACCCCCGCCCGACGCAGTAAGCGTAGTGCCGGTGCCGCTGCAAATAGTGGTAGTACCGGAAATGGGATTAGCAGGTAAATTACAACAAGTAGGCGATACCGGCTCGCTGTTATTACCTGTTTTGCTGGGGCTGGCGTGTACACCGGTGATATTGGGTTTTCCAAATCCCGAAGGTCCAAAAACAGATAGATTCACCGTTACTTCATACCATACATCAAATATCCAGTTGGGATACGTAGGGTTGGGGTCATAGTTACTGTTGGTAGCCGGAGAGTTAGTGGTAAGCACATACCCAAACTGGTTGAAGTTAGCATCTAATGATGTAACTACATTTAAAACGTTAGAGGTAGAGCCAAATATCATATTGCCATCTCCACCGGTAACACCCAAACTTCGGAATCCCGAAGGGACAGCGCTGCTCGATGACATGTAGTCCATTTTAAACTCCAGCCTTTTGGTATTGGTGTTGTCGAGCAATGCAATTTGTAGATAGTCAGAACCGGTTAAATTACTGAAAGTGTGACTACCGGGCCAACCAATTTTGTTGGTGCCATATGTATTGTCAACAAACGTTTTAGACAATGTGGTGCGAATGGTTACTGTATTGGCTGCCTGATTAATTGTCCAGGTTGATTGTGCCTGCACTGCTGTGGGGTTATTGGTGCCTATAAAACACTGTATGCCATCAAAGGTTACACAAGAAATGCTTACCGTTCTGTTGAGTGTTACCACACAACCATCTGAGCTGGTTACAGTTACAGTATAAGTAGTGGTAGTTGAAGGGCTTACAGTAATAGAAGCCGTTGTAGCGCCTGTACTCCACAAATAGGTGGAACCGGCGGCATTATTTACGGTAAGTTGGGCATTTGAACCATTGCAAACCGTGTTATTTCCCGAAACAGTAGGGGTAAATAAAGCACAGCAGGAAGAGAGTGTTGTAACAGGCTCACTATTATTGCCTGTTTTGCTGGGGCTGGCGTGTACGCCGGTGATATTGGGTTTTCCAAATCCCGAAGGTCCAAAAACAGATAAATTCACCGTTACTTCATACCATACATCAAATATCCAGTTGGGGTAAGTTGGGTTGGGCGCATAGCTGCTATTGGTAGCCGGAGAGTTGGTGGTAAGCACATACCCAAACTGGTTGAAGTTAGCATCTAATGATGTAACTACATTTAAAACGTTAGAGGTAGAGCCAAATATCATATTGCCATCGCCACCGGTAACACCCAAACTCCGGAATCCCGAAGGGGCAGAGCTGCTCGATGACATGTAGTCCATTTTAAACTCCAGCCTTTTGGTATTGGTGTTGTCGAGCAATGCAATTTGTAGATAGTCAGAACCGGTTAGGTTGCTAAATGTGTGGCTACCGGGCCAACCCACTGTGTTAGTACCATAAGTATTATCCACAAATGTTCGGGATAAGGTGGTGCGTATAGTAACGGTGTTGGCGGCTTGGTTGATAGTCCAAGTTGACCTTGCCTGCACAGCAGTAGGGTTATTGGTGCCAATAAAACACTGCTGCCCACTTGTAGATTGTGCCTGAACTAATACAGGCAACATAAAGATTCCTAAAATGACATAGACAACAAGTAGTAAATGCCTTGTCATACTCACTCCTTTTGAGTGTAAGGTTGAGTTTGTGTTCATGTGAACTTAGTTTGTTTGGTTAATTAAGGATAATAAATAAAGTATAACAATTGACTTACAAAGAGGTTAGATTCCGAGATCTTAAATCCTTATTAAGGTAAGAGCCATTGTTATTTCCTGACAAAGGTATGACAATTAAATTTAGCTCCATGTTTTCACCACCCCTAATCATCTAATGATAAAAATACTTGCCCATTTATTAGGCAAGATTTAAAGCGTCGGCTGCATCTAAAATCAACATAATTTTGTGCAAGCTACACATTACAATAAACATACTTAAAAATGTTAACCTCCCAAAAACCCTTGTTTAGTAAGGAACTAAGGAGTTGCAAACCATTTAAACACAGCTCATAGCAATAATTTTCACAAACAAATCGCCTCAATCAATCAGCCACTACGAAAAAGCCGGTTTTTAGTTTCATTATTCTCAAAAGTTTGACTATCAATTTTTGAGCTTTTCATAAACTATAATCACCAATTTTTCAGTTATAATCTGCACAATCGGTAAGGCAACATCTTTATCCTGCCATTATTAATCCTATCCGGCTTTTACCTGCAACCCAATTAAACAACCAACTGTTTTACTTCATTATAACTTCTCCCGCTCTCTTATGCCAGTTTACCCAAACATGCGTTATTCTGTTTTTGCCTCCATGCGTTTTTGCTCCCTGCTGCTTTACCTCTTACTCATCGGGCTAATAACCACTAATAGCTCCGCTCAATCCATAGCGCCCACTTCCCAAAATTTAGTTACCCTTTCGGGCAAAATTACCCACCCTCAAAACATACTCATCAGCATTGATGTCTTAGACAATCCCATCAGCCAAAAACTCAACAGCTATGCCTCCCGAATTGATAGCTCGGGTAATTTCATCATTCAACTCCCCCTCTCCGCTCCTACCTTGGCGTGGTTGTTTCATGCCAACCAAAGCGTACCCCTTTACCTCCACCCGGCCGATAACTTTACCGCCAACATGCACGGGCAAGATATTACCAATACCCTACAGCTAAAAGGCAACGGCTCCGATAACTGCCGCCTTACTGCCGAATACCACCGCCAATTTAACCGCGCTACACAACGCAGCATGATTACCCAAAAAATGAGCGAACTGGAACCCGATGCCTTTATAAATTATGCCAACACCCTCAAACAACAAAAACAGCAACTGCTCCAAAACCACCTTGCCAAAGGAAATATTACCCAAAACTGCCAACAGTTTGTGCAGGCACAAATAACGGCAGAGTGGGCTGCCATGCTCATGGATTTCCCTACAGCTTACAGTTTTAAGCGAAACGAACTTACACCCTCTAACCTGCCGCCCGATTATTATAGCTTTATAGACGATGTGAACTTGCAAAATTCCGATATCATGCACCTCAGCGTTTTTACCGATTACCTCCAAAAATACCTTAGCTTTAAACTAAACCGAGCCCAAAAACGCAACCCACAACCCAATCCCGATACTTTTTATGCCAACAAATACGAGTTTGCCAAAACCATCTTATCGGGTAAAGCCTTGTTTTTTGTGCAAGGCATGTGCATTGCCGATGCCTGCACCTATAGCAAAGCCGAACTGATAGCATCTAAATTTGACGACTACCTCATTGCCTGCCCTTATCCCGATTACAACGCCGCAGTTGCCCAAATTTACGATAAAGCCTACCGCACAGGCGCAGGGCAGCCCGCACCCAATTTTACCCTCCTCAACCTAAACGGCGATACCGTTTCCCTCGCACAGCTCAAAGGAAAAGTGGTTTACCTCGATTTTTGGGCTACCTGGTGCGCACCCTGTATCCGCGAGTTCCCCTACGCCGAGCAACTCAAAAAACAATTTGCCAACCAAAATGTGGCTTTTGTTTACATATCTGTTGATGATAACCCCATGGCTTGGGAAGAATTTTTGCGCACCAAAAAACCCACCACCGACACCCTCCTCCACCTCTTTGCCCAATCTGCCGATATGAACCTGCAAGACCTCTACAACGTTAAAGGGGTGCCCCGATACCTTATAATAGATGCACAGGGCATTATTGCCGATAGCAACGCTAAACGACCCAGCGATGCCGGTTTGGCTACCGATATCCTAAAAATACTCAAACGCACCGACCCCGAAAATCAAAACTAAAACCCCCAACACCCATGCACATCATTGCCGAAGAAATAGCCCGATACGCCGAAAACCACACCTCGCCCGAAGACCCTATCCTGCACAGCCTTAACCGCCAAACTCACCTTAAAGCGCTTATGCCTCAAATGCTATCGGGGCATTTGCAAGGCGCTTTCCTTAAAATGGTCAGCCAAATGGTGCAACCCTCCCGTATCCTCGAAATTGGCACTTTTACAGGCTACTCCGCTATTTGCCTCTGTGCCGGGCTGAAACCCAACGGACTGCTACATACCATTGACATAAACGAAGAACTTGCCCCCATACAACAACACCATTTTAAAGCTGCACAATTAGAAAAACAAATCATTCAACACACAGGCAATGCGCTCGATATTATTCCGATGATAGACGAAACCTTTGACCTCGTTTTTATTGATGCCGATAAACTCAACTATGAAAATTACTACCACCTCGTTTTCAGCAAAGTCCGACAAAACGGCTTTATACTTGCCGATAACGTACTGTGGAGCGGTAAAGTGCTCCATAACAACAAAGATAAAGATACCGAAGCCCTGCACCGGTTTAACCAAATGGTACAAAACGACCCCCGCGTAGAAAACCTGCTGCTGCCCCTGCGCGATGGCATGATGCTCATTCGCAAACGATAAAAAACGCCAACAAAACAATTACCCAGCTGTAACCTGTTATGCCCACTCGTTTTACCCACCTGTACCTGCTCATTGCTGCCGCCTGCAACTGCCTGCTACTGCTGCCTCCACTTGCTGCCCAAACCACTTCAGCCTCCTCACAAGGCGCTGATTTAATCATTTACACCCGGCAAGGGCAAACTAAATTTACCGTAGGCGTAAACGGCATACTATATGCCGGCAACCCCGTATCGGGCATACGAATAACCCAGGTGCCCGCCCCGCTTTGTGTGGTAAAAATTTTTATCGCCTCGCCCCATCTCGACACCATTGTCCAAAACATCTACCTTAAAAATACCGGCAATTATTACTACAACTTAGATACCCTGCCTACCGCCAAACACCTGCACCTGTTTTACGAAGCCGAAGACCTCCTGCCTCGCCAACTCAAAGGCTTTATCAGCAAAACGTTTTTGCCTCTGGCGCTCAAACACGTGGTTATTGATACCATTGCTTTTTACAACATAAGGGGCAATGCCCAACTTGCCGAAGGCTCTAAAATGACGCAAATAAGAAACATCTGGCTCAAACAGGGAAACTTTTGTACTAAAACACCTGCCCGAAACGCTACTACTGCCGCTATAACCGGTAAAATAACCGACCGCAGTTTTGAAGCAGACAAACTGCGCATCGCCAAACAGCAAATCAGCGCCGGCTGTTTCTCTGCCGCCGAAATTACCCAACTGCTCACCCGTTTTGACTTTGAAAGGGTAAAACTTGACCTTGCCAAATTTGCCTACCACTACCTTACCGATACCGAAAACAGCCTACTACTTGCCACTGCCTTTGAATTTGACTCATCGGTTAAAGAATGGACGGATTATGTGGCTACAATGCAAAACATGATTAACAAATAACCCTTCGAAGTCATGATAACCCCTACCCACCACCTTCAACTACCCGATGCCGACTTGCTCTATGTAGAGCATTTTATTGACCAACAACAAGCTACCCAACTCTTTACCCACCTTGCAAACCCCCATCATATAAAGTGGCGGCAAGATACCATTACCCTTTTTGGCAAACCAGTGCTTACCCCGCGCCTTAGCGCATGGTACGGCATACAGGGCGCTGTTTATACCTACTCAGGCTTAACCCTGCACCCACACCCTCTTACTCCAACACTACTCAACATAAAACAACAAATAGAACAGTTTGCCCCACACACCCAATTCAACAGTGTACTCCTCAACTTTTACCGAAACGGCGCCGACTCTATGGGCTGGCACGCCGATGATGAGCCCGAACTGGGCAAAAACCCCGTTATAGCATCGGTAAATTTAGGCGCTACCCGCCGTTTCCTGCTTCGGCATACCAAAAACAAACACATCAAACACGAAATAGCCCTGCACCACGGCTCACTGCTACTCATGCAAGGCACCACCCAACACTACTGGCAACACGCCATACCCAAAACAGCTAAGCCTACCAATGCCCGCATTAACCTTACTTTTAGGTATATTTTGCCCATCAAAAATAAATAACCGCAAAAAATTTGCGCCAATGTTTGCAATATCCAATAAACCGCCTTACCTTTGCAGCCCAATACCGCGGGATGGAGCAGTTGGTAGCTCGTCGGGCTCATAACCCGAAG
>DDVC01000193.1:18891-39313 GCA_002345145.1 Bacteroidetes bacterium UBA2322
GGTAGCTCGTCGGGCTCATAACCCGAAGGTCGTAGGTTCGAGTCCTGCTCCCGCAACCACCCAAAGCCGGTCAGCTTTTTGACCGGCTTTTCTGTTTCTCTACCCCCAAACGCCCTGCATCGGTTTTTTGCCGTATCTTTGCGCCGTTTTATTTACTCTGGTACTTTCTAAGAAATGGAAAACCCCCACCATAAGGCAGGCTTTGTAAACATTTTGGGCAAGCCCAACGTAGGTAAGTCCACCCTTATGAATAATCTGGTTGGTGAGCGATTAGCCATAATTACCGCTAAGGCTCAAACCACTCGCCACCGCATCATGGGCATAGTAAACCAGCCCGATTACCAAATTGTATTTTCCGATACGCCCGGCATCATCAACCCGCATTACAAAATGCAGGAAGCCATGATGCGTTTTGTAAAAATATCACTCACCGATGCCGATGTTATTTTATTTGTAGTAGAAACCGGCAACTCCGCCACCGATGTAGAAGATGCCCTCAAACTACTCAAAAAATCAAAAGCCCCCGTTATTTTACTCCTCAACAAAACCGATTTGGTTAGCAAAGAAGAAACCCTGCGCCTGCTAAGCTACTGGCAAGAGCACGTAAAAGCTGTTTCTTACCTCCCTATTTCGGCAAAAAACGGGTATAACATAAACCACCTGCTCAGCCTCATTGTGGAACTGCTACCGCTTTCTCCACCTTATTATGACAAAGACGAACTAACCGACCGCCCCGAGCGCTTCTTTATGTCGGAAATTATACGCGAAAAAATCCTACTCACCTATAACGAAGAAATTCCCTACTCGGTAGAAGTACAGATTGACGAGTTTAAAGAAAAACCCGATATTACCTACATAAAAGCCACCATCATTACCAACCGCGCCTCGCAAAAACCCATTTTAATAGGAAAAGACGGTAAAAAACTAAAATCCGTTGGCACCAAAGCCAGAGCCGATATGGAACAGTTTTTACAAAAAAAAGTGTTTTTAGAGTTGTTTGTAAAAGTAAAAGAAAACTGGCGAGACGATGACCGTTTCCTCCGAAACCGAGGATATGAATAGCAGATAGCATTGGGTAAATGGAATTTTACCATTCACCTTTCACCATTCACAATTAGTAAACCAACATGAGTTTCACTGTTGCCATAGTAGGCAGACCCAACGTAGGAAAATCAACCCTTTTTAACCGCCTTATTGGTAAGCGCGAAGCCATTGTAGATAACTTTAGCGGTGTAACGCGCGACCGCAAATACGGCGAAAGTTTTTGGAACGGCAAAACCTTTAATGTGGTGGATACAGGCGGTTTTGTGCCCAACTCCGATGACCTGTTTGAACGAGCCATAGAAGAACAGGTAAAAATAGCCATAGAACACGCATCACTTATTATTTTTTTAGTAGATGTAACTACCGGCATTACCGACCTTGACGATGCCATGGCGCGCCTGCTCCGAAAATCGGATAAAACCGTGCTGGTGGTGGTAAATAAAGTGGACGATGGCAACCGCATAAACGATGTGCCCGAATTTTACAGCCTCGGGTTTGATGAGCTTTACCCCATTGCCTCCATAAGTGGTAGCGGCACCGGCGATTTGCTCGATGCCATTACCTCCTACATCAAAGAACCTGCCCCCGCCGCCGAGGGCGAGCGCCACATTCCGCGCATAGCCATTGTAGGACAGCCCAATGTGGGTAAATCATCGCTCTTAAATGCCTTAGTGGGCGAGCAGCGCCATATTGTAACCCCTATTGCCGGCACTACCCGCGATGCAGTAGATACCTACTACAACATGTTCCAGAAAGAATTTATTTTAGTGGACACGGCAGGCGTTCGCAAAAAAGCCAAAGTACATGAAAATCTGGAATTTTACTCCGTAATGCGCGCCATAAACGCCCTTGATGCCGCCGATGTTTGTATGCTGGTAATAGATGCCACCGTGGGCATTGAAATGCAGGATATTAACATATTTCGCTTAGCCGAACGCAAAAAAAAGGGCGTACTCATTTTGGTAAACAAGTGGGATGCCGTAGAAAAAGACACCCATACCGCCAAAACTTACACCGATGTTATTAAAGATAAAATTGCCCCGTTTTCTGATGTGCCTATCATTTTTATATCTGCATTAGAAAAATTGCGCATTTTTAAGGCTATGGAAGAGGCTCTTGATGTGTATGACCGCCGCAAAACCCGCATTGAAACCAGCGTACTCAACCAGTTCTTGGAAGAAGTTACCACCCAATACCCGCCACCATCAGAAAAAGGAAAGTTTGTTAAAATAAAATACATGACCCAGTTGCCCTTGCCTTATCCGGCTTTTGCCCTCTTTTGCAACTTTCCGCGTTATGTAAAAGAATCTTACCGCAATTACTTAGAAAACCAACTGCGCAAACGCTATAATTTTTCGGGTGTTCCGCTAACACTACACTTCCGGCAAAAATAAGCCTACCCAAACCGGCCATTTTGAACTATCCGATTACCACCGCCCCTGAAAAAAAACCGATACAGACACTTTAATCCTTTTACCATGAGTGTACTTACGCAAATAGAAAGTAAAATCCTTACGCCCGAGCAACTTAGGTTTAAACTGCACTACTGGCGGTTTAAAGACCAAAAAATAGGATTTACCAACGGCTGTTTCGATTTGTTGCACCTTGGGCACATTTACACACTTACCCAGTCTGCACAGCACTGCCACGTATTGATAGTGGGTTTAAACTCCGATGAATCGGTAAAACGGCTCAAAGGACATACCCGCCCTGCACAGTCGCAGCAAACCCGCGCTTTGGTTTTGGCTTCGCTATCGTATGTGAGCGCAGTAGTTATTTTTGACGAAGATACACCCTACCACCTCATAGAACTAATACAGCCCGATGTACTGGTAAAAGGCGGCGATTATGAAAAAGCCAATATCGTAGGCGCCGATATAGTAGAAAAAAATGGCGGTACGGTAATGGTAGTGCCTTATTTACAAGGCTACTCTACTACCGAGCTGCTCACAAAAATGGGCAACTGAGTACCCCAAACATTATTATTTGTATTGAATAAATTTTGCCGATGTGCATAAACATCAACAGGCTCCATTGCTCCCATGCCATGCCCTATTTACCGGCTTACCTATGCCACTGCACCTGCACACCACCGTAGTAATTTCGGGCGGGCGAGGGGTTAAAGTAGCGTTTGCCCGGGGCGTTTAGGTTATGAAAAGCACTGTACTGCTCATTGAGCAGGTTGTTGGCGCCGGCAAAAAGCTCTATCTGCCATCGGGTAAACAGGGTTTTTCGGTAGCCCAATCGGGCATTAAGCAGGTGGTAAGCAGGGGCAAAATCGGTATTGGCATTATTGAGCGGCGTTTGGGCGTAAAAATTGTGATTCAGGTTTAGGTAAAAGCCCCATTTAAAAGCAAGTTTTGCCGCAGCGCTAACCGTATGCGGGGCTACGCCGGGCAGTTGGTTATTGGCAAAGGCATCGGGCTGTAGGTTAGTATATCGGGTAAACACAAAAGGTTGTCGGGCATAGCTCAGTAAAACCATGCATTCCGAAAGCATTTTCTGTTCATCATTGGCAAGGGTAGCTTGGAGCATAGCCTCTACCCCTTGGTGTTGGGTTTTACCTGAGTTGTAGTAAATGGCCGGTTGCCCTTGTGCCAGTATTTCGTTTTTGAGCAGTAGGCGGTAGGCATTTACCTCTGCAAACAACTTGCCCCGCCAAAAACTGCCCCTAATGCCCAACTCATAGTTAGCGCCGGTTTCGGCTTGCAGGTTTAGGTTTAGCGAGCCATTGGGCAATACTAACTCCTCAGCAGCGGGCGGGGCAAACCCACGGCTAATGCTGCCCTGTAATGCCACCGTTTTCCAAATTGTTTTAACCACTCCTAATCGGGGCGAAAAAACAGGTTGCAGGTTTTGGGCAAAGGTAAACAGCGCAGTATCGGGTCGGGCGGTTGGCAGGAGTTGGTCTATTTGGTATCGGTTAAAGTTATAGCTTCCGCCCATTACCACCTGCAATTGCCAGGGCAGCTCTACTGCTGCCTGTGCAAAAACAGATAATTGCGATAAAAATAGCTCGTTGTCTTGTCGTATAGCGCCGGGTGCGCCTTGCAGGTTTACATAATCCTTAGTGGCAAGAAAACTGTGCAGCCACTCAGCGCCGGCGGTTAATCGGGCAGTAATGGCGCTGCCTAATTGGTTTTGGTAAGTAGTTTGGGTGCGCAGGTTAAAGCCGCTTCCGCTTTCGCGTTTAATACCGCTGTTAAAAGCATTAGTGCCATAAGGGTTGTCTTTTACCTCCCAAAACCCCGATGCAGAGGCAAGGTTAGTAAGGTTTTTATTTACCCTATACCGGTGCGAAACCCCAGCTATCAGTCGTTGTTTGTTTACATTGGCATTCAGCGTTTGCGCTTGCCCGCCAAACTGGCGCGGGTTGGCAGCTACGGCGGCGCTGTCTATATTACCGGCTATCTGAAAACGCACATCGGCATACAGCGCCATAAGGGTAATGGTATTTTTGGCATCGGGATAAAATCGGGTAAGCAGGTTTACGCCGTCAAACCTGTGGTTTTCATGTTGGCGGTAGCCGTTCCAGCGGCGGCGGGTATAAATAGCGGTAGCATCGGCTTGTTGGGTAGCGGTTTGCAGTTGGGCAGAGTACTGTTGCAGTCCGTAGCTGCCTGCCATAGCGCCGGTTTTAATTTGCATACCGGTGGCGGGTGGCGGGTTGGCGGTAAACAGCAGCGCTCCGCCGGTACCGGCTCCATACAAGCTGCTTGCCGGTCCTTTTACCACTTCTACGGCATCGGGCAGTAGGGGGTCTATGTTGTTAATGGGGTTTTCGCCACCGGCATCGGTAATGGGTATATCGTTTAAGTACATTTTGATATTGCGCATACCAAAAGGTGAGCGCAGCAAACTCCCCCTGATAGAAATGCGATAACTGCCCATAGAACGCTGCTCCATTTTAACCCCCGCCACCGTATTTAGGGCAGGCAGGTAGTTGGTATTATCGGTTAATTGCAGCAAGGCGGCAGGCAACCTAACCACAGCGGCGGGTGTTTGCAGCAGTTTTTGCCCGGTATGGTAGGCGGTAATGTTTACCGTTGCCAGCTCTTGCTCATTGGGAGCCAGTAGGCAAGTAAGGGGCAAATTGGTAGGCACAACGGCTATTTTTTGGGCAATAAAACCCAAAAAACTAACCGAAATATGGTCATCGGAAGGCAAAACAGCCAGGGTAAACAGCCCTGCATGGTTGGTTGTAGTGGCTGTGCCCGATGGCAGCGCTACCACCATAGCGCCTGCAAGCGGCTCGCGCGTTTGTGCATGGAGTACAGCGCCGCTAAGAGTTTGCGCCATAACCGCACTGCCTGTAAACCCTAACCCTGCCAAACCGGTAAAACAGAGCCATTGTAAGCAAACAGCAAAATAAAAATGGTTAATATAGGGGCAATGTAAACGGTAAAGCATCTTTTTGTGCAAAAGTAGTGTTTTGATTTGTAAATTTGCAGTTGCAAAAGGTGGGCTGTGCCTAAATTTACGCTACAGCACACCAAATTAGTTAAAATTCGTATAAATTATTGCGTTTTTTTCAATAATACCGCAGCCATTCAAGATGTTGTTAACAAAAATTACGCCCTATTTTTACCTCCGTTCACGTATTTGTTTTACCCCCAAAACACATGTATTTACAGCAAATAAACCTTACCAACTACAAAAACTATAATGGTAACACCAACAATAAACTGGAATTTTCGCCCGGGTTTAACTTTTTGGTTGGACAAAACGGTGCCGGAAAAACCAATTTGTTAGATGCCGTGTATTACCTCTGTTTTTGCAAAAGCTATTTCAGCTCTACCGATGCCCAAAATGTGCATCATGGTAAGGATTTTTTTAGGGTTGAAGGCACTTTTGACCTGAACGGACAGCCCGAAAACATCTGCGCAAAATTTGGTGCCGGACGCAAAAAGGAGTTTAACCGAAACGGTGTGGCTTATGAGCGATTATCGGAACATATAGGGCTTTTGCCATTGGTAATGATTGCCCCCGATGATACAGCGCTCATAAAAGACGGCAGCGAGGAACGCCGAAAAGCATTAGACACCGCTATTTCGCAAATAAACAAACCTTACTTAGATGCGCTGATTGCTTACAATAAAGTACTCCAACAGCGCAATGCACTCCTTAAAAATTTTGCAGAGCGCAATTATTTTAACCTCCAACTTTTAGAAACCTACAATGCCCAGCTAACTGCGCCGGCTATGGTAATTTTTCAAACCCGACAACAAATAACTACCCAACTTACTCCTATAATTGAGCAGTTTTACTGCCAACTCAGCCAACACCAGGAAACAGTGAACTGCCTTTACCAATCGCCCCTACATGGTAAAAACTTTGCCCAACTCCTTACAAATAACCTTCCCACCGACCGCCAACTGCAACGCACCACCGAAGGAGTGCATAAAGATGACCTCGAATTTACCATAAACGGCTACCCGCTAAAAAAATTTGGCTCACAAGGGCAACAAAAATCCTTCCTTATAGCGTTTAAATTGGCTATTTACCAACTTATAGCCCAATACAGCGGTAAATTGCCCCTGCTGCTTTTAGACGATATCTTTGATAAATTAGACGAACAGCGTACTGCCCAATTGGTGCAAATGGTCAATACCCCAAATTTTGGTCAGGTTTTTATTTCTGATACTCAACCCAACAGAATGAAGGCAATTTTTGATAAATTTGCAGTGCCTTACCAAATTTTTTATATTAACAACGGAGCTGCCCAGCCCAATGTGGTAGGAGCAAAATAACCCCGCTAACCCACTTTAATACCTAAAATTACCACCTATGCCGCCCCGAAACCCTAACGAACAAACCCTGAAAGATGCCCTGAAAGACTATTTTAACCTCTTTCAGCTCAATAACCGCCTCCACAATGCCCGAGTACAAAACCATTGGGCAGCGTTAATGGGCGCTAACATTGCAGAACAAACCCAAAAAGTTTGGGTTAAAAATGGCGTGTTGTACGTTACCCTAAAATCTGCTACGCTTAAACAGGAACTTTCTTTTGCCAAGTCCAAAATTGTTCAACGCATAAACGAAAAATTAGGCGAAGACCATATTAAAGACGTGGTTTTTTGGTTGTAACCAACTTTATTAACCCCCAAACAACCGTTTTCTCTATTTTTCACTCCTTGGTAATAACCGGCGTTTGTGTTGGTTGCGTTTTGTATGCCCAACCCATAGCCCCCAATTTTTAACTTTAATTCCTAATTACTGCCATGAAGCGCCTGCTTACTCGTTTTCATCTTCCAATAATACCGCTGCTGCTATATTTGTGTTTTTCGGTAAATACCCTTGCCCAAGACTACAATTATTACAATTACGGCGAACCCGATACTGCCGATGTTTTAAAACCGTCAAAAAAGGAAAAGAAGAAAAAGAAAAAAAACAGCACTGCCGAAACACCTTTTCCTGAGTACAATACACCCGAAGAAGAAGAAAAAGCGGTGCTGAAAAAGCCAAGCGGCTTTGATATGTACGGCTCCGATGTGCCCGATAACAATTTTGACCCTGCCAACCCTTACGGAACCGAACCAAAACAGCGAAAAAAGAAAGAAAAACAAGCAAAAACCGGTAAACAAAACCAACTACAAGATAATAGTCCCGATGTAATTAATCTAGATTTAAGCGCTTTGTATCAGGTTAATTTTACCGATACCGTTATTGTAGAAGACAAACGAAAAAAAAGCAAAGAACCAACCGAAATCAGTTTTAAGGCAAAAGAAGACGTTAAATACTACTACAATCAAGCCGTTTTAAAACTCAATAACAGCAATTACGAAGCTGCCATAGAACTGTTAGACAAGTGTTTAGCCCGTGACCCTACCAACAAAGACGCACTACAAATGCGCGCCAACTGCTATACCGAGCTTAAAAAATATAAACAAGCCCTAAAAGACTATAACCGCGCCGTAAAATTAGATGCCGCCGACCCTATATTGCAGTACAACAAAGCTACTACCCTGCTCAAAATGGGTAAGCTGAACGATGCCATTGAAACCTTTGATGTGGCGGTAAACTACAAGCCCGATTATATTTTTGCTCTACAAGGCAGAGCTTCTGCCAAAACCATAAACGGCGATTATGCCGGAGCCATAGAAGATTACAGCTTAGTACTTGACCAAAACCCGCTATTTATTGCCGCCCTTAAAGGCAGAGGCGTAGCCAAAGGATTGCTGCGCAGGTATGATGATGCGGTTAATGATTTTTCGGCGGTTATTGAGCTACAAAGCTCTGATGGTATGGCGTACTACTACCGAGGGCTGGCATACATAAGCCTTAACCAGCCCTTTAAAGGCTGCTCCGATTTTGACCGCGCTTACCAGCTTAATGTTAAACAGGCTTACTTTGATATTAAAGAGTACTGTCGTTAAATTGCGCCGGTTTTATCCAATACACACCACTCCCCTTGCTGCTACTGATAGATAATTTTGATTCTTTTACCTATAACCTGCTGGATTATTTTGCACAACTGGGCGCATCCTGCAAGGTGATACGCAACAATGCCTGCTCACTTTCCGATATAGAATCATGGCAGCCTTCGGGGTTGGTTATTTCGCCCGGACCCGAAACGCCTGCCCAAGCGGGTATTACCCTCAGCGCAATAGCGCATTTTTACAGTTGTTTGCCCATACTGGGTATTTGTTTGGGGCATCAGGCATTGGGGCAGTTTTTTGGAGCTAAGTTGCTGCCTGCTGCCGAGCCGGTGCATGGTTTTACCGCGCCGTTGATACACAACGGTCATGCCATGTTTGCCGGTGTACCGCAGCATAACAAAGTAATGCGCTACCACTCACTCATTTTAGAAGGCTTGGAAAAAACCCCGCTGCAAGTAACCGCCACCACGCCACAGGGCGAGGTAATGGCGCTGGCACATACTACGCTACCCATTTATGGGGTGCAATTTCACCCCGAATCGGTACTGACAGAAAATGGGCTGCATATTTTAAGCAATTGCCTAAATCTTATGCATAAAGGCAATCAAAATTAGTTGCAGGGTTTGCTCACAAACAAACCGGAGCAGAGGGCAAGTAGTGTGTTTTAACGTGAGGTTGGAGTTAAAATGAACGCCCGGTAGGGTTAAAACTGGGGTAAGATGTAGGTGTGTTTGTTAAAATGGGCAACAGATTACGGTGCGCTGCACCTTTCATAACACGGTTTGTTGCTGTTCTACCAAGATTACGGGGCGCTGCCCCTTGTGTCTTACTAACCAACACCCATAAATTGGGGTATTGGCTTTGTAAAGGTACAGCGCACCGAAATATATCACACTACCGGTTTGAAATCCTTTTGCAGTAAGCCTTTAAGCAAATTCCTAATTCCAACCTTGCGGTGTTTTACTGCGTATATTCAAACAGGTTTCCGTACATAACCTTTACCTGTTGCTGCACTGCCGGCACATCGGCAATAATAACCTGCCTTCCGGCACGTGCCAAAGCTACCGCCAAAGCCAATTGTTGCGATTCTTCAATAAGCACAGAGCCTTTTTTGTAACTCACCTGCTCAAAAACAAGCGGCTCATCGGGCGGAAAATTTTGCAAGTATTGGTTTAGCTGAAAATTCAGGTGTTGTTGGTTTACCTCGTCGGTAGCTTTGCCTATCAGCAGCGGGTAGTTTTGCTCGTGCGCAAACTTGCCCAAAGCGCGGTTATCTCTTGGAAAACAAGGACCGCCAAACCCAAATCCATGCCGCAGGTACTGCCCTCCTATACGGCTATCAGCGCCTATGGCAGCCAAAATTTTATTGGGCTCAGCGCCGGCTTGGGTTGCCAAATCGCCTATGGCATTGGCAAAAGAAATTTTGGTGGTTAAAAAACAGTTGGTTGCCAATTTGCAAATTTCAGCGCTTAATCGGGTCATGTGGCAGTAAACCGGTTGGTTTTGGCACATGGTTTGGTATAATCGGGCTATTTTTTTACCAACTTCCTCATTTGCCTCGCCTATCAGTACTTGGTCGGGCTGCACCTGATTGTGCATAATTGAGCCCTGTGCTATAAACTCGGGGTTATAACTTACGGTATAATTAAAGGGTTCAAGTCGTTTGGCAACAGTATCGGCATAGCCGGGCATGGTAGTACACATAATTACCAAATGCCGCTCAAATGGCTGCCTACCTGCCTGCTCCAATTGTGCCACTATGCGCTCTATTTGGTAGTGGTTATATCCGCCATTGGGCGCTGAAGGGGTAGCTACCACTATAAAGATGAGTTTGGCGGGGCTGTTGAGTACCTCCTCTATATGGGTAGTGGCGGTAAAATGAACGCTTTTTGCTAAGTACTCCATTACCAGCGGTTCATGCGAAAACAAGGTTTTATTGTTTACCTCAGCCACATATGCCTCGTTAATATCAACACCAATTACCTTGTAGCCTACTCGCTCAAGATTGAGGGCAAAACAGATGCCTAATTTGCCTATGCCAAGAATACCTATGGTTTCCATAAATGAGCAGGTAGTTACAAAAAGTTAGCACGCGGGGTATTGTGCCTATGCTTGGGTTAAAAAATAACGGTTTTATTGCCATGAATAAACACACGGTCTTGAAAAACCCATTTAAGGGCTTGTGCCAGCACATTTTTTTCAACCTCTCTGCCGGCTTTAGCCATATCTTCGGCAGTAAAACGGTGGTCTATACGTATAACATTTTGGTCTATGATAGGACCCTCATCTAGCTGGTCGTTTACAAAATGAGCGGTAGCGCCTATAATTTTTACTCCTCGCTGATGAGCCTGCCGGTAGGGGTTTGCTCCAATAAAAGCGGGCAAAAACGAGTGGTGAATGTTGATGATGCGGTTATTGAAACGCTGCACAAACTGCGGGGTTAAAATGCGCATATACTTTGCCAGCACAAGGTATTCGGGTTGGTAAATATCGAGAGCTTTAAATATGGCTTCCTCGTGCTCCTCGCGTGTTTTGTGTTCGGGGCTAATGTAGTGAAAAGGTACGCCAAACTTAGCCACCAATGATTGCAAAGTATTATGGTTGCTAATTACTGCGAGTACGTTTGCGTTCAGTTCGTCAAAAGCATACCTAATGAGCAAATCGCCAAGGCAGTGGTGTTCTTTGGTGGCAAAAATTACTATATCTTTTTTCTTTTTGGGGTTTAGTTGCAGGTTTACCCCCTTAGGGAGCACTTGCAGCAGTTGGCGTTGAAGTTCATCGGGGTTTAGGTCGCCTTCAAATTCGGTACGCATAAAAAAGTGGTTGGTTGCGCGGTCCACATATTCATCGTTTTTAAGGATATTTAAATTTTGCTGAAACAGGCATTGGGTGATGTTAAAAACCAATCCTTTTTCATCGGGGCAGTCTATGAGTAGAATATGAGCGTTGTTCATGTAAGCAGAAAAAAATCGGGTTAAAAAACTACGGCGATACGACAACTTCAAAAAGTTGCCATATCGCCGCGCAAAAGTATTAAAATATCCCGAAAACAAGCAGGTTTTACCGTACTCTCCTATATCGGGAGGGGTTATTTTAGCGTTTGTTTAGTTTAGCCAGCAGGCGCAGTATTTCTAAGTATAACCATACTAAGGTTACCATTAACCCAAATGCGGCATACCATTCCATATAACGGGGAAGGTTATAGGTAGCGCCTTTTTCAATAAAATCAAAATCGAGTACCAGATTAAGGGCGGCTATAACTACTACAAAAAGGCTAAACCCGATACCTATTAAACCCGATTCGTGAATATACGGGATTTGAATGCCAAAAAAGCTGAGCAGTAAAGTAGCAAGGTAAATAAGGGCAATGCCGCCTGTGGCAGCTACTAAACCCATGCGAAAGTTTTGGGTAACCTCTATCCAGCCCGATTTATACACAAACAACATGCTGGCAAATACGCCTACGGTGAGCAGGATAGCCTGAAAAACGATGCCGGCTATTTCGGCTTCGAAGAGGAACGAAATAGCGCCCAAGCACAACCCTTCTAACAGGGCATAAACCGGAGCAGTATAGGGCGACCACTCTTTTTTAAAAATGGTTATCATAGCCACAATAAAACCGCCTATAGCGCCGCCGTAAATAAAAAAGGGCAGGGGCATGGTAAAAGAAAAGGCTGCGCTTAGTATAAGCAATGCCAGCAGCATAAAACTTTTGTTTACTGTGCCGTTTACGGTCATGGTTTCGCCCTCGGCAAGTGCGGGAGCGTAGGGGGCATTGGCGTTGTAAGCGCCCTTAGTAGTAATGGCTTTTTTAAAAGTGTCTTCGGAAAGTGCGGGATTTGAGGTGCGCATAATGTGGAGATTTTTTCATTTAAACAATAAAAGCAGGCAAGTAGTTCCGCGTGGGTAATTTGAGGAGATAAAAACTTGCTCCACCTTAACACAAAGGTAGCCGTTTTTTTGTCTTTCTTATTTACCCGATGCAATTAACTGTTTGATGGTATAATGCGATAGCGCCATAATACTCATCATGGGGTTAACGCCACTGGCGGCGGGCAGTGCGCTGGCATCTGCCACAAATAATCCTTTTACCCCGTTTACTTCGCCTTGGGGGTTAAGGGGGTGGGTTTTGGCATCGGCACCCATGCGGCAGGTGCCCATTTGGTGGGCGCTGAAAAGTGAAAACTGCCCGCTTTTCCAGCCCCATTCGGGCATTTGGGCAAAGAATTTTTTGAGGGCGGTTTCGGTAGTATTGTGTGTTACATGCCTAAAAACGTGGTGGGGAAACGTAACCTCTTCGGCGCCGGTGGCAAGAAGTATTCGGGCAGCTTTTTCTATGCCTACAAGTAGGTGTTTAACGGTAAGGTGGTGTACGGGGTAGCTGAGTACCGGAAAACCTTTGCTGTTAAGTTGCACGGAGCCGCCAAATTTATCGCGGGTAAGCACAATAAGGTTGGCAGAATGGGCTATTTTAAGCATGTAGGATTTATGCTGTATGGCAGAGTGCCAGGGGGCAGCCATAGCCCACAGCCCGGGGTGTATAGGCGGGGTTTCAATTCGGGCTCCAAAATGACCTTCTAAATGGGCATCGGTATCGTTTATAGAAGAAATCATGGCACCAAACCACGGGTTAACCACCTGCGGATAATAACCGCTAACCAATACGGTAGGATGCAGGTATAAATGTTGCCCTATGTGGGGGTGGCGTATGCCGCTTTTGAGCAGCAGGGCTGGGGTATGCAGGGCTCCTGCTGCCAACACTACTAAGGGCGCTTTTATGCTGATGCTGTGGGTTCTGCCCGATGGGTGATGCTGTATGGCTTCTACGCCTATAACCTTGCCTTTTTTTACCTTTATTTTTTGGGCAGTGGCATGGGTCATTATTTTAGCTCCATGTTGGTAGGCTTGCTGTAGCCATGTTTTTAAGGTGCTGTTTTTATTGTTGGCTTGGCAGCCGCCTAAGCAGCAGTAGCCGCAACTTTTACCTTCATTGGTGGCGTTACAGCCGCTCACGTTTCGGGGCACCACTTTGGGTGTATTGCCCAGCATTTCGGAACCTCGCCACAGGTATCGGTTTTGGATATTGTGGTTCGATTCGCTTTGGGTTACACCGGCAGCCTCCATTACTGCCTTCATACTGTGTTGGTAATGTGTAGTAAGCAGGTGAGGCAGTTGGTGCTGTGTAGCCCATTCCTGCAAAATATAATCGGGCGTGGGTATGGCGGCAGTCCAGTTTACCGTAGTGCCGCCTCCCAAACAACTGCCTGCAAAAACCGACACACCGCCATCGGCTGTGGTGAGTGCGCCTTTTTGTTCAAAGGTGCGCTGAATCATTTCTACCTCGCGCTGGTTAAGGTCTGACGGGCTGAGGTAATCGCCTTTTTCCAGTACAATTACCTCATAGCCGGCTTGGGCAAGCATACCGGCAGCCAAACCTCCGCCGGCTCCGCTGCCTATTACCACCACATCGGCGGTAAGCTGTAGGTCATTGGGCGGAAAAAACGGCTGCATGGGCTTTGGCAACTGCGGCGGGGCGCTAATAGGACCCGGATATTTTAGGTGTTTCCAGTTGGGGTTATCATGCCCGATGTGCGAGATGCCGTAATGGATAAAGGTAGTTAGTTTGCGCAGGGCGTTAAATGCTTTGCGGAGTGTAACAAACCGGCTGCCCGACCAGCTTTGTAGGGCGGTTTCGCGTTGTTTAAACGGCATGGCATTAATGCTTTTTAATCCCTTAAAGCAAGTGAGCCCAAAAAGAGGGCTGGCAAGCAGGGTAAGCAGTTGTTTTATTTCTGATTGTTCGGCGGGAGGCAATTGGGCTACCAGTTCCAGTATATGGTGGGGCACTTGGGTATCAGAGGCTTTAAGTTGCCAAAACGAGGTATCATCATTGCCATTGGGCTGGTTTACAGGCGGCACAAATACATTGCAAACGGCACATAGCGCATGGTATTGTTTGGTAGTAACAGATAGTTTGGGTGGAGCCTGCATGGGTGGAGTAGCGTGAATAGTGTGTTATAAAAAAAACACACCCCCATATACGGTTTAAGGTAAATGAGGGTGTAGTAGGTAATAAAACAACAAAGAGCGGAAAACGAGGCTCGAACTCGCGACCCCAAGCTTGGGAAGCTTGTGCTCTACCGGCTGAGCTATTTCCGCAGCAATTGATGCGGAGAGCGGAAAACGAGACTCGAACTCGCGACCCCAACCTTGGCAAGGTTGTGCTCTACCAACTGAGCTATTTCCGCTTACTAAGTACATACTTTTAAAAGAGTGCCCCGGGCGGGACTCGAACCCGCACGGACTTTTAGGTCCACAGGATTTTAAGTCCTGCGTGTCTACCAGTTCCACCACCAAGGCAATTACACGCTATCTGTATGTTATACAACTTTCAAAAGAAAGAGCGGAAAACGAGACTCGAACTCGCGACCCCAACCTTGGCAAGGTTGTGCTCTACCAACTGAGCTATTTCCGCATGGTTTATTTAAAGCGAGTGCAAAGATAAGGCAATGCGCATGAATTTTGCAAGTAATGGCGTTATTTTTTTTGTTTTTAACAGCATATTGGGCTGTTTAGTTCCAAAAGTGGCGTTTTTTATACCTAAAACTGGGTTAAAGTGGGGGCATGGTAAAGGCATAGGTTTTATTTTGTTTATCGGAGGGATAAAACCCGCCAAACATAACCCCATCGCCCGAAGGTATTTGTTGAATAATTTTAAAAAGTTGTTCAGCTGTTTTAACGGGTTCATTATTTACTTTCAGCACTACAAAACCTACTTTAACAGAGGTAGCAGCACTTAAGGTGCCGTTATTAGTTAATCGGGTAATTTTTAATCCGCTTTTAACACCTAAATTACTCAGTTCTGCCAGTGTAAGTTCTGTAAACTGTGCTCCTAAGATTTTTTCTAATTCTGCACTGGGGTTTGCAATAATTTTAGTGGTTTTGATGGCATTTTGGAGGGTCATTTTTGTGTATTTCATTTGTCCGTTTCTGAGGTAGGTTATACCTATTATATCGCCGGGTCTAAAACGGGCTATTTTTTCTTTAAATTCGGGTATTGCGTCCACCCTATATCCGTTAATTTCAGTAATAATATCTTCTTTTTGCAATCCTGCTTCTGCTCCTGCTCCATCGGCGGCCACGTAATCCACATAAATGCCGTTTAAGTTTTTAAGTTTCAGTTTATTGGCAATTTCTGGGGTAATATCGCGGGTGTTAATACCCAAAAATGCTCTTTGAACTGTTCCGTAAGTTTTGAGGTCTTCAATCACCTTCACAGCTATGTTTACCGGTACTGCAAAAGCATAACCGGCGTAAGTGCCCGATGGGGTAGCAATGGCAGTATTGATGCCTACCAAATTGCCTTGCAGGTTTACCAGAGCCCCGCCGCTATTGCCTTGGTTTACGGCGGCATCTGTCTGAATAAAGGCTTCAACTGATGCTTCTTCTTTAAGTATATTAATGTTTCGCCCCTTAGCGCTAACAATGCCTGCGGTTACGGTAGAGGCTAAGTTAAATGGATTGCCCACTGCCAACACCCACTCACCTACTTGCAACTCATCAGAGTTTCCATAGCGTATGGCTGGTAAATTGTTGGCATTAATACGCAGCAGAGCAAGGTCGGTAGCAGCATCGGTTCCTACTATAACGGCAGTAAAAGTGCGTTTATCATATAGCGTTACCTGTATTTCTGCACTTCCGGCTATTACGTGATTATTGGTTAGTATGTATCCGTCAGATGACACAATAACACCCGACCCCGATGAAGCATTAACATTACCCCTGTTAGGCGTTTCATAGCCAAACCAATCGGAATTTTTCTCTCCAAATATATCGCCAAATGGGTTATTAAGGGTGTTGTTTCCGCTTGCAAACTTAGAAGTACTGATGTTTACCACTGTGGGTGTAGATGTTTTTGCTGCATCTATAAAACTGCCGGCTACCATATCTTGTGTTTGCAAATAGCTGCCCCTGCCATAAATGGTAACCGGAAAACTACCCACAGAAGAGGCAATCTGCGTAGGATAGGGAACGTGTTCCGGTAAAAACGGACGTTGTATGCCCTGCCATAGCAAACTGAAACGGCTCATTAACTGTACCGATATTACCGAACACAATACAGCTAAAACTATAGAAAAAGTAAGTTGTTTTAAGAAGGGAGTTGTGGTATTCGGTTTCATGAATAAAGAGGATTATTAAAAAGCAACCGATACACTCAAAAGGGCATGTTGCTATTTTTTACTTGTTTTACAAACGATTCTTGGGCGGTTGTTTAGCTTATCTGTCTTAACCCAAAAGCATATCTGTTTTTAGCGTTACAAAACATGTGCCACATAGAGCAAAATCAATAGCCTTGATGAGAAACCCCTGTGCACAACAAACAAGCCTACTGCCAACACCGGCATTTTTGTGCTTTATTTAACAAAATAGAGCAGTAATGTTATGAACATCTTGTTTAACCTCAGCCCAATCTTGCTGTAACGTTTACATTATTACTTGCACATAGAGCTATAACGATTTTTGTTTACCAACATAAACTTAGGATAAAAATACCCTGCTTTAGACATAATTTGCCAAGCAAGCAGCCAAGTAGCACGAGTAAAAATATGAGCGAAATATTTTTTTTTGAACCCGAAATATCAAGTTTTCATTTTTTTTTGGTAACTTTGTTAAAATCGCAAAAAACTTTCATCTTAACCGGCTGCTACAAACTCACTGCTTCCCTGAAACAGCGCATGAGGCGTAATCTATAACCGCTTCTTTTTACCTCATCAAATCACACGCACTTTATATTACCCAACTCATAAACCCAGTTTGCAACCTGTATGTTAACAGAAATCGTAGCCCATTACACCGAAGAAGAACTCATTGATATAAGGCAAAAATATCAAGAGTTGCTGTCTTTTTGTGGTAAATTGAGTGATTATGACCGCTCCCGCTTAGACAAAGCCTTTGAGTTAGCCCTCAAAGAACATGGACCTATGCGCCGAAAAAGCGGAGAGCCCTATATATACCACCCCATTGCCGTAGCACGTATTATGGCTGAAGAAATTGGCGGTTTTGATGTAACTTCTATCATTTGCGCTTTGCTACACGATGTAGTAGAAGATACCAATGTAACCCTCAAAGAAATTGAACTGGAGTTTAGCAAGAAAGTGGCTAAAATTATTGATGGATTAACCAAAATAAAAGGCGTTTTTGACAAAAAAAATTTAGAAAACAAGGCAGCAGAAAACTATAAAAAACTCTTGCTCACCTTGGGTGAAGATATTAGGGTAATTATCATAAAACTTGCCGACAGATTGCATAACATGCGCACACTTAATTCTATGCCCGAAGCCCGACAACTTTCTATTGCCGCAGAAACGTTGTTTTTATATGCCCCGGTTGCCCACCGTTTGGGGTTGTATAAAATTAAATCGGAGCTGGAAGACCTCAGCATGAAATATACCGAAAAAGATTTGTACAAAGAAATTGCCCAAAAACTTCAGGAAACAAAAAAAATACGCGAAGAATATATTGCCGGTTTTATTGCACCACTCAAGGAAAGACTAAGCAAAGGCGGCATTACCAATTTCAGGATTTTTGGCAGACCTAAACACATATTCTCTATTGCCAATAAAATAAAGAAAAAAGAAGTTCCCTTTGAAGAGGTTTATGACCTGTTTGCCATACGCATTGTGGTAGATGTGCCCGATCAAAAAGACGAAAAAAGCGTTTGCTGGAACATTTACGCCTTGGTTACCGATGTATATAACCCTAACGTAGAACGTCTGCGCGACTGGATTACCACGCCCAGAGGCAATGGCTATGAATCGCTCCACGCTACTGTAAACGGACCACAAGGCAAATGGATAGAAATCCAAATACGCTCCGAGCGCATGGATGCCATTGCCGAACGCGGTATAGCCGCACACTGGAAGTATAAAGGCGTAAGCAATAAAACCGATTCAAAAATAGACGAATGGCTTCAAAGAGTGAGGGAGCTACTTTCTGAAAAATCGGAAAATGCAATAGATTTTGTTAACACATTTAAAAATGAACTCTACGAAAACGAAATTTACATTTATACCCCCAAAGGCGACCTTAAATTTCTGCCAGCCGGTTCCAGTGTGCTTGACTTTGCTTTTGAAATTCATACCGACTTGGGCTGCCAGTGTGTGGGCGCAAAAATTGACGGTAAATTACAACCTATTTCGCATAAACTTAAAAGTGGTGACCAGATAGAAATCATTACCAGCAAAAAACAAAAACCCAGCGACGAATGGCTCAAATTTGTGGTTACTAACCGCGCCCGCACTAAAATACGCTCCATTTTACACAATGAACGCAAGCAGGAAGCCGAGGCCGGTAAAGAAATACTGGAACGCAAACTCAAAAGCCTCAACATAAACTTTAACCAAAACGTTCTCAATGAACTCCTAAGTTTTTACCGATTTAATCATTCTATTGACTTTTATTACGCCATTGCCACCGGTACTTTTGACCCTAACGAAATTAAAAAAATTAAGTTTAATGGCGACGAAATTGACCGCTCCTTTAAAGAGAAGGATAAAAAAAACACCCCGATTGAAGACAACGAAATAAAACTCAGGGGAAACGAAATAAATGTAGGTGACCTGAACATTTTTGGCTTTACCGACCGTGTAGAGTATAGCCTTGCCAACTGCTGCAAACCCGTAGCCGGCGATGACGTTTTTGGCTTTGTTACCATTGGCAAAGGCATCAGAATTCATAGAACTGACTGCCCTAATGCTAACCAGCTAAATACCGAATATCCGTACCGCATTGTAAGCGTTAAATGGACGAAAATGGGAGCTGACCCACTCTATTTAGCTGCCCTCAAAATTAATGGCGTGGACGATGTGGGCTTGGTTAACAAAATTACCCATATCATATCGGGCGAGCTTAAGCTGAATATGCGCTCCATTGCCCTAAACGCCAAAGACAGCATTTTTGAAGGCGAAATCTATGTGTTTATTAAAGACAATGCACAACTTAAACAACTTATCAAAAAGCTACAGGCGGTAGAGGGAGTTTACTCAGTAAGCCGTATTCATTAACCCAATGTTTTTTTCCGACAAACTACTTGTAGGCGCTCTTTTTACCGCTGTGCCCAAAGTGCCCTGAACGCAGCGCCCCTATTTTCTGTTTTCTTTTTGAGTAACTCCATAAGCAACTATGCAACCCGATACTAAAAAAATACTACATGAGGTAAAAGGCATTTTTACCGCCTTCCTCGAAAAAAACCAACAGCGCAAAACCCCCGAACGCTATGCCGTACTGGAAGAAATTTATATGCGCAACGACCACTTTGATGCCGAAACGCTTTACCTCCAAATGCGCAATAACCAATACAATATTAGCAGAGCTACTGTTTACAATACCTTAGAACTTTTGGTTGCCTCCGATTTGGTTACCAAACACCAGTTTGGGCAAAATGTAGCCCACTACGAAAAAGCCTACGGCTATAAACAGCATGACCACCTTATTTGCATTGACTGTAAAAAAGTAATGGAATTTTGCGACCCCCGCATTCAACAAATCAAGTCTATGATTGGGGAACTGCTCAATTTTACCATTACCCACCACTCGCTTAACCTTTATGGCACTTGCAACGGCAACTGTGAGTACAAACAAACTCACCCCCAACCCCACTTATAAGCACTTTGCCTAATAATGTGCTGCCATATAAAACCATCGGGCTTGCATATTATTGTCGCAAATTAAATTGATGCTTTAGCTGTTGTTGATTTGTTACCCTAAACCACTTTCCGCACCCTATTTCCTTTAGACTTTGGACAAACGCCTACAGCCCCCGCCTTGGTTTGGGGGCTAAACGTTTGCAATATGCTGAGTTTTGGCTAACAACTTGGCTGTTAGCGGCGCTGTTTTGGCGGGTGTGACCCGAGTTTGATGTAAAATGGTACACAAAGCTATGAGCGCAAAACCGGCAAAAATTAGCACATGGATAACACGGATGGCGCTGATTAACGCCG
>DDVC01000192.1 GCA_002345145.1 Bacteroidetes bacterium UBA2322
CGTTGATGTAGGCGCAGCAGAGCCCCTGCAAATAGTGTGCGGCGCTCCTAATGTAGCAGCAGGTCAAAAGGTAATAGTAGCCACCGTAGGCGCTACCCTTTACCCCCTAACGGGCGAACCTTTTGTTATCAAAAAATCAAAAATACGCGGCGAAACATCAGAAGGCATGATTTGTGCCGAAGACGAAATTGGAATAGGCAGCAGCCACGCCGGTATTATGGTTTTACCGCCCGATACGCCGGTGGGTATGCCTGCCAAAGATGCCCTAAACCTGCCCGAAGACCATATTTTTGAAATAGGACTCACCCCCAACCGTTCCGATGCCGGCTGTCATGTAGGCGTAGCTAAAGACCTTGCCGCCGCCCTACTCATCAATAAGTCAATGCAAGTATGGGTAACCATGCCCTCTGTGGCTGATTTTGCCATAGACAACCACTCTCTACTACTGCCCATAGAGGTGCAAAACCCCGAAGCCTGCACCCGCTATGCCGGTTTAACCATTAGCGGCATCAGCGTTAAAGAATCGCCACAATGGTTGCAAGACCGCCTCCACAGCATAGGCATCAGACCCATTAACAACGTGGTTGATGTTACCAATTTTATCCTGCACGAACTTGGGCAGCCACTGCACGCTTTTGATGCCGATAAAATAACCAGAGGCAAGGTAGTGGTTAAAACCCTACCACAAGATACCAAATTTACCACCTTAGATGAAGTAGAGCGCACCCTACACGCCCAAGACCTCATGATTTGCAACGGCAATAATGAGGGCATGTGCATAGCAGGTGTTTTTGGCGGAGCACATTCGGGCATTACCCCGCAAACCGCAAATGTGTTTTTAGAAAGCGCTTGCTTTAACCCTCGTTTTGTACGCCGAACAGCCACCCGCCACAACCTTCGTACCGATGCGGCGGCAAGATTCGAAAAAGGCGTTGACCCAAACATAACCGTTTATGCCCTTCAACGAGCCGCTTTGCTCATAAAAGAAGTAGCAGGCGGACAAATATCATCGCCCATTACCGATATTTACCCGCAACCGGTAGAAAAACTCCAAATTACACTCACCCATAACCACCTCCAAAAACTGCTGGGTGTGCATCTGCCTGCCGATAAGGTAAAAGCCATTTTACATGCCTTAGAAATAGATATTTTGCAAGAAACACCCGATGAGCTTTTGGTTGCTGTGCCTACCAATAAAACAGATGTGCACCGCGAAGCCGATGTTATTGAAGAAATAATACGCATTTACGGACTAAACAACATACCCTTTACCAGCCAAATAAAATCGGCTTTAGCCTACACCTCCCAGCCCGATACCGAAGCTGCCCAAAATGCCATTGCCAATTTGCTGACCGCTTCGGGATTTTATGAAATAATGACTACTTCTATCAGCAACGCCCGATATTACACCTCGCCCGCCGGCAATTTGGAAGATGATGTGGTTAAACTACTCAGCAGCATCAATGCCGATTACAACGTGCTTAGAAAAAATATGCTCTACTCAGGTTTAGAGGTAATAGCACATAACCAAAACCACAAAAATACCGACATCCAACTGTTTGAATTTGGACATACCTACCAATTGCTGCCCAACGCTACCCCTAAGCCCGATGATGCCCTTACCCCTTACAAGGAAACCTATCAGCTTTCCTTATTTGCAACCGGTTTGCACACCGCCGAAAACTGGCGCAGCCCGCAGCGTGAGTGCAACTTTTTTGACCTCAAAGAAACCTTAGATAAAATTTTTGAACGATTGGGCATAACCACCCTCCATACCGATTTACTGCCCGATGAGCCACAACTAACCGGCATACTCCAATATACATCGGGAAAAAACCGGTTAGCCCTAATAGCACAGGTTTCTACCGCTACCCTTCGCCATTTTGGCATTAAACAACCCGTTTTTTATGCCCAAATTAACTGGAGCATAGCGCTTAAAGCCCTCCACAAAGTAAAAACCGGCTTTACCCCCATTACCCGTTTCCCCAGCGTGCGCCGCGATTTAGCTTTGCTCCTGCAAAACAATATCAGCTTTCATCAGGTAGCCGAAATAGCCCTCAAAAACGCCGGCGCACTTCTCCGACACATCAACCTGTTTGATGTTTATGAAGACGAAACCAAATTGGGTAAAAACAAAAAATCGTATGCCCTAAGTTTTACCCTGCAAGACCCCGCCAAAACCCTGACCGACAACGATATAGAAAAAGTGATGCAACGCATAACCACCGCCCTTACCCAACAATTAGCAGCAGAACTCAGGTAAATTGTAACGCTAAACTAATTTTTACCGGCAAAAAAACATCTTACACATAAAAATTAGTAAGGTAAAACAAATTTTACCGTAAATTTTGCAACACAAACATCATACTTTAATCAATTTGCACTACCTTTACAAGCAAAGAACCCTTCTCCTAATCAGTATGTAAATTATGTCTGCTACTTTACAAATTATAGACCAAATTTCAGCCAAACTAACGGCTTTAATGGACAATTACATGCAATTGGAAGAAGCATACTTTACCCTGCTGGAAGAAAAAAATTTACTAACCAATCAAATTGAAGAACAAAAAAACGCCATTACCCTGCTTCAGGAAAAACTCCTGCAATTAGATACCGGCGATAACGAATTTGAAACCATAAACGCAAAACGTAAACGCGAACACCTCAAAGCCGCAATTAACGACGTAATAAAGGAAGTGGATAAGTGTTTAACCTCGTTAAAAAGCTAAACATTTTCCGCAGTGCAGGCTCAGCCCTCATAAAGCACTCCTGCAAATCATTAAACAGCTCACGGTTAATCATGGACAATACGCGAGAAAAAGACATCAAAGTAATCATTGCTGACCGCACCTATAAAATAAAAGTACTGCCCGAAGATGAAGACCGCGTAGTACAGGCTGCCAAAATTATTAAAAATCGTATGAGAGAGCTTCAGGAAGCCTATGGAGCCAAAGATAAATACGATTACTTAGCAATGGCAAGTTTACTCATTTGTGTAGAACTGATTGAAAAACAGGAACGCTCCGTATATGAGAACAACGATATAGATGTTCGGCTTTCGCAATTAGATGAGTTGCTAACCGATTTTATCCGAAAAAGTTAGCTCCCCGATGTAATCAGGCGTTGTCTTTCTGCTGTTACTGCTTTATTACCACCCTTACCATTGTTGCTTTGGTTGTTGTAGTTTACCCTGCAACACCTAATTATGGCTTTGCCGTGAACTATTTAACATAGTTTTAGGGTTATTGCCAAACACACATGCCCACTCAAACAAAACTATTAGTATTTAATCACCATACTTTGACCATTTTTTATCCCCACAAACAAGCAAACCATGTTAGAAATAATAACATTCATTGTAGCGCTCGTTGCAGGGGGAGGAATTGGGTTTTATGCCGGAAAAAAACTCTCTGACATAACCGCCAAAGAAATCCTCTCCAAAGCTGACGATGCCGCTCGCCAAATGCTTAAACAGGCTCAAGACGAAGGCGAAGAACAAAAGAAAAACCTGTTATTTAAAGCCAAAGAAAAAGCCCAGCAAATCCGTACCGAATCTGACAAACACGTTGCAAACAATAAAAAAAGAGTAGAAGAGGCAGAAACCAAGCTCAAACAAAAAGAAATTGCCTTTAAGCAAAGAGCAGAACAACTGCGCGCCACTGAAGAAGAAGTTAAAAAGAAAACCGACGAATTTAAACAACAACAAGACGACCTGCAAAAAGGCAAAGAAACCCTGCTCAAACAATCAGAACTACTTAACCAAAAAAGACAGGAACTGGAACGCGAAACCAATTTGGTGCAACAAAAAATAAGCGACCTTACCGAACAAAAAATTAAACACGAAGCTGATTTTGCCAAAAAAATGGAAACCCTTGCCGGTTTAACCACCGAAGAAGCCAAACAGCAACTCATTAATTCCCTTATCAGCAAAGCCGAAACAGAAGCCATGGCTTACATTAAAGACGTGGTGGAAGACGCTAAACTGAAAGCAAATAAAGAGGCTAAAAAAATCATCATTCAAACCATTCAACGTACCGCCGCCGAGCATACCATTGAAAACACAGTTTCGGTATTTAACCTTGAATCTGATGACATAAAAGGGCAGATTATTGGTAGAGAAGGCAGAAATATACGCGCCTTAGAAGCCGCTACCGGCGTTGAAATAATAGTAGATGATACGCCGGAGGCAATCGTAATTTCGGGTTATGACCCCGTAAGAAGAGAAATTGCCCGATTATCTTTGCAGCGCCTTGTAGCAGACGGGCGTATTCACCCCGCCCGCATTGAAGAAGTGGTTGCAAAAACCCGCAAACAATTAGAGCAGCAAATTGTAGAAATAGGCGAGCGTACCGTAATAGACCTCAATATACACGGCTTGCACCCCGAACTCATCAGGGCTGTAGGGCGTATGCGTTACCGTTCTTCCTATGGGCAAAACCTGCTCCAACACTCCATTGAAACCGCTAAACTTTGCGGCATTATGGCTGCCGAGCTTGGCTTGGGAGCTAACAACATCAAATTAGCTAAACGCGCCGGCTTATTGCACGATATAGGTAAAGTACCCGAAGAAGAAACCGAACTCTCACACGCCCTGCTGGGTATGAAAATTGCCGAAAAACATAAAGAACACCCGGCTGTCATAAATGCCATAGGCGCTCACCACGACGAGATTGAAATGACCTATCTCATTTCGCCCATCATTCAAGCCTGCGATGCCATTTCGGGCGCTCGCCCCGGCGCCCGAAGAGAGATATTGGAAACCTACCTCAAACGCATAAACGAACTGGAACAATTAGCCATGTCTTATGAGGGTGTTGACAAAGCCTACGCTATTCAAGCCGGCAGAGAGCTGCGCGTTATAGTGGAAAGCGAAAAAGTACCCGATGAAAGAGCCGATGAACTTTCGCTCATTATTTCTCAAAAAATCCAAACAGAAATGCAGTACCCGGGTCAGATAAAGGTAACTGTGATACGCGAAAAACGCGCCATATCATTTGCCCGATAACCCGCCTGCGGTAATGTAATGCAGCTACCATTTAAGCCAAAAAGCCCGATGTGATTTTTACATCGGGCTTTTTTTATGGTTAAACAGTGTCACTGATACTTGTCTTTATTCGATTGTGAGGGTTTCCAATCTAAAAAATTGCCTTTTATCCAGAGTATATTGAAGCAGAGCAGGTATCATTTTTCTGTGCAAAAAACGATTAACAACCAGCACAATAAGCCCTATTAATTACGCCCTCCTACACAACTTACAAGAGAATCCACCTGAGCTGCCCATAGTTTATATTGAGATTTAGCCTCCTCTTGTTCTACAAATTCAGTAATGATAAGGATGGTATCATCAGTAACTTCTGACTTTTCAATTCTAAATTCTAAGTACTCCTCATCTTCGTTACTATCCATTTGCAATCTGATGAAGTGCCCATCGTCTTCGTCAAGAATCACACAACTTTCCTGATAGCCCTCCCAATCAAAAATAAATCCCTTTTCGGTTTCCTGCACATGGTCTGCAAACCACTGGGATAATCCGGGCGCAGTAGATAAAAAATTGTATAAAATAGCAGGTGAAGATTTTATTAAAAAATCATATGTGCATTTAACTTTTGCCATTTGTGCGGCGGTTTATTAGGTTTCAAAACAAGAATTGTCAAAAACTACCAAGTGGTTGTAAAAACGGGGGCAATTTAGTAAAAGGTTTAAAACTGTGCTATTGTTTAGCTAATAAAAATGCGCAAAATAGCAAAAATCATTTTGAGGTTAATTGCCACAAACTACATTTTACCGTTTAACCAATTTTTGCACAAAAAGCATAGCTACACCATAAACTATCAAAAGCAAATTGATGGCTAAGGAAATCCATTTCACTACACTGGCAGCAGAACAAAGATATGCCAGCGCCATTAGTTTAACCGGATATAAAGAAAGCATAAAAATAATGAAGACATTTTCTACATAATCGGCAAACATCATTAAAAAAGGGAAAAAATAAAGTCGGCTAAATGGAAAAACTACTCCCAACTTTTCGTAAAGAAAATACAATATCACCGAAAAAAACATGGTATAAATAATGGGGTAAATTATATCGGCGCTCATTTCTACCCACCGGTATAAACGCCTGCCCTCAGCACCATAATCTTCTATCATTTCATAAATATCTTCCGGATGCAACCCGGATTGAAGGTCAATAATACTCACTTTCTTTCCGGCAAGTTCGCTAATGGCTTTCTGAAAGGAGGGCATAATATATAACCCAAACACCAAAAACAGTACAAACAAAACGGCTATGGTGCGATAGCCTGCTATTTTATCAATCAGTGAAGCTATTAAAGACATGATGTTAGTTAATGGGTGGAGAATGAGGCTTGTTGGTGCAGCCGAAGTATATTTATACCGCTTCTACCGCTTTAATTTCAGGAACAGCAGTTTTTACCGAATACTCAACGCCTGCTTTCATGGTCATAAAACTCATTTTACAGTCGCCACAAGCGCCTAATAGTTTTACCTTTACCACATAATCTTCTGTTATATCCACCACTTCTATATCGCCGCCATCGGTTTGTAAATGTGGGCGAATGCTGTTTAGTGATTGTTGCACTTTTTCTAGTAACTCGGTGTGTTGCATGTTTAGGTAATGTGATGATGTAAACTAAAAAGACAGGTCAGAAAATAAGCTGGATAGGCAAAAGTTATGCTTAAGGATTACTGTGCAGAAAGGGTTTTGCTTGTTTGCACGTTGGCATTTGCTATGGCAATGTATCGGGCTACAGTTTGTGCTAAAAAAGCAAACTCTTTTCCGGCAGGGCTATCGGGCAGCAAAACGGCGGGCATACCCTCATCGCCTCCTTTTCTTATGTCTTCAACTATGGGTATTTGCCCTAACAGTGGCACATGGAAAGATTCAGCAAGGGCTTGCCCTCCGCCTTTTCCAAACAGGTAATACTTTTTGTCGGGTAATTCGGGCGGGCTAAAGTACGACATATTTTCAATAATACCTAATACGGGCACGTTAATTTGTGGAAGCTGAAACATGCCAATAGAGCGAACCACATCGGCTTTTGCAACCTCTTGGGGAGTAGTTACCACTACGGCAGCGGTTATGGGTACTAATTGGGCAAGGGTTAGGTGTACATCGCCGGTGCCGGGCGGTAAATCTATAACCAAATAATCTAACTCGCCCCACTCTGCATCGGTAATAAACTGACGCAGCGCCGAAGACACCATCGGACCACGCCACACAATAGCCTGTGTTTCTTCGGCTAAAAACCCTATCGACAGTGTTTTGATGCCATACTGCTCAATGGGCTCAATTTTGTTTTGACCGTTTACCTGTATTACATGCGGGCGTTTTTGGCGCAAACTCATCATTACCGGCACTGAGGGTCCGTATATATCTGCGTCAATTAGTCCTACCTTAGCGCCGTTTTTTGCCAAACCTATGGCTAAATTAACCGATACCGTAGATTTTCCCACACCACCTTTACCCGATGCTACAGCTACGATGTTTTTTACACCGGGCAATATATTACTGCCGTCTTGCCTGTGTGTAGTTACGCGTGAGGTAATATCAACATGAACTTCTGCTTCTTTGCTTACAAAATGCCGTATGGCGGTAATGCAGGCATTTTTTATTTGCTCTTTTAAGGGGCAAGCCGGCGTGGTGAGTATTAAGCGGAAACTAACTTTATTGCCGTCTATGTGGATATTATCCACCATATTTAGGGTTACAAGGTCTTTCCCTAAATCGGGGTCGTCCACATAACTAAGGGCATTAATGATGGCGGCTTTGGTAATTGACATAACCAATTTTTGAAAAATAGTTAAAAATTGCAACGGGTTGTGTTAAAAAAAACTGCCCTTATTGCTCTTACACAAAATAAACCACTGTATAAACAAATAACGGGTAACAAGGTTCTTATCCCTACCAAAGCAAAGTTATGGATATGGTATGATTGGCAGAGGTGTACTGAAATTTACAATTATCAAAAGTAGGTCCCGAAAAAACCGGGCGGAAATTATTAGAGAAACCATAAGGCTCCTTGGGTATGCCAAAAAAGCCGGTATCTAACTTACCATTTCCGTTTATATCCTGATATACACCAACAGCATAAACGCCAAATTCAAGGTCGGGTAAAGAAAAAATTACCGATGTTTTTCCGTTTGGATTTAATCGGGCGCTCTTGAACAAACCTTCGCTATTTCCAAAATCTTGCCGGCTTTTATACACAGCCAAATAAACAGCAGCTTCGGTATTTTTGAGGTTAGTTACGGTTACAGTGAGTGGTGGAGAAGCAGCAGACACAACATCAACAGGTTTACCGGGTAAAAATAACAGGAATAGCAATAAAACAAGGGCTTGCATAATAATATGGGTTTGCCCTTCTGAATGGGTTTTCCGTGCAGAAGGGCAAAGTTAAAAGAAAATGAAGCAATCAGAACCTAATACCAAGGGTAAACAACAAATTTCCGGCATTGTTCTGCACCAGTGCAGGATCTACGCCACCTGCAGCAAGAGTATAGGGGTAATAGTTATTTTTACTGAAAGCATACACATAAGCTACATCTGCAAACAGTAATTTGTCTCTAAAACCTACACCCGCACTAATGGTTTGCCGGTTAAAATCAGAAAAACCTTTATAGGGGCTTGACTGGAAGCCATAACCTGCTCTGACTCTAAAAATATCAAGGGCAAACTCTGCTCCTACTCTTATGGTAGAAGTGGACTGGAACCGATTGCTTATTTCCCGATTGATTTCGCTGGCAAGGCGGCGGTCTTGGGGTAAATTGTCAAAAGAAAACGCCATTTGGCTAAAGTCTGTCCATTCGTAGTCTATAGATAAAAAGCCCAATTGTTTGAGCAGAAAAGCAGCGCTTCCTACAAATTTCCATGGGGTAGTAAGTTGGTAGTCGTACTCTCCTTCGGGCGAAAACAAAAGCGTGTCATAATTAGCAAAACGGGTATATAAATCGCTCGAAAAACGCTCATTAATTGACATTAGAGTGGGTGTATGCACGGCGGCGCCCAAGCGCAAAACATCGGCGGGTCGGAAAATTACACCCAGTTTACCATTTATGCCTGTGCCTCGGGTTTGCAGGTTTTCGGTTAGTTCAAAACGGTCAAAGTCATACGAGCCCAAATCAGCAGCTACACCTTGCACTATATCATCTCTGTCAATTTCGGAATAAAATTTTTCTGCCCGATAACGCACAAACGGAATACCTAAGGTACCGCCAATAAATAGTTTGTCCATATAGTTTGCACCCAATGACATTACAAACTCGTCGTTGGCGCGTCTTTCGGTAATAAATTCCTGCTGCTCAATGGCAAAACCATTGGTTACGCCTATGTAGCTGTTGGGTGTAGTTGCATTAGGGTTAGGATTGATGAGGAAGGAAAAATAAGCCAAGCCTGCTCCAAAGGGGTAATTATCGCGCACTTGGTTTCCGGGTGTACCCTGTGCCTGCTGTGCATAATAATCTAACAACGAGTTTTTAGTATTTTTTCCTATCAGAATGGTGTTTCGGTTATAGTTGGCTATACGGTTGAGTCCTATGCCAAAGTTTACCGCCCGCCAGCTTGCATCGGGTCTTCTGCCACCACCTTTAAACACAAAACCCACATTGCTCAGGTTAAATGAATTGCGGCTATCGGTTTCCATATTGCCCCAGTAATCGGTTTCGGTATTGGCAAAATAAATAGACGGCGTTATGGTAAACTCCGATTTTCGGAACAAACCCAATCCGGCGGGGTTTATGGAAAGTGAAGTAAAATCAGCGCCCAAAGCGCCAAATGCACCACCCGACCCCGCTGCTCTGGCTGTGCCAACTACTTGATTTTGAGAATACCGAAGTGCGTCTTCGGGTGTTTGGGCTTGTAAGGCAATACCTGCTAACAGAGCCACAAAAATTAGTGCGATATTTTTCATAGTAAAAAAGTTATTAGTTAGTGGTTAGTGATTAAGACTCAGTACTGAAAATGAATTAGCAACGGTGTTAAAAAAAAAGACCCCTCAATGGTGTAGTTATGCCACAGAGAGGTCTTTTGGGTATTAGGAGGGTTGTATGTTTAGGATAGGCAACCCCATAGAATTACTACGTATTAGCGCGGGCTTTTTCGGTCATTTGACTTGCTTGGGCTGCTTGCCGGTTTGCTGCTGGGTTGGCTGTTTCGGCTGGGCGATGAAGATGGTTTAGAGAAGCCTCCACTGCCCGAGTTTTTATTGCTGCCCGATGAAAAACCGCTGCCCGATGATTTAGGAGGTTTGTTATTATTTTTTTCTTGCTTAGGCTGGTCTATTTTTGGAGCAGCATCGCGGGTTTTGGGCTGTTCTAAGCGCGGTTTCATGTCTTGTTTAGGCTGTGTTTGCGGCTTAGAGTCGTAGCGGTAATCGGGTTGTTTTTCTTTAGGTTTGCTTTCAATGAGCGGGCTGTTTTGTTGCCTTTCGGGTTGTGTTTTTTCTTTCGGCTCTATATTAATAGAACGTCCACCGTCATTGTTGTTGCGAGGTGTGTATGGATTAAGGTTCGTATTGCGATCGGTTGATTTGTCTTGACGAGGTTGTGCATTGTCAAAATCCGACCATGTATTTACGTCGTTACCGCGTGTTTTACCGCTGTCAAAACCGTTAGAAACAGGGGCGTTCCCTCTATCTCCATAGCCAGTTCCGTTACCCGAAGAGGAGCGGTCGCCACGAGGGCCGTAGTAATAACCGGTAGAGGTGTTGTTGTTGGTATTAATGATGGTAATATCATTATGCACATAAGTTACCGGGCTAAAAGGACTGTAACCCCAGCCCCAACCGCCATACCAATTATTGGCATACCAGCCGTTGTTCCATGCATTACATTGCCAACCACTATTGTACCAGCCCCAGTTGTTTACACCCCACGGGCTTGCCCAAGGGCTGTTCCAGCCCCAGTTATTCCAGCCCCAGTTATTCCAACCCCAGCCGCCGCCCCAGCCCCAAGATACTATTACGCGAGGGCGAAACCAAGGACGAGGAGAAAAGGCAACCATGGCAGGGCTCCATGCCCATGGGTTGTCATATATACTGTAACCCCACCAGAAAGGGTCATTTACCCCATACCAAAACCGGTCGGTATAATAACCGCCAAAGTAATCAAAACCTGCTACAGGACTATGAAACCGACGAAGACGCGACTGGTAGTAGTAATCGTAAGTTTCGTCTTCATAATTTACGTACTCGTCATCGGTATTGTAGTAGTTGTTGGTAATATAGGTATTACCGTTTTGGTCGGTTTGCTGGGTAGTTGTTTGTGTGGTATTACCTTGGGGATAATAATACACATCATCTTGCGCTTGTAAAGTTATGCTCCACAAGCACATGGCAAACAGAAAAGCGGAAATTAAAGATTTGTGTTTCATGTCTTCAGATTTTTTGTGCAACGGTTAGACAATAGGATTAAAAGGGAGTTTAACGAAGGGGTTATTTTTTTCGTTTTTTTTCTTCGTTGTTTTTGGGGGCGAATTTAATGAAATAACGCACAAAAAAGCGGTAAAGTTGTGTGTTTAGGGTATATTTAACATACAGGTTGTTAAGTGGAAGTGAAAAATGAGACGTGAAAAGTGAAAAATTATGAATTGTGAGTTATGAGTTGCGAATGGGTTTAGTACCGACTACCAAAACCACCCACTACGGTAATTATGAAAATCTGTGGGTGGGGGTAGAAAATTGGAGAACTATAACCAACGGTTTTAAGTTTTTTTTCGTTTTAGGTGTAGTTTTTTAATTTTAAACACTATTTCTTATGAAAAACAACTTACTAACCGTTTTAGGATTTTACCTGTTATTTGCTTTTCAGGTAACTAAGGCACAGAGCAATGATACCCTTGCAGTAAACCAGTTGGGGGCATTGATAAACGCTGATGGGAGTTTGTTTCAAGGCGAATTTCCGGATTACTACTCTTTGCGGTTTCCTGTAAACAACCCTATCTCTCATAATTTGGTTTATGCGGGAGGATACTGGTTGGCTGCCGACAATACTTCGGTAGGCGGTAATTTGCATGTAGCTGCCACCATGTTTGCCGAACAAGGGGAGAATGATTTTTCGCACGGTCCGGTTGCCGATGTTTATGATAGTGCCTATGACAGTAGGTATAATAGGGTGTGGACAGTAACCCAAGAGCAAATAAACCAACATATAGTTCTATATCAAACCTCCGGCTATGTAATGCCCGAAGTTATAGCCACATGGCCGGCACATGGTAATACCGATAATAATGAACCGGCTTACTTAGCGCCGTTTATTGATGTGAACAACGATGGTTGGTATCAGCCGCAACTTGGCGATTACCCTGCTATTAAAGGCGATAAAGCTATTTTTTACATTGTAAACGATGCCCGTTTTCCACATGCTTCGGGTGGGGCTGCTTTTAACGTAGATATGCTCAATATGGTGTATGCTTACCATGTACCCAGTGACCCATTTTTGCAGCATTCTGTTTTTTTGAGCAGCAGGTTAGTTAATCGATCCAGTCAAACCTATCTGCCGGTTCTTGGCATGTGGTTAGATGCCGATGTTGGTATTCCTTCCAATGATGTAACCGGTTGCGATACCTTGTTAAATGTAACGTTTGCCTACAATCGGGATTCTATTGATCAGACGGGTTTTGATAACCGTCCTCCCGCACTAGGCTGTATTTTGTTAAACCATTCTTTGTATACCCATGTGCATACGTATAATAATTTTAACACGCTGGGCAATCCTAGCGAACCTGAACACTATTATCGGCTGCTGCATGGACTTAAAAAAGACAATACGCCTATTTTTTATGGCGGTAATGGTTTTACTGGCACAGTTCCTACCCGATACATGTACTCTGGCAACCCGGCAACAGGCGAAGGCTGGATTGCCATTGCACCCGGTGCCTTGTCTGGATCTTTGGATATTAGAACAATGGCGGTAGCCGAGCCTTTTACCTTTTTACCTGGGCAATCTATTTGTTTTGATTGGGCATTTACCGTAGCTCAGGCTCCGTTAGCTGCTACTTTGCCGCATTTGGAAGCCGTAAGCGTGCTTAAAAATTATACTCAACAGGTTCATAATTGGTACAACGCTAATATACAAAACTGCCCTGTTGAACCGCTGATAACCGGGATAGAAACAACGCCTAATCGTGGGTTTATAAAGCTATACCCTAATCCGGCACAAAACCAACTCCTTTTGTCGGTTCAAAGCGACCATTTGCAACTTGCACAACTTTATGTTTACCACGCCAACGGCTGCATGGCATTACAACAAACACAAAATTTAACTCAGGGCGAAAATATCATTGAGTTATGGGTAAACCGGTTACCGGCAGGTATGTACTTTGTGGAAGTATTGATGGGCAAGCACGTTTGGAGAACCAGACTGCTCAAAAAAGATTAACATCGGGAGGAATCTTGGGGATTATCGGATTTCGGGATTACGAGTTACCAACCCGATTTTGTTTTACTCAAAGACGCAAATTAGTGTTTAGTTATTAGTTGTTAGTACTGACTACCAATCCGATTTTATTGCTCGCAAGGGCGCAAATTAGTGGTTCTTTCTTAGTACCGACTACCAAACCCAAAAAAATATCCCCCGCACAAATTAAGTGCGAGGGATACTATATTTTAAAAAGGCAGGCGATACTAAAAAATTATTCGCCCGATTCTTCTTCGGTAGTAGCCGGGGGAGTTTGCTCTTCAGCGCCTTCCATTTTAGCTTTTAGTTGGGCAAGTTCGTCAATATCGCCAAAGGTTGATTTTTCAACCGTTTTGTTGATTTTTTCCATGTTTTCACTTGCTTCCTTGTCTTCTCTTTCTTTGTGTTCTTTTTCGGTTTGCTCTTTTTGGCGTTTCCATGTATCGGTGTGCGATACGATGATACGCTTGTCATTGCGGTCAAACTCGGTAATTACAAAGTCTAAAGTTTCGTCTAATAAAGCATTAGCGTTGTCTTCTTTTTTGAGTAGTTTAACCGGTGCAAAAGCCTCTAAACCGTAGGGCAAAGATACAGTAGCGCCATTATCATCGCGGCGAATGATAGTGCCTTGGTGAACAGAGCCTTGCGGGAAAACGGTAGCAAAAGTATCCCAAGGATCTTCTTCAATTTGTTTGTGACCTAAAGATAATTTGCGGGCTTCTTTGTCAATGCCAAGGATAACCACATCTAATTTTTCGCCGGCTTTGGTGTATTCAGAGGGGTGGTTAAAACGTTTAGTCCATGATAGGTCTGAAATATGCACCATACCGCCAATACCTTCGGAAAGTTCTACAAATACACCATAAGGAGTGATATTTTTAACCTCGCCGGTATGTTTGCTGCCCACGGGGAAACGATCTTCAATAGTTTCCCACGGGTCGGAAAGGAGTTGCTTAATACTTAACGACATTTTGCGCTCATCGCGGTTGAGTGTAACCACTTTGGCTTCCATTTCCTGACCCACTTTAAAGTAATCGCGGGCGTTAATGGGTTGATTAGACCAAGATACTTCCGATACGTGAATAAGTCCTTCTACGCCGGGGGTAATTTCGAGGAAAGCGCCGTAGTCTTCAATATTTACAATTTTACCTTTCACCACTGAGCCTTCAGACAAGTTCATGTCTAATACTTCCCATGGGTGTGGGGTAAGTTGTTTTAAGCCCAGCGATATGCGTTTTTTATTGTCGTCAAACTCTATTACTACTACGTTGAGTTTTTGGTTCATCTGGAGTATCTCGGAGGGGTGGTTAATACGTCCCCATGAAATATCGGTAATATAGAGTAATCCGTCAACACCTCCAAGGTCAATAAATGCGCCAAAGTCCGTGATATTTTTAACAGAGCCTTCTAATATCTGTCCTTTTTCTAACTGGGCAATGATGCGCTGACGTTGTTCTGCAAGGTCGCTTTCAATAAGGGCTTTGTGCGAAACAACGGCGTTTTTGATAACCTCGTTAATTTTTACTACCTTAAACTCCATTTCCTGCCCCACGTAAACATCGTAGTCGGTAATTGATTTAACGTCAATTTGCGAACCGGGTAAAAAGGTTTCCAAACCAAAAACTTCGGCAATCAAGCCGCCTTTGGTTTTACTGATAATTTTACCTTTAACCACCAGGTCTTGGGCGTGTGCGGTAACAATGTTTTCCCATGCTTTGAGCAGTTTAGCGCTTTTTCTGGACAGGATAAGTTGCCCGTTTTTGTCTTCTTTTTCTACCACATACACTTCCACTACGTCGCCCACTTTTAAATCGGGTGTATCGCGAAACTCGGAAAGAGATACCATACCGTCTGATTTGAAACCAACATCTAAAATAACATCGGTATTGGTAATGGCTTCTACTTTTCCTTCAATAATTTCGTTTTTGGCAATAACTTTGAAAGTGTCGTCGTACAGTTTAATGTACCGGTCTTTTTCGTTTGCAGGGTAGTGTTTTTCGGAACGTTTGCCAAGGTTCCAGTCAAAATCATCGTGCGAACCGCCTTTGTTTTTTGGGAGTGCCGGTTCTTCGTTTTGGTCGCTTTCCTGAATTACAGGTTCAGTAGCAGCCTCATTATTTTCGGCTTCTACGTTTTGCAACTGCTCGTCTGTTTGATGGTTTTCATTAGTGGATTCCACTGTGTTTTCATCAAACGTTTCTTCGGGGTTTAAAGGTAATTCTGTCAAAATGACGTTTTTTTAAAGGTGAAACAATAAAAATAAGACGTTGCTTTTAACTGTTTAGGTTAAAAGCGAGTGCAAAGGTATGGCTTTTTTGCAAAAGTTTAACTTGGGTGTTACAAATTTTGTTGTTAGTATTTAGTAACTACTTACCCTGTGTTATGGTCTTAACTAAATTTGTTGTGATAACCGCCAAGAACGCAAAGGTGAGCGCAAAGCTCGCAAAGGCTTTGTGTACTTGGGTTAGCATCTTACCCATTAGCCTTCAAATACGCCATGAGCCTGCATGACGGGCAGTACCTAAGTAGTTACTATTTTTACGTGAGGTTGGCGTTGTGTGCTTGCGCAAAGGCTTGCCGCAAAAGGATATCAGACAGGTGGGGTGATATATTTCGGTGCGCTGCACCTTGTTAATTGGGTATTTAACATGGCTACTACCTATATTTGGGTGCGCTGCACCTAATAAAAACCAAACGCTATATTTTATAGCTGTTGGTGGGTAACAAACAAGGGGCAGCGCCCTTTAATCTTGGTAAAACACCTACAAACCATATCATTAATAGGTGCAGCGCACCGTAATTTTGTTGCCCATTTTACCAATTGCATCTAAACCAAACACAGGCTTTACCCCTATCGGGCGTTTATTTTAATTTCAACATCACGTTATTTTTTAAAAATCTGTGCCAATCAGCCGCATCTGTGTTATCCGTGTGCTAATTACTGCCCTAAATCTTACCTATTAGCCTTCAAATACGCCATGAACTTGCAGTACGGGTAGTACCTAAGCAGCTATGGTATTTATACGGTAAGGCGGGCGTGTGTGTGGTACGGTTAGATAGTGGGTTTTACAGGTATCGGGCTGTGATGTAAATTTGTTCTTTTCTTCCTTTATCGTCCACGCAGGTAATTTTATTTTTTCCGGGTTTTGGGGTAAAAAAGAGTTTGCCGGTAGGGGTAGCCGGTTGCAGGTATTGGTCATTTACATACCAGTAAACCTGCTCTACGTCGTTAGAAGTATTGCAACTTAGGGCAATTTGGGTATTATCGGTGGGGTCTAAAAGGTATTCCAATCCATTTTGCGGGGAGGTAATTTTTGGCGGTTCGCCCGATAATAAGCGGTCGCACTGTGGGTTGTGAGTCGGTATTTTTTCATAGGGAATGGCTTTTGATTCAAAGAAAGCCACTATTTCGGGCGGATAAATGCGGTAAAATTTTTTTTTGTAACCGGTTTCGGGCAAGCAGGCGGTACAGTAGGTAAAACTACTATCGGAAGCCACATAAAATTGCTTTTGGTGTTGGCACATTTTATTAGATGATACCAGCGGCAGGTAATAATCCATCACAGTTTGGGTACATTCGGGCTGTGGGAGCAAGCCGGTTTCGGAGCAAACCCAGCGGTACTCCAATTGAGTGGGCGGCGCAAACCAATCGGCAGTAGAGGCATAGTCCACTACGTTAAAAATTTCAAACAGCAGGGGTGTAGCAGTGGTAGCGCCGCCTAATTCCTGTACGCCTTCGCCTGAGAAATTGCCTACCCAAACGCCTATGGTATAATTGGCATTGTATCCTATGCTCCATGCATCTTTTCTGCCGTAGGAAGTGCCGGTTTTCCAGGCTATTTTTGGCAGGTTTTTGCTGCTTTCAAAACTTTTGGGTAAATCGGGACGGCTTATTTTGGTTAAGGCTTCGGTAAAAACAAAGGCTGCAGCTTCTGAAAAGAGTCGTTTTGCCTGTGTTGTATCGGCTTGGGTTTGCAGCCAGTTTATGGGGTAATGCAAACCTCTGTTGGCAAAAGCGCTGTAAAGATTGGTAAGCTCTTGGAGGCTTACACCGCAGCCGCCCAATGCCACCGATAACCCCAGCTTAAGGCGGTCGGCATTTACCTGTTCAAAACCTGCCAAGGCAAGCTGGTCGGTAAAATAACCTACGCCCAGTTCGTTAAGCACTTTTACCGCCGGTATGTTGAGCGAGTAGGCAAGGGCTGTTTCTATGGTTACGCTGCCGTTAAATGTATGGTCAAAATTAACAGGCATATAACCCGAAAAATTAGAAGGCACATCGCTAATTTGAGTTTTTGGGGTAATGATGCCTTTATCAAACGCCAATGCGTACAAATAGGGTTTGAGTGTACTGCCCGGCGACCTTATCGCCTTAATGCCATCTACCTGACCGCCGTCTTCTACGTTTAAAAAATCTGCCGACCCCACATAGGCTTCTATCCGGTGGGTGCGGTTATTTAATACTATCACCGCTGCATTGCGTATATGCTGGCTGTAAAGGCGTTTTATGTAATTGCCGGTAATGGTTTCTACTTTTTTTTGAATATCATAGCGCAGATTAGTTTTAATAATAGGTAAGTTGGGGTATTTTTCTTTCATTTTGTAGGCAAAATGAGGAGCTAACTTAGGCGCTTCCAATCGTTTAGCGCTTAGGGGTTCGGCTATGGCATCTTCTATGGCATCTTTGGTAAATAATCGGGCTTTGGCAAACCGGTTTAGCCAGTTATTTCGGGCAGTGGTTAAAAGGTTATTGTTTTTACCTATCTGCAATGAAGTTGGTCGGTTAGGAATAATGGCAAGGGTGGTAACTTCGGCAAGACTCAGGTGGTTGGGCTGTTTATCAAAAAATAAAACCGAGGCAGATTTTACCCCTTCTATGTTGCTGCCATAGGGAACTAAATTTAGGTATAACTGCAAAATTTGCGGCTTGGTGTAATGCCACTCTAACTGTATAGCACGGGCTATTTCTGCCAGTTTATTGGAGTAAGTACGTTGTTTGGGCGCAAGCAAACGGGCTACTTGCATGGTTATGGTAGAAGCCCCCGATGTGCGCCGGCGCTTCAATAGGTTGTTTACCGCCGCCCGCACTATTGCAACCGGATTGACGCCATAATGCAGGTAAAAAAACTTGTCTTCTTTAAAAAGGATGGCTTTGCGCAGTTCGGGCGTAATTTCGTGCAACTCGGTCATCATACGCCATTTTTCATCAGACGTAAGAAACGGATACAACAAATTACCGCTGCGGTCGGTAACTATTCGGGAGTATTCTATTGTTTTTGCGGTTTCGGGAAAAAGCATATCAGCCACTTGTGCTATACAAAACAAGGTACATACACCTAAAAAAAAGCGCTCTAACAATACGCCGTGCAGGTGAACAAAAGATTGAACCCAACTAACCGTTTTTTGAAATGCCTTAACTATGTTTTTTTGCATACTGTACTTTTCCCGATGGCAAAATAAACAGTTTATAAGGTATGCCGGTTGGATACGGAACTTTTTTGGCTAAAATTTTGTAATAACCGCAAATTAGTGGTTTGTTATTAGTGGATAGTTCTATTGCCATTCCGATTTTGTTTCACGCAAAGTCGCAAATTAGTTGATAGTACCGACTAACCACTTTTCACTTTTCTTTTTTCACTTTTCACTCTTTACCCATTACCTTTGCAGGCTTTTTATTCAGCAATAGCGCCATTATGTTCCCACTTCCGATACCTCCAAAACACCTGAAACTACTGCAAACCATAGGAAAAATAGCTTCGCAATTGGGCTATCCGGCTTATGTAATAGGCGGTTATGTGCGCGATTTGCTGTTAAATCGTCCATGCAAAGATATTGATATTGTTTGCCAAGGAAGCGGCATAGAACTTGCCGCAGCGGCTGCCCAACAAATTCCGGAGGCAGGTAAATTGGTTGTTTACAAACACTTTGGTACGGCTGTTTTTAGAGTAGATGACCTGGAACTGGAATTTGTAGGAGCCCGAAAAGAATCTTATGACCGAAGCTCCCGAAAACCGCATGTAGAAGACGGCACCTTAGAAGATGACCAAAACCGGCGCGATTTTACCATAAACGCCCTTGCTTTTAGCATTAACCCTGCCAATTTTGGCGCTTTTATAGACCCTTTTAACGGACTTGATGACTTGCAAAACGGCATCATTAAAACACCGCTTAGTAACCCCGATATTACTTTTTCTGACGACCCGCTGCGCATGATGCGCGCCGTGCGCTTTGCCACACAACTGCATTTTACCATTGACCCTCATACGCTACAAGCCATTACAACCAACAAAGAACGCCTGCGCATCATATCTATGGAGCGCATTATTGCTGAGTTTAACAAGATAATACTTAGCCCCAAACCTTCTATTGGCATAAAACTGCTTATGGATACCGGTTTACTGGGTCAGTTTTTCCCTGAACTTCATGCCATGCGCGGCATTGACACCCAAAATGGTGTAGCACATAAAGATAATTTTTACCACACCCTTAAAGTGCTCGACAACCTTTGCCTAAAATCAGACGACCTATGGCTGCGCTGGGCTGCCTTACTCCACGATATAGGTAAGCCCAAAACAAAATGTTTTGATGAGCAAGAAAATGATTGGACTTTTCATGGGCATGAATCGGTAGGCGCTGATATGACTGTGAGCATTTTTAAACGCCTCAAATTGCCGCTTAACGAACACTTGCAATTTGTGCGCAAATTGGTGGGTATGCACCAACGCCCGATATTCCTAACCAATACCGAACCAAGCGACTCTGCCCTGCGCCGCCTCCTTTTTGAAGCCGGTAACGACCTTGATGCCCTAATGACGCTCTGCCGCGCCGATATGACCTCTAAAAACGAAGAAAAGGTAAAACGCTACTTGCAAAACTACGATATTTTAGTACAAAAACTCTACGATATTGAAAAACGCGACCAATTACGCTACTGGCAACCGCCCATAGACGGTGCAATTATTATGCAAACGTTTGGCATTCAGCCCGGCAAACAAGTGGGCGAAATTAAAACTGCCATACGCGAAGCTATCTTAGATGGTGAAATACCCAATGACTATGAAGCTGCCTACGCATTTATGCTCCAAAAAGCCGCACAAATGCAACTACTGCCTGTATCTTAAAGAAGCAAACAACTGTCCTTTTAACCTTATACCACACTAAACCCACAAATTTTGGTTAATTTTGTGCCGCAAAAAAGGTTTTAGTACATTCTCTCCCCAATTTTACCTACATCTTTTTCATTTTTAACCATATTCCCACTATGATTCAGGTTCAACCCTCCACCCAGTACTACATTGAGTTAGAAGACCGCTACGGAGCGCATAATTACCACCCCATGCCGGTAGTGCTGGCAAAAGGCGAAGGCGTTTTTGTGTGGGACGTAGAAGGCAACCGATATTATGACTTTTTATCGGCTTACTCTGCCGTAAACCAAGGGCACTGCCACCCGCGCATTATTGATGCCCTTGTACAGCAGGCAACAGAACTAACGCTCACCTCGCGCGCATTTTACAACAATGCTTTGGGCGAATACGAGCAATTTATAACCAACCTATTGGGTTATGATAAAGTGCTGCCCATGAACACCGGCGTAGAGGGTGGCGAAACTGCCCTGAAACTTGCCCGCAAATGGGCTTACACCATAAAAGGCGTGCCCGATAACCAAGCTAAAATTATTTTTGCCGAAGGTAATTTTTGGGGCAGAACCTTAGCCGCCATTTCTTCCTCTACCGACCCCGGCAGCTACCAACATTTTGGTCCTTACATGCCCGGTTTTGAGGTTATACCTTATAATAATTTAGAAGCCCTGGAAAAAGCGCTGCAAGACCCCCATGTAGCCGCTTTTATGGTAGAACCCATACAGGGCGAAGCCGGTGTTTTAATGCCCGATGAAGGGTATATAGCCGGCGCTTATGCCTTATGCAAAAAATATAACGTGCTTTTTATAGCCGATGAAGTGCAAACCGGATTAGCCCGCACAGGAAAAATGCTTTGTTGCGACCATGAAAATGTAAAACCCGATATTTTGATACTGGGCAAAGCCTTATCGGGTGGTACGCTGCCTGTTTCGGCGGTTTTGTGCAACAATGAAATTATGCTTTGCATACAACCCGGACAACATGGCTCTACCTACGGAGGTAATCCGCTGGCTTGCAAAGTAGCCACCGCCGCCCTGCAAGTGCTTATAGATGAAAACCTTGCCGATAATGCCGAACGACTTGGGCATATTCTTCGCCGCGAGCTAAGAGCCATAAACACGCATATCATTAAAGACATCAGAGGTAAAGGTTTACTCAATGCCATTGAAATTGACACCTCCGAAGACTCTCACCTTGCTTGGGCTTTCTGCCTTAAACTAAAAGACAACGGTTTATTGGCTAAACCTACGCATGGAAATAAAATACGTTTTGCCCCGCCCTTGGTTATTACCGAAGAGCAACTGTATGATTGTATCAACATCATTCGCAAATCGGTAAAAGAAATGGAAGAACATTTTTAGTTGCTTTCAACCTGTCAGTCATTTATATAGTTAGCAGCAACTTTGTAGCAACCCTTGTGTGTAGCGCAGTTTTACTCCGTTTCTGCTTTGGGTCTCATGCGCAAAATTTGGTTAAAAAAGCTCAGCCCGGCATCATTAAGCGGCATCTCGTGTGTTTTATCGTCAATGCGTACCGAAACACGGTTGCAGCCGCTCAATATGCTAAACTCCATACCCAATTTAATATCGCCGTTGGGGTCTTTAAAAGCAATACTGCCATCAAACTTACCCGGCTTACAGTTTGCGGTGTTTGCCGGCTGGTCTAAAATATAGCTGTAAAAGCGCATCACCTCTTCGGTGCTGTTGGTTTCAAAGGTAATGCCCAAATCATACATAAGATACTCCACCTTATCGCATCGGGTAAGAATTTGGCGAATAAGGGGCAATACCGATTCGTAGGGCGTATTGGCAGTTGTTGCCTCTTGTTGGGTTGGGTTATTTGAATCGGCAGTTTGTTTACCCGTTTCACTGCTTTGGTTACAGGCAGCTAAGAGCAAAATGGCTAAAAAAGGAACCAACAAGTAAAAATTATTTGCTTTCATGAACAGAGAAGTTTGAATTAATGTGGGGTAAAAAAATGCAATCAACTTTCATTGTTGCCTTGGCATAAATTACAAATACCCCGCACCAACAAACTGGCATCTACGTAGGTAAAACCTGTAGGCAGGGAAATAGCAGGCACACTTACGGCTTCTATACAAACGATATTTTCGCACTTAAGGCACTTAAAATGAACGTGTTCGTCTTCGTGGTGATGTTCGGTACACTCACCGGTGCAAAGGGCATACTTGGTACTGCCTGTATCGTCAAGCACTTTGTGTATAATGCCTTTGGTTAAAAAGGTGTTGAGGGTTCTGTATAAGGTAACTCGGTCAAATTTATGCAAGGCTTGTTCTAATTCGGGCTGACTTACCGCATGTTGTCGGGATAAAAAAACACAAATCACCTCTCTTCGGCAATCGGTTTGCCGCAGGTTGCTTTGCTTCAATAATTGGTCGGCTTCTTTGGTGTGCATAACAAACAATAATAACAGGGTAAAGGTACAACAAATTTTAGTGTACTAAACTTTACCTAACCAAGTTTGGGGCAACAGAAGATTTTATTTCACGCAAAGGCGCAAATTAGTGGTTAGTGGTTAGTGGTTAGTTTTTGACAATAATTGTTAGCGCTGATTACCATTCTGATTTTATTTCACGCAAAGGCGCAAATTAGTTATTATTTCATAGCGCCACTTAATACTGCATACCCACTACCCTATTGCCTTGAACCAAACCAACTTATTCCACGTTTTGTAAACAGTAATTTATGCAACGCGGTATAAACATACCTTTGCCGCTTTTCTCCTTTTCATTTCCCCAATACCTACCCCATGAAAGAACAGCATAACATTCCCGCCTCAAAGGTTGAGCGGGCTACCCGATTTGTAAAAACAGGCTTTAAAGTAGGCGCTAATTATGTAAAACACTACACACAAAAAGCCCTTAACCAAGATGTGGACAAAGAAGACCTTGACCGTGCCAACGCCGGCGATATTTATGAAGCCCTGAGCGAACTGAAAGGCAGCGCTTTAAAAGTAGCCCAAATGCTGAGCATGGAACGAAACCTGCTGCCCGATGCCTATGCCGATATGTTTTCCTTGGCACAGCACAATGCTCCGCCGCTATCGGGTCCGCTCATTGTAAAAACGTTTAAGCAATACATGAACCTATCGCCACAAGAACTTTTTGATACCTTTGAAATGCAGGCAAGCCATGCCGCTTCTATTGGTCAGGTACACAAAGCCACCAAAAACGGACAATTGCTGGCGGTTAAAATTCAGTATCCGGGCGTGGCAGATAGTGTAAAATCGGATTTAATGTTGGTGAAGCCTTTTGCCCTAAGGCTACTAAACATGAAAGAAAAAGACGTTAAAATCTTTTTTGAAGAAGTAGAAACCAAACTGCTTGAAGAAACCGATTATGAGCTGGAACTGCAACGCTCTGTCAGCATCAGCTCACAATGCAGCCACTTAGAAAACCTGCATTTTGCACAATACTACCCCCAGTTGTCGTCTAAGCGCATCCTTACTATGGATTGGTTAAACGGCATTCCTTTGGGCGAGTTTTTGAAAACCGATGCCCCGCAACCGCTTCGCAATAAAATAGGGCAAGCCTTGTGGGATTTTTACAGCTACCAAATGCACGTACTTAAAATTACCCACGCCGACCCCCACCCGGGTAACTTTTTAGTGCAGCCCGATGGCAGCGTATCGGTACTTGATTTTGGCTGTGTAAAGGAAATTCCCGAACAACTGTATCAGCCCTACTTTGATGTAGCCAACCCCCAAATTACCGCCGATACCGCCGAGTTGGAAAAGCGTTTCATTGCCCTGAACATGATTTACCCCGATGATACGCAGGCTGATAAAGACTTCTTTATCCCTATTTTTCGGGATATGATTGGCATGTTAAGCGCCCCGCTTCACCACTCTACTTTCGATTTTGGCAATGATGCCTTCTTTAAACAAGTTTATGATTACGGCGAACAACTTGCCCGTATGCCCGAAATTAGGAACTCGGGTAAACCGCGCGGCTCACAACACGTGCTGTATATAAACCGAACCTTCTTTGGCTTGTATAAATTACTGAACAACCTAAAAGCAAATATTACTACGCGGTTGTTTTAAAACCCCCAAAAACAAAAACTTCTATTTTTTTGCTGAAAAAAAGCGCCCATGTTTGCATTTTAAACAAAAAACAACGTACCTTTGCAGCGGCGAGTCCTGTACGATCAGCTCCCGCCGAATCCCCCAGGTCCGGAAGGAAGCAAGGGTAGGTTGGTTGTAGCGATGCGATACGGGGTGCTCGCCACCCTTGAAGTTTGTAACTTTGTATATATGCCGCTTCCTTAAACAAGGAAGCGGTTTTTTTTGCCCCATTAACAAGGTTGGTTGGAATTAAAATGAATGCCCGATAGAGATAAAGCTTGCGTAAGGTTTGCCTGCACCGGTTAAACAGAGCAACAGATTACGGTGCGCTGCACCTGATAAAAACAAGGTACGCATCTGTGCTACTGGGTAAATAAGTGGGAAAAGCACTGTAATTGTTTTTTTAAGGAAATTTTATGTTTGTAGGACAATTTTTTTCATTTTTAGAGTAGCAATAAGGTCTGTACAAGCTAAAACACTTACAGCATAAACCCGCAATGCGCTACTGAACTCCAACCTCACATAATAATAGTTGAAGCGCACCGAAATCTAACTACTTACAACCTAATTGGGCGCTCAAAGTCTTTGCTTCCCAATCCTTTACGTTATAGGAGAAAGCCAACTGCCCGTTAATGTGTTATTTCTTTTAATGCAACTTTTAAACTAAAAATTAGCGAACTATCTTTGCATATTCGTTTGCAAATACTTACTTTTGTCTTAACATTAGCTGTTTAAACCTATTGCTATGAAAAAAACGAGTCTTTTTATACTCTTGTTTTTAGCCATGACCTTTTTGCCGCCGGTGGGTTGTACATGCCCCGATTTGGCACTGGAAACTTTTGAAGTGTGGGTAGCTAAAAACAATCCGCCTTATGACATCATGTCCGCAACCGATTCGGTGTATCTTTACCTCGACTTGAATTGGCGTACTATGCCACAAGCCAACAATTTTACAACCTCTAACAATAGCTTATATGCTTGGCAATGTGAGGAAAAATTAGGAAGCGGACTCATAGACATTCGCATCACCAGCAACCAAGAATTTAATGGTATTCCGGCTGGCGCTAACCTTACCGATATTTTCGTTTGTACCAAAAAACAAGGTTTGTTTATTGAAGACTGTCTCAGAGAAACCTTTAAAAAAGGCGATTACATCAATTATCCTGGTACTTCGGGCATAGGCTTTATGTTTACCCAAGCGCCTATTACTGCCAAAGAGCATGTTTTTATGGTGCGGCTCACCAACGATTTATCTGAGCATTACTCTGCTTCTTCCGATACCATCCGCTGGCAATAAACGTTACAGCAAGTACCCAATAAATATGGGTGCTGCCCCTTGTGTGTTACTCCCCCCAAAATGCGCGTTTGCAACTCACTAACCTTGCAACCGGAAGCAGCGATACTTCTACCGCTTTTTTGCTTTTTTTGGGGCTGTCCAAAAAGTCTCTT
>DDVC01000012.1 GCA_002345145.1 Bacteroidetes bacterium UBA2322
CACCGCCACCCTCACCGCCATAGTTTGCACAGATACCTCCGTAGTGCAGCACACGTTTAGCACGCAGGCGGTAAGCATACCACAAGCTCCCCCCCTTAATCCCCCCCTCGCAAGCGAAGGGGGGAGCTATAGCGTGGTTGTATATCCCAACCCCACCCAAAACCTGCTACACCTGCAAGATTGGCAAAACATGGCAGCCTTTAATTTATACAGCCTATCGGGCAAAGTGGTGTGCAGCCAAAACCCTGTTACCAATTCGCAAATTACCATTGCCCACCTACCCATCGGCTTATATATTGCCGAGGCACAGTACAAAAACGGCGCTACCCTACGCCAAAAACTGCTCATACACCGGTAACCGCATTTTTAATTACTGCTCCCCGCCTGTGCCTACAGCGCAGGTGGGGAGCTAAAATTATACGAAACATGAAACAATTTTGGTTATATATTGCCTTTTGGTGTGGCGTTTTTTGGAATTGCCCTTTGTTAAGAGCTCAAAATCCCTTTAATTCTTGTAATGGAATAGCGTTTCAAACAACAGATTCTAGTTCAATTTTTCGAGATATAACTCGCATTTCAAACAATACTTATATTGCTGTTGGCGAAGTAAGAATGCTTCCTATTTCGGTCCAAGATAAATTAACAATTGTAAATTTCAATATTTGTGGCAATACCTACTGGCGGAAACAGATATTTAATCCTAATTCCGGTTTTTCAGATTATCATGTGGTTTGTGTAGATCAAAATTCTTTTGTTGTAACATGTGCTTATACTTCTAATTTATATGAAAACCCTTACTACAATATTCTTTCCATGAAATTTGATAATTTAGGCAATGCTATTTGGACTAAAGTTTTTAGTAACGGAGTTTATACGGATGCGCCAACGTGTTTGACTGCACTAGAAGATGGTGGTGTAATGATAGGCGGGTTCTCCTACAATTTTCCTGATAATAATGAATTTTCTCAGGCGTGGTTAATAAAAGTGGACTCGGCTGGAAACACAGAGTGGAGTAAGACTTACGGCTTTGCGACTGCCAGCGAAACGATTAGGTCAATTGTTCAAAATGAAGATAACACTTATACAATTGCTGCCCAAAGAGTTCAAAACAGCACAAGTAGTTTGTGGATTTTAAAAACTGATAGCGAAGGTAATGTACTTTGGAACCGTATATTGGGAAATGGTTATTGGACGGTAGCTTCAAAAATGATACCCTATCAAGATGGTTACTTACTTGTTGGTTTGGAACAACCCTATATTTGGAATGTTGGGAATGCTTTTGTACTAAAAATTGATACGACAGGTACCCAGCAATGGATTAAATACTATGGTGATGGAGGTATAGATGAATTTTCAAACATCATCAAATTGGCTGATGATAATTTAATTGCCATAGGTTCTAACCAATTTAGTTTAAGTAGTTTAACTCATTTTAATGCTTGGATGATGAAGCTAAATGCAGAAGGAGATAGTATCTGGAGCAATACTTATGCATATAATGGCACAATCTCCATAGATGATTACGTTTGGGGTTTAAGCCAAACGCAAGAGGGTGGGTTTTTGATGGCAGGTTTTACCTCAGTTCTTAATGCAGATTCATCTGCCGCCACACAGTCGGCATGGGTAGTACGTACAGACAGCCTCGGCAATGCCTGCCCACCCTATAATGGTTGTTGGGCGGTAGGCACAGAGCAAACTCCCCCCTTCTTTGAGGGGGGGCAAGGGGGGGAGCAGGTAGTGGTTTACCCCAACCCCGCCACCCATACCATTAGCATACATACCCAACAACCTTGGCAACAACTTTTTCTGTATAACATTCACGGGCAAGAAGTGGCAAGTTATGTTCATGTTTCAAATAACAACACCATTGAGTTGCCCCAACACCTGCAAAACGGCATGTATATAGCCCGATTACAACTAACAGACAGCAGTACACAAACCGTTAAAATTCTCATTTCTAAATAACGGCTTTATGAAACTGTATATCGCTGTATTATTGATTTCTGTAGTGTCTGTAAAACTTACAGCTCAAGACTCTTGTCTTATTGGGCAAACATATTCAGACTACGATCAACTTGATGCTTTCAATACAATTCTCACCTTGGATAGTAATGAGTTTATTGCTGTGGGTACTTCGTGGAACATAAATACTGGTTATTACAATTTATTCATAGTTAAAACTGATAACTGTGGAGAAGTTATATGGACACATACTCATGGTCTTGAACAGGAAAGTTATGTGGCTACTTCGGCGCACTATAAACCCGGCGATAATTTCATTATGTTTACGGCAAATTACTACCAGCATATAACCGCCCAGTATTTTTATTGTGTAACTAAACTGAGCCTTGACGGCGAAATCCTGTGGATGCGCAATTACTGGGCAGGACCCAAAAACTCCGCCCCCAAAAGCGTAGTACAAACTTCCGATGGCGGTTTTGCCATAGTAGGATTTAACCAAAACTTTGCCAATGATTACTCCAAAATTTGGTTCCTAAAAACCGATGGCGAAGGCAATATAGAATGGGATAAATTTTATGGCACCAACAACAATTCGGAGAGGGTCTATCAAATAATACAGTTGCCCGATGATGGGTATCTCATACTGGGATATCGGTCGTATCCGGATGCACCTACCCTTAAAACATGGCTTATCCGCACCGATGCACAGGGCAATATACTGTGGGAACGCCTACACGGCAACAATTTTGCTACCTACGGTGTTTGCA
>DDVC01000022.1:0-2653 GCA_002345145.1 Bacteroidetes bacterium UBA2322
CGTAGAGGCTAATGCGTATCAGTACAATGGAAAAGAACTAAACGAAGACTTTGGATTAAATTACTCGCACCAAGAGTACAGGTGGCTCAATTTACAAACAAACAGTTGGACAAGCATAGACCCCCTAACAGAAAAAAATCACCATGTGAGTGCATACAGTTTTGTGCATAACAACCCCATAAGATACCGAGACCCCTACGGACTGGATACTTTGCCTACCATTGTTATCACAGCGCCCAGAAAAACAGAACAAGGTATAAAAAGCAGCTCATTCAACCATATTCAGTTAGGTATGATAGCCGGACACCGCAGCATGTTAGCCAAAACCGGCGGACACTACAACCCCATTTCCTTTGGCACACGCATACCAAGCGGCACTTACGCCTATCAGGAAGGGCTGGGCATATTAAGCTACCCTATAATGGCAACACTGGGGGCAGTAGCAGCTGCATTTTATACCCCCGCATTGCCACCATTGTTAGAACAACAGTCAATAGGAGTAATGAGTGCAAAGTTTATTTCAAGTGGATTGGTGCAGGGGCTGGTAAACAAAGAGATAGATGTGGTAGATTTACTTGGAGATACTTTTTTAACGCCTTTTTATAGCGGTTTAGTCGGTGGATTGGGGGATTATGCTTTTCAACTTAACGGAGGGGAGAAGCGTATAGAGTATTGGGGATTTGGTGGTTCTAAATCAAGCACAAATTTCCTTTTAGACTTCGGTTTTAGTTATGGTGTAGGACTCAGTCATACTGCTTCCGAAAGTATGTTTAAGTCGTTTGCAAATATAAACAAAAAAATGCAAGCGCCATTGTATTACTTTGGCGTTACCTCACCTGCTATGTCCACGCTCAATTATGGTGGAAACTGGATTAGTAAAGAAACGGTAAAAGAAGGCAGATGAAAACTAAAATGAAATTAGAAGACAAAGTGGGGTTGGTAATATTGATTGTGGGTATTAGCTTTATACTTGTTTATCCATACTATCAATGGGCAAACTTAGGAGAAATTCGATATGCAATTGGTATTCTAAAAGATGTTAGAGGAGCTCGATCAGGGTGGCAACCTATTTTTCAGTACGATGTTAATGAAAATAGTTTTGAGAAAACGGGTACTAGCCAGTATATAGTCACACCTAAAAATGTTAAAAAGAGTTTGGGGAAAAGATATTACATTATGTTCAATAACAGTAATCCCTATTATGCTACAATCCTTTTGGACTACCCTGTTCCGGATAGCATACAAAACCCGCCACCATTTGGTTGGGATAGCATACCTGGCGTAGGTGAGTTAGAAAACCCGCTGATTTGGCGAGGCGGCAAATCACCACCCATAAAAAAGAAGTAGTTGGTGGTAAGTAAGTAAGTTTCCGCCCCTAAATACGCCTACGATGCCAACTTGCATCCAAATCAATGTTTTTTTCTTGAATTTGCACATTGGTTGCACAGAGCAATTAGTAGTAATAAATATAGCGCTAATAAAGTTACCAACCAATGTCTTTTCTGCTATGCTGCATGGCAATTTAAAATCTGAAATCAACTTCAAATTGACACAAAACAAACTTAATTCAACTCGTTTTTATCAATACCTGCTTGTTTAAGTATAGCAAGAAAAGTGCCTTTTTTCATATCCTTGCCGCCGCGCACCGGAACAATAACCGTTTTATTGGTAAGCGGATTGAAAAACAGTTGGTGTGAACCCCTTGAACGTTTCAGTATAAAGCCATATCGCAGCAGTATTTTGATAAGGTGATTTGGGCTTAGGTTCATGTCAAGTCCAAGTTAATAGCGTATTCCAGCGTATTGCTGTCATCGGGTATAACTTCGCCTCTTTCTCTTAACTCTTCAATATAAAGCGCTATAGCTTCTTTTGCCATAGCAATCGCTTCGTCTATATCTTCCCCATAAGTAATACACCCGGGTAATGCCGGAACAGAAACTGTAAAACCGCCTTCAGCCTCTCTATGTAAATGAATTTTGTAGGTGTACATAATTGTTGGGTAATGGAAAGGTTGTAAAAATCTTTGGTATAGCAGGTTAATACTCAATAATTCTGTTCTTACCAAGTTCAATTAGCTACCCCTATAAAACGACACTAAGCACCGATTTGTTTCATTGGTGAAAAAAACAAAGCTATTTCTTTATGTGAGATTTAGGGGCAATTGGTTTGACATTTTAAGCCCACCCGCGTAACCTTTTCCGATGGCAAAACCATCTCATGGATATACACCGCCACCGGAAAAAAACTCCAAAAACGCACCCTGTTTCACCCCTAAATCCCCTGAAGGGCAGAGCCGATTTATTCTCCCCCCTCCCTATTGAAAACGCATCTACCTAAAGTTAATTTAAACAATATTGCACTTTTTTTGATTTAGGTACAAAAACAAAGTTATGGACACAAATTCCGATAGTATGCAACCCTTTACCACTGCCTTATTGGACAGTTTTGAAAATTTTGAGGACATTCGCAATAGCCGTAGAACGATGTATCCACTGAAGGATGTGCTTTTTTTAGTTTTTACGAGTAGTTTACGTAGGATGCGGACGGGTGTGACCCAAGTTTGATGTAAAATGACGTGCTGCCGGTAAGTGCGCAAAACCGACATCAATTAGCACACAGATAACACGGCTGGAGCTGATTAACGCCGATTTTT
>DDVC01000022.1:2969-3515 GCA_002345145.1 Bacteroidetes bacterium UBA2322
GGGTGAATAGCTCAATTTATACATCAAACCGAGGCTGCACCCATGCGGACTTTTGATAGAATAGTAGAGTTTGATGGCATAAAATTAGGTTGGGGCAGTATCTGCCTTATGAACAAGGCATACTAAGCCACGATACCCTTAACCGGATTTATGTCTTGGTAAAAGTAGAACAGTTGAGCGATGTTTTATCGGAGATATTTGGCAAGCAGTTAACTATTTGTGAGGATAAAATACTACAGATAGATGGCAAAAAGATAAAAGGACCCAAACGCTTTATCTTGACCGATACACAAGGGTTGTTGTTGGCAGTATTGGTATGTAGCGCCGCTAAAAGTGAAAAAGAGGGGGTACTGGGAAGGATTAAAAAAACGATGGTGTTAAACGCTTTGTGTGCGCGCATTAAGCATGTTTGGGCAGTTGCGGGTTATAGGGGGGAAGATTTGCTAAATTTTGCCCAAAAACTACTTTCGTGGGTTTGGCAAGTGGTTACACGCAAACCAGACCAGCAGGGATTTGAAGTGTTGCCCCGTAGGTGGGTGGTAGAAA
>DDVC01000022.1:3623-21077 GCA_002345145.1 Bacteroidetes bacterium UBA2322
TCGTGGGTTTGGCAAGTGGTTACACGCAAACCAGACCAGCAGGGATTTGAAGTGTTGCCCCGTAGGTGGGTGGTAGAAAAAACCCTTGGTTGGTTTAACCATAAAAGAAGGTTGAGTAAAGATTACGAAAGCCTCTATGCTTCCATGATTTCAATTCTAATTAAACGTCAGTGATAACTTTTCGTACAGCTTCTAAGAAATAACATATAATTTGTGCCTTTGCGAGAAATAAAATCGGAACGGTCATTCGTAATTAATTCCAAAAATCCGTGCAAATCAACCTCACCTGTATTATCCGTGTGCTAATTGGTGCCCAAGTAGTCTGCAAATACGCCATGAACTTGCAGGGTGGGCAGTACCTAAAAAAAAAGTGAAAAAATTTGGAGACGGCTGTAACTTTATGGCAGTGTTATCCGATTAACAAGCGTATGAACACCAAAGAGTACAATACCTGCGTAGATTTATACACCAACAGTGTTTACCGGTTCATTCTCAAAAGCCTGAGAAATGAAGCCGATGCCGAAGATATTGTTCAAAATACCTTTGAAATACTCTGGCGTAATGTTGAAAAAGTGGAGTTTGGTAAGGCAAAGGCATTTTTGTTTAGTGTGGCGCACAAAAACATGATTGACTTTATACGCAAACACCAGCGTATTAGCCATACCGAAACCATGCCCGATACAGCCGCCATAAGTTTTGCCAAGCCAACATCGGAATTAACCGACCTGCTGGAACATAGTTTGGCTAAACTGCCCGAAGTGCAAAGGTCAGTGCTGCTGCTCAGAGATTACGAAGGATACAGTTATGACGAAATAGCCCAAATAACCGAACTTACCGAAGCACAAGTGAAAGTGTATATTTACCGAGCCCGACAAAAAATGCAACAATACCTCACCAGCCTCGAAAATGTTCTGCACTAACCAACCCAAACAACACAAACCCTAAAACATCAAACCCGACCATTCCAACACCATGAACATAAACCGTCATAATTACGAAGAATACCTGATAGATTATCTGGAAGGCAACCTTAATGCGGAAACCCTGGCAGCATTACAGGTATTTTTTAAAGAAAATCCCGATGTGGAGGCTGAGGTAAACCTGCTTGCCCAAGATATGCCGGTACTTATGCCCGATACTGCCGTAGTATATGCCCGCAAGGAAAGCCTCAAAAAACCCGAAACAGGAGGCAAAACAGTGTTTTGGAGCTTAAACTACCCTCGGTTTTATACCCTTTCGCTGGCGGCGGCGCTGCTCCTGTTCAGCTTTGGCTGGTTTGTAATGAAATACACCTTAAACCAACAACCAATAAGACCCAATGCGCAAGCACCCGCGGTAATTGCCAATAAGACCCAAACTACCAACACAGCAATACCTGAAAACCCGATTACCACGATGCCCCAGCAAACAGAAACGCCGCCCCAAACCCAACCCACCGCCCATGCCGGCGTAGCCCAAACCTCTGCCCCACAAACGCCCCGCAAATCAAAAACCAAAACAGCCTCGCAAACATCGCATACCTATTACCCAACTGTTGCCGCTGCCGCACCGGCAAATTTACCCACTCCCGCTACAACTCCGGCGCAAGTGTTACCCTCTGCACAAAACCCACCTGCCCACTCGCCAAAACTACCAGCGCCGCAAACACTGGCATCATTAACTGCACAACAGCTGCCCCTTACTAATTACGTAACGGTTGCAACCCCGCAATACCTACCCTACCCTACACACCCCGAACCTAACCGGCAAACCCCCTTGCAAAACAAATTAGTGCGCGAAGTAGGCAGGCGTTTATTAGCACAAAATAAACAGGCAAAATCAACTACAAAAAATGGCGATGAATCTGCTAATGTGGTTGCCAAACTTGCCGATGCCCTGCTGCCCGAGGCAATTGCTGCTGCTAACCCCAAACTTGCAAACCCCGACATCACCCTATCGGTTACGGTTAATTCGGGTACGCACCAATTTATTCGGGATTTTCTAAACAAATAGCGCCCCTTTTGTACCGGTAAACTTGCCAACAAACTCGGTTTGCCAACTTTAATCTAAATTTATCAAATAAAATTCTTGTTCTACACAAATTTCACTCAATTTTTTTTAACAACTCCCAAATACCTTTACAAAATGAAAAACTTAGCAATTGTTTTCCTGTCTGTACTTGTGTTAAGTTGCCACTTAATGGCACAAACAGCGCCCACCCCGCCTACGCCGCCCACGCCCCCCACCCCGCCGGCAGCGCCTGCGCCACCTTCGGCTGCCAATCCTGATACTACTATTATCAGCATTGGTAAGAGCATCAAAATTCAGGTGGTTGATAAAAATAAAAAAGAAGGCGAAAGCGTGGAAGTAATGGTAAATTCAGACAATGAAAAACTGAGTCAAGAAATTGAACGCGCCGTTAGAGAAGCACTCGAAAAAGCCGGAAATGTGGACGTGGAAATGGATATTAACCACCAACGCATATCGGAGCAGTTGCAAAAAGCCAACGCAGAATTAGCCCGTGCCATGCAAGAGATTGCCGAGCAAATGAAAGGTTTAGACAACGATAAATCGGAAGAGCAGAAAGAAACCCGCCGCGAGTTGGAAGCTGCACAACGCGAGTTAGAAGCCGCCCAGCGTGAGTTAGAAAGAGAAATGCGCAACATTGAAGGAAGCAAAAGCCCCAAAACAATACGTATTGAAATTAAAGACGAAGCAAACGCCCCCAAAACCCAAGAACCCGCCCGCAATAAAGGCTTGAGTGTTAAAACCCGATACCTGCTGTTTGATATGGGCGTAAGTACCTACCTGCACGATGGCAGCTATACCTTGCCCAACAACTTAGAGCAGTTTGAACAACGCTACGGCCGCTCACTCGACTACAACCTATATGCCTTTAAACAAAAACTGAGCTTTGCCCAAAAACACCTTAACCTAACCTACGGACTTGGTTTCAATTTTAGCAATTACAGCTTTGAAAATCCCATCACCCTGCAAAAAAACACCAACCCGCTGGTAGTAACAATAGACGAAAGCCGAAACTACCGCAAAAACAAATTGGTTACTACCTTTATTAACGTTCCGGTTATGGTAGGATTTGAAACCAACCCGCGCAAACCCAACAAATCTATACGTTTGAGTGGCGGCGTTTTTGGCGGTGCGCTCTTGGGTTCGCATACCCGACAAAAAGACAAAGAAGACGGTAACATAAAAGTGCGCGACGACTTTAACCTAAACAAACTTCGCTACGGGTTTATTGGTCAGTTGGGTATAGGTCCGGTAAACTTTTATGCCAGCTACTCGCCTGTATCTTTGTTTAGAGAAGACCGAGGACCCGATTTACAACCCCTCAACATCGGTATTTCGCTTATTTCGTTTTAATCCTTTCTAAACATCTATTAAACACATCAAACCAACAGCAAACGGCTTGCCTTTACCGGGCAGGCCGTTTTTATTTGGTTGCAGCCCCGGTTAGATGTGTAAATTGAGTTATTTTCACCTGTTTTCAGCAAAAAACACACAGATAACACAGATTAAACAGATAAACGCGGGTAAAAGTGTGGTTTGAGGGAATACAATAGTAAGTAGTGGGTACAACCACTCGTAATTCGCAATTCGTAATCCCGAAATCATTTACCCAATTGAGTTGAGACAGGGCATGAAATGTGTACACGTTATTTTTCAAAAATCGGTGTTAATCAGCTCCATCAGTGTTATCTGTGTGCTAATTGCTGCCGGTTTTGTTCACATACCGGCAGCATGGATTTTACATCAAACTCGGGGTATTTACACTTAACTTGTAGTAAAACTGCAATAAATCCTATCTTTGCCGCCTGTAAAGCTATTTATTATGCCCCATCTTCGCTACAACCCACTCCTGCGCACCTATACCATGGTTGCCGCCAACCGACAAAGCCGTCCGCATTTGCCTGCCGATTACTGCCCGTTTTGTCCGGGAAGTGGTAAAGTGCCCAATGAATACGATGTGTATGTATATGCCAATGATTTTCCGGCTCTGAGCAACCTGCCCGATGCCATAGAGGAGGGGCAGGTAGAGCAATTATCGGGCTACGCCACCCACCAAGCGCCTGCTTACGGCTGCTGCGAGGTTATCCTTTATGCTTCCAACCATCGGGCAAACTTATATGATTTACCACTTTGGCACATTGAAAAATTAGTTGCCACCTGGCAGCAACGGCATCGGCAACTCAGCGCCAATGAGCGCATTCAATACATTTTTCCGTTCGAAAACAGGGGTGAAGAAGTAGGCGTTACCATGCACCACCCGCATGGTCAATTGTATGCCTACCCGTTTGTACCGCTCAAAATTGTTACCGAGTTAGACAGTTGCCACCACTACTACCGCCACCATGGCGAGCCGCTGTTTGAAGCCCTAAACCGGTTTGAACTATCCGATGGGCGGCGCATCATTACACAAAACGACCACTTTGTGGCTTATTTGCCTTATTTTACCGATTACCCCTACGGCGTGTTTATTGTAGCCAAACATCAACTTGCCAATTTTGACCAGTTTACCCCTGCCCATATTACCGCGCTTGCCCAAATACTTAGACAAATAACCGGCGCTTTTGACCATGTTTTTGACCGCCCTTTTCCGTATATGATGTGCATACACCAAACACCGGTAAACAGCCCCCAATATGCCGATGCACACACATGGTATCGGTTTCACATAGAGTTTTACCCACCCCTGCGCGAAAAAAACAAGGTAAAATGGTATGCCTCGTCTGAAATGGGCGCATGGGCTGCCGCCAATACCCTTGCCGTAGAAGATACCGCACAAACCCTCCGCCAAGCACTTGCCAAATGGGAAAACCAAGTTTAACGGTTAGGTGTCACGCAAAGGCGCAAAGACGCAAAGCAAAAAAGGTGGAGTTAGTTGTGAGTTACGGGATTTCGGGGCAATCAAAAATCACCTGCGTCTTTGCGTCTTTGCGTGAGTTATTTTTTACAAAGCACACAAACATCGGGGAAAAAAAACTGCTCCTTTGCGTGCGTTGTTTATTTCAAAGCAAATACCTGCTTTAACAAATTTTTTTGGCATTTTGACAGGTTTTTGCAAAAATAATTAGTATCTTTGCGCCCAACCTGCATTGCTTTCTATTTTGTAACCGGCATTTGTAAACATCGGGTTTACGGTAAGACCATTTCACAACAGTAAACTTATTGGCACATTTTCAACCGGCGTTCAAAAATTGTTGTTTACACCATTCGTGTTGTACCTTAGCGCTGTCCATCGGGCAGTAAATTAGTATTCTCCCAGTTTTCACCTTTCACCTTTTCCTTATACTATGGCAAAAGACAAAACAGCAGCACCGCAAGACGCACTGCTACATGAATATACCGAAGACAACATACGCTCGCTCGACTGGCGCGAACATATACGGCTTCGCCCGGGCATGTATATAGGCAAAACCGGCGATGGCAGCTCAGCCGATGATGGCATTTACATACTTATTAAAGAAGTGATAGACAACTCCATAGACGAGTATGTAATGGGTTTTGGCAAAAAAATAGACATTAAACTCAGCGGCGAACGCATAGAAGTGCGCGATTATGGGCGGGGTATTCCGCTGGGCAAGGTGCTGGATTGCGTTTCAAAAATAAATACCGGCGGCAAGTATGACTCAAAAGCTTTCAAAAAATCGGTAGGGCTCAACGGCGTGGGCACCAAGGCGGTAAACGCCCTTGCCAAAAAATTTACTATCTACTCAGTACGAGACGGCGAAATGAAAAAAGCCGAGTTTGAGCGTGGCGAACTCATAAAAGACTACCCCATTGCGCCTACCAAAGAGGTAAATGGTACGTTTATCAGTTTTGAGCCCGATGACCAGATTTTTAAAAACTACCACTTTATAGCCGAGCATATTGAAAACCAACTCTGGAACTACGCCTATCTTAATGCCGGACTGAGCATTTACCTAAACGGGCAACAGTACCTCTCCAAAAACGGCTTACTTGACCTGCTCAGCCGAAAAACCAATACCGATGAGCTGCGCTACCCCATTATTCACCTGAAAGGGTACGATATAGAAGTAGCCCTTACGCATGGCGACCAATACGGAGAGGAGTACTACTCTTTTGTAAACGGACAATACACCCCGCTGGGCGGCACCCACCTCATTGCTTTTAAAGAGGCAGTGGTAAAAACCATTCGGGAGTTTTACAACAAAAATTTTGATACTTCCGATATTCGTTCCTCTATCATTGCCGCCATTAGTGTACGCATAGAAGAGCCCGTTTTTGAATCGCAAACCAAAACCAAACTCGGCTCTACCAATATAGCCCCCGAAGGCGCTACTGTGCGCGCCTTTGTAAACGATTTTCTGAAAGAACAATTAGACAACTACCTACATAAAAACCCTGCCATAGCCGAAGCGCTGCTCAAACGTATTATGCAATCGGAAAGGGAGCGCAAAGAACTGAGCGGTATTAAACAACTTGCCAAACAACAAGCCAAAAAAGCCAACCTGCACAACAAAAAACTGCGCGACTGCCGCTTCCACCTAAACGAAGATGCCGGCGGCAATAAAAAATACAACGCTACCTTATTTATTACCGAAGGCGACTCTGCCAGCGGCTCTATTACCAAAGCCCGAAACGTAGAATCGCAAGCCGTGTTTAGCCTTCGCGGTAAACCCCTTAACTGTTTTGGCAGCAGCAAAAAAATAGTGTATCAAAACGAAGAGTTTAACCTGCTGCAACATGCCCTAAATATAGAAGACGGCTTAGACGGGCTGCGCTACAACAAAATAGTGATAGCCACCGATGCCGACGTGGACGGTATGCACATACGCCTGCTGCTGATGACCTTTTTCTTACAGTTTTTTCCCGATTTGGTGCGCAACCAACACCTGTTTATTTTAGATACCCCCCTGTTTAGGGTGCGCGATAAACAACAAACGTTTTACTGCTACAACGAGCAAGAAAAACAACAAGCCATTAACAAACTGCGCGGCAAACCCGAAATTACCCGATTTAAAGGCTTAGGTGAAATTTCGCCCGATGAGTTTGGTAAATTCATTGGGGCAGATATTCGCCTGCAACCTGTTTTGCTCAGCCAAGAGTCCACCATTCATAAACTCCTCTCCTACTACATGGGTAAAAATACCCCCGACCGACAAGAGTTTATCATAGAAAACCTGCGCGTGGAAGAAGAACTGACCGAGCCGGCAGTGGAATCATCGGTAGAAGAGGAGGTTTAGTAATTTTATAGCCAAACAGAATTGAGCGCTAATGACTAACGAAAAGAAAACCGAGCGACTTGTTTATGAGCATTTTGAGAGGTATAATAACCTTATCATTATTGAAGAACAAGCCTCAGATATAGCTAAAATTGACAAACTGCTTAAAAATGCCTCTAAAAAAGGAATTGGTAAAGGCAGACCGGAATTTATTATTTCGTTTCTGCATCACCCCGATTTATTAGTGGTAATAGAATGTAAAGCAGAGGTAAATAAACATGAAAGTTCTAATAAAGACAAATACGCTGATTTTGCAGTAGATGGCGCTTTATTATACGCATCGTTCCTTTCCAGAGAGTTTGATGTGATAGCCATTGCCGTAAGCGGCGAGGAAAGGCAAACCTTGAAAGTATCTCATTTTTTGCACCTGAAAGGCGAGAGAAAACCTATAGAAATTTTTGGCGATAAACTTTTACCCATTCCCGATTATTTAAACGGTTATTTAAAAAGTCCGCTAAAATTCAGACAAGATTACAACACACTTGTTACTTTTACCAAAACCCTGAATGAAAAACTACATAATTACAAAATTCTTGAAAGCCAAAGGAGTTTACTAATTAGCTGCATCTTAATAGCATTAGAAGATGCTGCGTTTAGAGCTTCGTATGCAAAAAAGACAACACCAAAAAGTTTAGCCGATTTTTTGACCGCAACAGTCTTAGAAAAATTGGAAGAAGCCCATATTTCGGGCAAAAAACTGGAAAACCTTAGCATACAGTTCAGCTTTATCAAAACCGATACTTCGTTATCAACCAAAGATAAAGTATTAAAAGAGATAATTGACGAAATAGATGCCAACATCAACCAATTCATAAAAACGCACGAATACTTTGACGTATTGGGGCAGTTATACATAGAGTTCCTTCGGTATGCTAATAGCGATAAGGGTTTAGGTATTGTTTTAACCCCGCCGCACATTACCGAGTTGTTTGCCGACCTTGCACAAGTAAACCAAAATACCGTAGCCTTAGACAATTGCACCGGCACCGGCGGTTTTTTGATAGCCGCAATGAGAAAAATGATAGCGGATGCCAAAGGCGATAAACAGAAAATTGCACACATTAAAGCCAACCAACTTATTGGCATAGAATATCAAGCCCACATTTTTGCTTTGGCTATATCTAACATGTATATCCACCAAGATGGTAAAGCCACTATCTTAAACGGAAGCTGCTTTGATGAAAATATCATGGAGGAGGTTAAGCTAAAAAAACCAACGGCAGGATTTTTAAATCCGCCATATAAGTCTAACAAAAAATCGGACACAGACGAATTAGCGTTTATACTCAACAACTTGGCATGTCTTGTAGATGGAGGCGCTTGTATTGCCATTGTACCTATGCAAAGCGCATTGGCTACAAGTGGTAAGGTGTTAAACTATAAACAAGAACTGCTCAAAAAACACACCTTAGAAGCTGTATTATCTATGCCCGATGAATTGTTTTTTAATTCAAAAGTAGGTGTAGTTTCTTGCATTATGATTTTTACCGCACACAAACCCCACCCCAAAAACAAAGAAACTTTTTTTGGCTACTTTAAAAATGACGGCTTTGTAAAACGCAAAATACAGGGAAGATTTGATGCTTACGCACAATGGGAAAACATAAAACAGCTTTGGCTGGCAACCTACCTAAACCGAAAAGAGATAGCCGGATTAAGTGTAAACAAAACGGTATCCTTTACCGATGAATGGTGTGCCGAAGCCTACATGCAAACAGATTATGCTAAACTATCCAAAGACCATTTTATCCAAACGCTTTTGCAGTATGCTACTTTTTTACTGAGCAATAAATTGACCAATCAAGTTCAAAATTTGCCTTATGCACAAGCAAACATTGACCTCCAACCCACCACTTGGCAACCCTTTAAAATAAGCGAACTTTTTGCTATTTCAGGAACTAAAACTACCTCAGTATTAGAGTTGGAAGAGTTTGGCATAGGACAGTATCCCTATGTTACCACCCAAGCCACCAATAATGGTGTTGAAAATTTTTACGACTACTACACCGAAACAGGTAATGTTCTTACCATTGATAGCGCCGTTATAGGTTATTGCACCTATCAACCAACTAACTTTTCGGCAAGCGACCACGTAGAAAAACTGGTTCCTAATTTTGCGCTAAACAAATTTACAGCTTTATTTTTGACAACTATTTTAAACATGGAACAGTACAGATATAACTACGGTCGAAAATGCAGCCAAACACGCATGAAACAAATAAGCATTAACCTGCCAAGCAATAATGGCACACCCGATTTTGTATACATGGAAGCCTTTATAAAATCGCTCCCCTACTCCGGTTCTATTTAACTTTTACTTGGTGAACCACTTTTTTCGCATACACCTCTCTCTTTACTTAACCATCTCATGGAAAACAACCCCCAACAACATAACTCGCCCGAACTGCCACATGTAAACGACCTTTACAAACTGTGGTTTTTGGATTATGCCTCTTACGTAATTTTAGACCGCGCCGTGCCCTCCTTAGAAGACGGACTTAAACCCGTACAGCGCCGCCTGATGCACGCTCTTAAAGAAATGGACGACGGACGCTACAACAAAGTAGCCAACGTAATAGGGCAAACCATGCAATACCACCCGCACGGCGATGCTTCTATTTACGAGGCATTGGTAAATATGGGACAAAAAAACCTGCTCATAGATACGCAGGGCAACTGGGGCGATTTTAGAACCGGCGATAGCGCAGCCGCAGCCCGATACATAGAAGCCCGATTATCGAAATTTGCGCTGGAAGTGGCTTTTAACCCCGATATTACCGAGTGGCAACTTTCTTACGACGGGCGCAAAAAAGAACCGGTAAACCTGCCGCTCAAATTTCCGCTTCTGCTGGCGCAGGGGGTTGATGGCATTGCCGTGGGGCTCTCTACCCGCATACTGCCGCATAATTTTCAGGAACTGTGTAAAGCCTCTATCAGTGTGCTGAGGGGCAAGGAGTTTACCCTTTTCCCCGATTTTGCTACCGGTGGCATGGCAGATTGTACCGACTACCGCGAGGGGCAGCGCGGCGGCAAGGTAAGGGTGCGCGCCAAAATTGAAACCTTAGACAAAAAAACACTCATTATTAGGGATATTCCTTTTAGCACTACCACGTCCAGCCTTATTGATTCTATCATTAAGGCAAACGATAAGGGTAAAATCAAAATTAAAAAAGTAACCGACAATACCGCCAAAGACGTAGAAATTCACATTGAACTGCCGCCCGGCGTATCGCCCGATGTTACCATTGATGCCTTGTATGCTTTTACTGATTGCGAGGTTTCTATATCGCCCTCTTGCTGCCTTATTATAGACAAAAAACCGCGCTTTATTAGTGTGCATGAGTTGCTAAAACTCTCTACCCAACACACCCTTGCGCTGCTCAAATTGGAGTTGGAGTTTAAGCTCAAAACCCTATTGGAAAAACTGTTTTTTGCCTCGCTCGAAAAAATCTTTATAGAAAAACGCATCTACCGAAAAATAGAGGAGTGCGAAACCTTTGAGGCGGTAATAGAAACCATTGACAAAGGACTGAAACCCTACACCAAAAACTTTTTGCGCGAAATTACCCGCGAGGACATCATCAGACTGACCGAAATAAAAATTAAACGCATCAGTAAATACGATGCCTTTAAAGCCGATGAAGCCATTAGAGCGCTGGAAGAGGAAATAGCTGCCATAAAACATAACTTGGCAAACCTTACCGATTATGCGGTAGATTACTTTAATAACCTGCTCAAAAAGTATGGTAAAGACCGCGACCGCAAAACCGAACTGCGCAATTTTGATACCATTGCCGTAGCACAGGTGGCACAGGCAAACCAAAAACTCTACGTAAACCGAAAAGACGGTTTTATGGGATATGGTTTGAAAAAAGACGAGTATGTTTGCGATTGTTCGGATATTGACGACATCGTTGTGTTTAGGTCAGATGGGCGGTTTTTAGTAACCAAAGTTGCCGATAAAACTTTTGTGGGTAAAGATATTGTACATATAGATGTGTGGCGCAAAAATGATGAACGCCGCATTTACCATGCTATTTACCTTGATGCCACCGCCGGACGAAATTACGTAAAACGGTTTGCCGTTACTGCCATTACCCGCGATAAGGAGTACGACTTAACATCGGGCGCAGGTAAAGGCTCTAAATTGCTTTACCTATCGGTTCACCCCAACTCTGAGGCTGAGGTGGTACAGGTTCACCTGTCGGCTGCCAGCAAAGCAAAGGTTAAGGATTTTGAATACGATTTTGGTGAGCTTGCCATTAAAGGGCGCGATGCTAAGGGTAATATACTAACCCCGCACCCGATACGAAAAATTGTTCAAAAAGGCATTGGAGCATCTACCCAAGGCGGGCGCAAAATTTGGTTTGATGACAGTGTGGGCAAGCTCAATACCGATGGCAGGGGTAAACTGCTGGGCGAGTTCGACACCGGAGAGCGCATACTCTTAGTGCACAAAGACGGCAGTTTTGAACTAACCGATTTTGAACTGACCAACCGCTACGATGCCGCTACTTTGTGGGTAATGGAAAAATTTAACCCCGAAACGGTTATTTCTGCCCTTTACTACCACCCCGAGCGCAAGGCTTATTACGTTAAACGCTTTGTGGCAGAGGCAGGTAAAACCGGTCAAAAATACTACTTTACCGGCGAGGACAAAAAATACGAACTCCTCTATGCCGATACCCAACCCAATCCGGTAATTACCTACCACTACATTACCGACAAAACTAAAACCAAAGGACATACCGTTTTGGAGTTTACCAACGTAGCCAACGTGCAGGGCTGGCGTACATTAGGTAATAAAGTTACTACCTACAAAATCACCAAAGTAGAGCCACTTTTGCCCAAAACTACTGCCCAACCCGCCACCCTTAAAACCCCTGACGCTAATGAACTGCAAGAACAAGGGGAGTTGTTTTAATTAAAAATATACCAACTTACCCTATTACTTTTTCACCCTTTACCATTCTTGGTTTACCGCTCATATCGGGCATAATGCTGCAAGGCGCAAAACCCATTGTAAGAAGAAGGTTTTGCACTGCATAGGCATAAGATTGGTGGGTTTCAAAAAACAACGTTCCGCCCGGCTGTAGGGCGATTTGTGCAAACAGTGCAATAACGCGGTAAAACAGTAGTGGGTCATTATCGGGCACAAAAAGTGCTGTATGCGGCTCATGTTCTACCACCCTTGCCATTAGTTGCCCGCTCTCTGCTACGGGTATATAGGGCGGATTGCTCACTATAACTTGCAGGTTTTGGGGTAATAGTTTGTGGTGGCTTGGGTTTAATATATCGCAAAGCAAAAATGTTATATCCACCCCATACCGCAGGGCATTTTCTTTTGCCACGGCAAGCGCATGGGGGCTAATATCAATAGCCCAAACCTTTGCTTTGGGGGCTAAGCGTTTTATGCCTATGGCTATGCAGCCGCTACCGGTACCTATATCTAAAATATATGGTTCAGTGGCGCTAAGTTGGTTTATGTGGGTGGCTGTTAGCAGCATCAGCTCTTCGGTTTCGGGGCGGGGTATCAGCACATCGGGCGTTACTTTTAGCAGCATATCGTAAAAAAAGGCTTCGCCCAGCACATATTGAACCGGCGCTCCGGCAAGCAGTTGTTGGGTTATTTGCATTATTAGGGCTTCCTGCGGCGGGGTTACTGCCAAAAGTGGGTGCAAGTGCCAATCTAATTTGCGGCGTTGGGTAATGTGTTCCACTACTATTTGTGCAGTTTGTTCTGCTTCGCGCCTACTGTAAACGGGCATTAGGTTATTGCATAACTGTTGATACTGGAAAAGTGCAGTAGGTTGATTCATAAAAAAATGGCGTCTATTTGGGTAAGTGTGTGCAATTTTGTTTGCTTTATGTGGTTTTTATAGCTCTCGCAAAGGCGCAAAGAGATACTGGAGCAATGTATTATCGGGCGCATCTCTTAAAACAAAGATTTTGGGTAATGCAAAATTGAAAGGTAGTAACTACTTACCATTTATCTTGGTCTTAACCAAACTCCTTGTGATAACCACAAAGAACGCAAAGATTAGCACAAAGGTCGCAAAGACTTTGCGTTCTTTGCATGAAATACTACCAATCAGCCTGCAAATACACCATGAACCTGCATGATGGGCAGTACCTAAGTAGCTACAATTATTGAAGGTTTCGTTTTTTTAATTCTTCCTTCAAAGCCTTATATTGCTTGGGTTTCTTCAGGAAGGCATAAATTAGAACCAATGGAATTAGCATAACTACCCCCCACGTATTTGCAGCAAAGCTATATATTATTATTCCAACCAAAAAACCAATAAAAAATGCATCAATTATGTGAGATGGTTTGTTGTTTTTTGCTGCTTCCTGTAGCTCTTTGTCAGTTAACTGAGATGATAGTTCTTTCTGGTTCATATAAATTTATATTTACTTTAAATTCAATTAACGATTTGCAGCTACCCGAAAGTCGGAACTTTTAGCACAAAACTTGATTTAAGGGACTAATGTTTGATTAACCACCAAACTGTCTTTGGAACACGAAACCCCGCCTTTTGGGTAGGTGCTGTTATATGCCGCTCTTCTTTTTAAGTTCTTCATATATTTTTATGTATATTGGCGTCTTTAAATGATATTTCTGTCCCTCGTTAATAATATATCCAGTCAATGTTTCTAATTCGTTGGTCGGTTTGTTAGATTGAAAGTCAGAATGCATTGAAGATGTTGATTCGAAAGGTAACATTTTTAATTTGGTTAAGGTTTTTTCTGTTATGTCGTCCGAAATTACAATCTGTTTTGCTTGTGCTAACTGCTTTACCTCTTCAATCAACGCAACTGTCGTTGTAAGTTTTTCGTTGTCAGCAATAAGTTCGCCTATACAATTGTCAAAATAGGAGGTAGCCGTGGCTGTCGGAGAAAGGAAAATAAACTTTTCCCAAATAACTTTTGAAATATTTTTGGATAAATAGGCTTCAATATTCGCTTTTTTAAACAAACTTTCAAGCAAGAGCAACCGGTCATTAACAAAATTGTCAAGACCGAAATAAAGTTTTTGAATGTTACCGCTATTTTCAATTACGCCAACTTGTTTCAGACGAGAAACTATATAAACGCAACCATCTAAAACGATGTTGTCGGGGAGAATATTTTTTATTCGTTCTTTACAATCCACTCCATTAAGTAATGGTAAAATAATGGTGTCTTGATTTATACAAGGTTGTAATTGTTGAACAATAGTTTCAAGGTCGTAACTTTTCGTGGTAATGATAATAAAATCGACAATGCCCATTTCGGCTGGGTTGTCCGTAGCCAAAGTTGGTTGGGTGATAAACTCACTGTCGCCTTTTATTACTTTAAGTCCATTGTGTTGGATTTCTTTAAGGTGTCCACCACGGGCAAAAAAGTTAATTTCTATATTTTTATTTGTTTGAAAATGATTTGATAGTAGTCCACCGAAGTAACCACCCACTCCGCCAATTCCTGCGATAATTATTTTCGTTTTGGTAACCATAGTTGTGTTGTCCTAAAGTGGCATATAACTATGCGCTATCCGCCCTTTTTGTTCGTATAGCCCCCCTCTCCGCAAAGCCGATTTGTTCTCCCCCTCAAAGAAGGGGGGAGTTTAGATTGTCTGTTTTTCAAGGTTTTGGGGTGCATTTTTAGGGTGATAATGCCTGTTTTTTTTCAGAAAAATAGCGTGTAGGAAAGAACAAATCGACTCTTGGGAAAAGAGGGTAATTTTAACAGATTTTAGGTTAGCGTTTGCTGTTTTATTGTTTGGGTGTTGGCGGCAGTTTTTACCTTGTCATTGTTTTAAAAATTCGTACTCATAAACTTTTGGCTCTATTTTGGCGGCAAGTTGCCTAAGTTTTTCCCTTAAATAGCTTATTAAGTTCATATACTTTGGGTCTTCGCTTTTGGCATTCATTCTTCCTTGTTCGTTTCTGCCTTGAAAGTACTCTCTAATGTCATACAAACTTGCATTAACATTTACATCGGGTTTGCTGTGATAGTATTTCCAAAGTTCTCTACCTGCATCAAAAACTGCCTTCGCTTCTTCTGAAAATTCTCTTTTTGCGTTTTGATTTACCGCTGAACCAAATAAGTTTGCTTCTTGTTCGGTTTTTATTTTACCATTGATAAAATCCGTCATAAAATGACTTTCAAACCTGCCCTGCGCTTTTACTTCTTGCTCAGTAAAGGGTATCCAATGATTAGCGCCAAATTGACTTTGAATATTAGTATTGAATAAAGTATAGGCAAAACAGTCATTTTGAAATTCTATATCGTTTTTCCAACCATCGTTTGGAAATAAAAATTGGTCGCGATCGTTTAGCCAAGTGGCTGGTATTACTTTGCGAACGGCAAAAAAGATTGAAGCAGTTATTAAATTTTCTACTGTAATTCTTGTGTGTCTCCCGCCTTTTTTCCAATTTTCTTTTTCTTCATTATCAACAAAAATCATTCGTTGATTTTGAAAGTCATTTCCAACCGATGCCATATGACCAACATAGTTAGTAAATCTTTTTTCTGAATTTGTTTCAAGCCAATCGCTGATATATTTTGAGTTGTCGTAAGTTGTAATTCCTTTTGTTCCGATGTAATTCCCTTTTGAATCGTAAACTTCAGCTATAATCTTTTCAAAAACTTTATTTTTTGTTGTGTCCCAAATAAAAAATCCAATTGGAAAATCACCTTTAACATTATCAAAAGTTTCCGCAGGAACTACAAAAATTTTTTCAAGCTTTGCACGAAAGAATTGTCGAAAATCTGTGAAATTTGGTGCTTGCAGAATTTTCAACTTTGAAAATTCTGCAAGAACACAGTTGGGTATTTCTTGATATATTCTTGCGAAAAATTGGGCAAACATTTCACTACTTGCTTTGCCCATTACTATTTGATATTTACTGTGTATTCTACTAACATGAACGTCTTTTCTTCCTATTCCACGAACGTTATCACCTTCCGCATACGGCGGATTGATATAAATAACAAGTTTCTTACGTTTTTCGGGGTCGTTAATAATGTTTTGCAGACTTTGGGGCAGTTTAGTAAACTCGTCATTCAAAAAATCGAACTGAAAAACATGGTTTTTAAGCAAGTTAGCGCCATGGTCTATTCGCTCGTGCATTACATTAACGTCTGCTTGGTCTAAAGTACTTGCATAAATGTTATACTTGTTTGTCAATCCTGCTAAAAGGTTGCCGGTTCCGGCGGCACAATCCCAAATATAATAGTCATCTTGCCAGTTTTCGCCCAAATAGTCTGTTAAATATTTTTGCGATAGTTCTACCCAAATTCGTGGGGTAAAAAATGCTCCTTTGCGTTCTCTAATGTCTTGCGGAACAAGTAAATCTCTACGCTCAATAATGTAGTTTTGAAAATCTTTTAAGGGAGGTCTTTTGTAAAGTTTCCAAAATTGCAAATAAGTATCTTTATTTTTTATGCTAATGGTGGCGTCAAACATTTGCCGTATGTTTTCTTTGGCTATTTTGTAGCCTTGGTTTTGAAAAACCACAAAAAGATTATCTTTAATGGTGGTATCGTCTTCTATTATTTGGGTGTCTTTATCGTCAACAAAAAGGTCGGCAAGGTAAAAGTCGCTATCTAAGATATTAGCTTTTTTAAGTTGGTCCCAATTAACGTCAATAATGGGTTTTACAACATCTATCCAACGCAAATAAATAGGAATAAAATTGTTTTTATCTATTTTAATGGTATTTTTTGTAGTGGCGTTTGCCACATTGTTTTTGATGAATAATTTGAGTTCTTTTTCATCTTTTTCGTAGTCGTATATGTAGGCATTTTGTTTAAGTGCATTTTCGATACGACCTTTGATGAGCTGAAACTCTTTGGTTTCGTGATTACTGGGCGTTACATTCCAGTTAAAATCATTAAGATAAAAAATGTCTTGAACAGTTATATAGGGCACAAATGCAATTTTTTTAAAGTCAAATGCGCCCAAAAATGCCGGTGGCAACGTTTTGTCAAAAGTTCGTGCCTTTCCAATGGTTAAAATAAGTTGCACAAACATGGCAGGTATGTCAAAATTACCAGTTTTGGCTTCTGCCCACAATAGTGGTGTTCTTCCAAACAAACTAACTTGTTTTGGAAAAACGGTAAAGTCTATGTTTCCTAAAATTTCGGTGGTATCAAATTGTTTAAACCAGTCTGCACCCACTTTGTTTTTCAGTTCCTCTTCTCTAATGTTTTTATACTTCATTTTCTT
>DDVC01000058.1 GCA_002345145.1 Bacteroidetes bacterium UBA2322
GATAGGCTTCCTTTTTGGTACTTAACATAACGCTATGCAGGTATCAACTGCCGGTAGCCCGATATTGGGTTAATTATTCAAAACGCCAATGGGGTTGCGGAAAGTGGGATTTAACATGATGGCTACCTATATTTTGGTGCGCAGCGCCTATCCAAATCCAACCGCGCCATTTTATAGCTCTTGGTGAGTAACACACAAGGGGCAGCGCCCTTCAATCTTGGTAAAATACCTACAAACCATTTTAATAATAGGTGCAGCGCACCGTAATCTGTTGCCCGTTTTATCAAGTGCAGCTAAACCACACACAGGCTTTACCCCTATCGGGCGTTCATTTTAATTCCAACCTCACGTTAAATTATGATTTACCGACTACCCGCTTTTCACTCTTCACTTTTCACTTCCCAAAAGGGCTTACCGCACTAAGGTTACATTACCTTTTAGCTGTTCGGTTTGTCCGTTTTGGTAGGTTATGGTGGCATAGTAAACATAAACGCCCATAGGCGCCGGCTGGTTGCGGTATTCGCCGTTCCAGCCCACATCGGGATTGGTGGCAGCAAAAACCAACTCACCCCATCGGTTATATAGCGATATTTCAAAGCGTTCAATATGGTAGGCAACGGGTCGGAAAACATCGTTTACCCCATCGCCGTTGGGAGAAAAGGCATTGGGTAACACAGTTAAATTGGGGCGCGGGTAAACACTAATGGCAGCCGTAGCAGTAGCTGTGCAGCCATTGGCATCGGTAGCGGTGAGGGTTAGATATTGATTTTGCCAAGGAGCAAGACTTGTAACGGGGCAGGTAGTGCAGCTTAGTCCGTTTACCGGTTGCCACACATAGCTAATGGGTTCCTGCCCCAGCATGGCGGTGGCATTAATGGTTATAGGTCTGCCTTCTTCTACCAATAGTTCGGGCAGGGTGGGCAAAACAATATCGGCAGTTTCTAATACAAACTGGGTAGGTAGGGGGCATTGGGCATTGGGCAGGTAGGTAATGGTGTAAGGCTGTTGTAATGGGGTGCTTTGCAGGTTAATGATGCCCGAAACGGAATCTATTACTGCATTGCCCGATATGCTGAATATGCCGCCCAATACCGGTGGGTTGGTAAACGTGGGGGCTTGGCTGTAAACGTTTTGCAAACAGTAAACCGTTTGCGGGTAAGAAAATGGGGCTTGTGTATAGGGAATTACCACCACCTCTACCGCCGCCCAGCCCGATGTGCAGCCGGTAGCAGGGTCGGTTTGGTGGAGGTAGTACGTGCCGGCAGCATCGGGTAAAAAGGTGTTGCCCAACGCAATTGGCAGGGTTTGGGCAGTATCGGCATACCAAGTTATATTGCCCGTGGCGGTGGCGGTTAGTGTGGGCAGCGGCTCATTGGGGCAAACCTGCGCACCGGTGGCAAGGGGAGGCAGAGGAGGCAAATAATAACCCACCTCTACCGCCGCCCAGCCCGATGTGCAGCCGGTAGCGGGGTCGGTTTGCCGCAGGTAATAGGTGCCGGCAGCATCGGGCAAAAAGGTGTTGCCCAACGCAATTGGCAGGGTTTGGGCAGTATCGGCATACCAAGTTATATTGCCCGTGGCGGTGGCGGTTAGTGTGGGCAGCGGCTCATTGGGGCAAACCTGCGAGCCGGTGGCAAGGGGAGGCAGAGGAGGCAAATAATAACCCACCTCTACCGCCGCCCAGCCCGATGTGCAGCCGATAGCGGGGTCGGTTTGCCGCAGGTAATAGGTGCCGGCAGCATCGGGTAAAAAGGTGTTGCCCAACGCAATCGGCAGGGTTTGTGCAGTATCGGCATACCAAGTTATATTGCCCGTGGCGGTGGCGGTTAGTGTGGGCAGCGGCTCATTGGGGCAAACCTGCGAGCCGGTGGCGGCGGGCGGTGGCGGCAGGGCTAATACCTGAAAAGTGGTTTCGGCAGGCAACGAAGTACAGCCGTTTTGGGTGGCAGTAGCCCAAAACGTGAAAGCTCCCGATGCATTGCTATCTATCCATGCGCCCGGGTTTAGAGTAACGCCCGATGTTATGGGCATAGCGCCGGTTTGGGGGTTGTTTGCATACCAAGTTACAGTGGCATTGGTGGTGAGGCTGATTTGGGGAATGGGTTCGTACAGGCAAACATCGGGCAAAATGGGCAAAACTAACTGGGGCAGGGGTATGATGCCAATGGCTACCGGTGTGGCATCGGAAATGCACCCGTTTACCGTTTGTTGCACCCAAACAGTTAGTGTATCGGGCTGTGTGTTGCTAAACCAGTCGTTGGCATTCAACACATTGCCGGAAAAGAACGGCGTGCCGCCAACCGGAAATTGGGTGAACCAGTTTACCGCAGCCCCTGCCACCACATTCAGCACACTAAGGTCAGGAAAATTATTGCCGGCACAAATAAATACCTCGTTTGCCGATAAAACAGGCGCATCTAAAAAGCCGGTTGCCGTTATGGTGGCTGTGCCTTGTGCAGTACCACTTGGGCAAAGGGCATCGGCTACTTGTGTGAGTTGGTAATTGCCCTCAGTTTGGGCGAAAAAAGAAAAACTGAATCCGGTAATGCCCGATATGGGCGGTTGTGGCTCGCCGTTTAGCTGGTATTGTACTTCAAAGGGCGGAACACCGGTAAGGGTTATGGCAACAGCTACGTCTTGGGGCTGGTTTAGGCAAATATTACCACCGCCCGAAATGGTGGCAGTGGGCGGCTCTATAACCGTAACCATGAAATTGATTTGCTCTGAGCCGCAGCCATTGTGCATAAGGGCGGTATAAGTGCCGCTTTGAGTAGGGGTGGTGGTAAAGGTAAGTCCTTCGGTTTGGAGGGTATCGGTGTTTAGCAGCCAATACAGGTGTGCCGGTTGTGTACCTATGGTATCTATGGAAAAAGTAACAGGGCTGAGCTGGTTGGCACAAAGGGTGTATGCCAATGCTGATACAGGTGTTAGTTGGGGCGGATAACAAGTTATAACCTGCTGACTGGCAAACTCCCACGTACATAATGACCCCGATGAGCCATCAACAAACAGGTAAAAATTGCCGGCGGGCAGGTTATTGAGGTTTAACACTGCATTGCCGGTGGTAACCAAACAGCCATAAAACGACTCATCGGCTAAATTGCAGGTGCCATTGTTGCTCCACACCCCTATTTGCAGGGTGGGATTAGCAATAACGCCTATACATTGTATGTTGAAAATTTCTATGCTTACTGTTTGCTGTTCGGGGTTTTCAAAAACATACCAAACACCGTTGTGGTTAAAATTCCACTGTCCGCCGGTGCATTGGTTAAAAAAAATACTGTTAAAATCGGGCGTCCATTCGTTGGGTTCGTTGCAGGCAGTGGCGTTGTAATTGCTGCCAAGCCCGGTAAGCGTGAGGGCATTTTCGCAAAAATCATTTACCGGCGCTTGCTCGGGGTTAGATATGTATAGGCTGAAACCGTTGCAATTGGAGAAAAAAGTTTGCTGACTCCCAATAACAATGTAATAAGGCGTGCCTGCCACGAGGTCAATTTTTAGGAACGGAGCGGTTTGTCCTGCCGATGAACCTACACATATATTACCGGCGCCCGGGCAAGCCGAAAAGACAAAAATGCCCGCATCGGGGATACCTGTAACATTATACAACTGTATGTTAAAACAGCCCGATACTGCCGGCGTTAGTTGATACACAATTTCCTGCCCTTGCAGGTATGAGCCATTACCACAGCCGCTGCCGCCCGGAAGGTCGAAACTATCACCAAAACCACAATTGGTAAGGTTGGTTTGGTTAAAGGGTAATGCCGTTATAAGGAGTGGGTTATTGCAATTGTTTCCCTGCGCCACTGCGGTATATCCTCCTGCCAAATATAACAGCCCTATACACCAAATTTGCAAAACCAAAGAAACCGGGTAAAATGATGTTTTCATAATTTGATATTGCTATGCAGGTGGTGGCAAGTGTTTAAACAACCTGTTGGTAAGAGAGGTAAATTTTACCTTGCAAATGTAGTGATTTTGTTTGGTTGTTTTGCCTTAAAAGTTTTAGCAGCCCATTGGGTTTATCCATAAACCAATAGTACATAAACACCAACAAAAGACAGCAATATAACCTTGTCAAAATTTTTTTTTATCTTTATGGCAGTTTTATTACCTTTGGCCAAAAGCACCGGTAGCGGAAGATGATTAACCACCGCTACGTAAAAAGCAGCCCCTTTTTTTAATTACTTTTTTCTAATCTGCTCAACTTTATTATGGACAAAGAATACCCATTAGAGCGTTTTTTGGAAGCACAAGCTCACAACTACCACAATGCCCTGACCGAAATACGCAACGGTCATAAAGAAACACACTGGATGTGGTATGTTTTTCCTCAAATAGCCGGACTTGGTATGAGCGCCATGTCGCAAAAATATGCCATAACCGATGAAACGGAGGCAGCCCTCTATTTAGCCCACCCCATATTGGGTATGCGGCTGATAGAAATTTGCGAAGCGCTCATGCCCCATAAGCATAAAACGGCTTACGAAATTTTTGGCAAGCCCGATGATAAAAATTGCAATCGTGCATGACGTTGTTTACCATAGTGCCCGATGCTCCACCCATTTTTGCACAGGTGTTGCAACATTTTTTTAATGGTGTGCTTGATGAAAAGACGTTGTACATAGTGAAAAAGTGATGAAATTCCACATGTTTCGTAGGCATAAAATAGGGGTAGCCCAAAGTATGACAAGCCAAAATTTTGTCCTGATAGAGATAATTTTTTGCTAAATTTGTTAATGGCTACCCATATTAAAACGCTAACAGGTTTTGGTGCAACTGCACCATACAAAAAAGGTTAAAAACTGCTTTTCACCCTCCAAAACTGCCATGCATGCTCCGTTAAAAACTGATTACTTGATTAACTAAACTTAAATTATATGAACTCACTCAACTTTAGAAAACAGCTCCCCCTGACCCTGCTTGGGTTGGGGGGTATTAAACAGGAAAGAGGTAAATGCGCAGCATACCTCAAAATTGGAAACGCTTAGTTGCAGGCTTAAAAATAGGCAGCACAGTAAATTTTTTCAAACCCCTAACCAATTTTACTATGTTTAGTTTGTTTTCCAATTTACTTAGGTCAGTTTTTATTCTGACATTTCTTTTGGCTCTCTTTATTATTTTCAGTAACGCACCTGCTCTGTATGCCGCCACGCGCTACGTAAAACCCACAGGCACAGGCGATGGCAGCTCTTGGGCAAACGCCTCTGCCGATTTGCAAGGCATGATTTACGCCTCAGCCGCCGGCGATGAGGTATGGGTAGCCGCAGGCACCTACAAACCCGCTGCCTACCCCACCGGCTGCACCGGTTGCTCCTCAAACCGCGATTACGCCTTTCATTTAAAAAATGGGGTAAAACTCTACGGCAGTTTTGCAGGCACAGAAACCGCCGTTTCACAGCGAAACATCTCTGCCAACCCCACCATACTCAGCGGCGATTTTAATGGCAATGATGTGGTAACAGGCAGCGGCAGCACGCTAAGTATTACAGGCAACACCGAAAACGCCTTGCACGTAGTACTCTCCATATCCGATGACGCAACTACCATTTTAGACGGGTTTACGGTAAGCGGCGGGAGTTCCACTGTAATTAGTGGCAGTATCACAGTAGAGAGTATTCTTGTATTTAAAAACAACGGTGTCGGAATGTGCAACCGTTTCTCTTACCCAACCATCTCCAATGTCATCTTCTCCGGTAATGCAGCAATGACCTGGGGGTGGCGGAATGTACAACGACTCATTTTGTATTGCTGATTTTTTATCTGAAGAGCAGACAATATCCACCTCCCTGTGTGCGAGGTAATTTATTCATCATTTAAATAAGTTAAACACATGAAAAAGACATTACTTATCCTGGCAGTTTGGGGCATTGTTTTAAGCATCTTGCCCGCTACAACCTCCACAGTTGCGAATACCCTCACAAACAGCTCAGTCCCGTTCCGCCAAGCCGTTACTGATGCTACTCCAATGTTCGCCAGTGCTGATTTCACTCTTTTTGGCAATGAGTTTTTTATCAATATCCCGTTTGTTCTTCAAATTGATAACATCAGAGATCAATATGGCAATCCCTATGAGCCTTATCAAATTGAATATCAAAAGGATGCAGAAAGTGGCATTTTTTTCAATTTACCGGTTGGAATTTCTCCTTACTCGATTGTTTTCTCCTATAGTACCCCTGGCGATTATACCATCAAGGTTTATATAGATGGGGTAGAGGCATATAACAATACTATTGAGGTGAATTACATCCCGATATTTAACAGTGGTGATTTTACTGTTTCGCCACTCTCTTCATCATTTGGCACTCCCGTGCTGGCAACAATCAGTAACCTCAAAGATCAATTTAATAATCCTTACAATCCAAACACCGTAAAAGCCGATCTTTTAAAAAACAATGTCTTAATCAGCAGTACTTCCTATCCCGGTTCCGGGGCAGGACCATACAATTTTGAATATAATAATCTGGCGATTGGAGACTATGAGGTTAAGTTTTATGTAAATAACATACTCATAAATAATGAAAGTTTTAGTGTATTTTGCCCCACCGCCGCTACCCTCTACGTAGATGCTTCTATCGGCACATCAGGTGATGGTACAAGCTGGGCTACGGCCTTCAAATCACTCGATGAAGCACTAAACACAGCTTGGAACTGCCCCGATGTAAACCGCATAAACGTAGCCACAGGCACCTACATACCCTCCCGAAAACCCTACAATACCGATGGCTCAGAAATGACCACAACAGATAACAGAGATAAAACCTTCCACCTGCGCAATGGGGTGGCTATGTATGGCGGCTACCCCGCAGGCGGCAGCGCTACCCAAGATATACCCAACAACCCCACCATACTCAGCGGTGATTTTAATGGCAATGATGTGGTAACAGGCAGCGGCAGCACGCTAAGTATTACAGGCAATGGAGAAAATGCCTATCACGTAGTACTCTCCGTATCCGATGGCGCAACTACCGTATTAGACGGGTTTATGGTAACAGGAGGGAATGCCAGTGGAAGTGGAAATATTACGGTGGAGAGCACTTTTGTATTTAAAAACATCGGTGGCGGAATGTACAACCGTTCCTCCTCCCCAACCATCACCAATGCCACCTTCTCCGGTAATGCAGCAACTAACGAAGGCGGCGGAATGTACAATTTCTTCTCCTCCTCCCCCAGCATCACCAATACCACCTTCTCCGGTAATTCAGCAAACAGCGGCGGCGGAATGTACAATTACTTCTACTCCTCCCCCAGCATCACCAATACCACCTTCTCCGGTAATTCAGCAAGCAGCAACGGCGGCGGAATGTACAATTTCTCCTCCTCCCCCAGCATCACCAATACCACCTTCTCCGGTAATACAGCAAACGGCGGCGGCGGCGGAATGTACAACGAATCATCCTCCCCAAGCATCCGCAACAGCATCTTCTGGGGCAATGGAACGGAAATAGCAAATGTAATCAGTAGCAACCCTACTGTTACCAATTCCATAGTACAGGGGGGATATACCGGTGCTACCAATGCCAACCCGCTCTTTGTAAACCCCGCTAACCCCGCAGGACCCGATGGCATACACCGCACTACAGATGACGGCTTGCGCCTTCAGCCGGGCAGCCCTGCCATTAATGCAGGCAGCAACGCACTGATACCCGCAGGTATTACCACCGATATTATTGGGGCAGACCGAATACAATTTACCACCGTAGATTTGGGGGCTTATGAAGCCGATGTAATTTGCCCCACCCTTACCACTGCGCCCGATGCAGCAACGATTGTAAACAGCACTTGCTCCGGTTGTACCCTATCGGGTGGCAGTGTTAGCGCACCTACCGGTATGCCCTGTCCTGCCTATTCTACCCTCCAGTATTCTACCAATGGCATAGACTGGAGTACCACCCTGCCAGCCTACAACCAAACCACCCCCATAACCGTTTATACCCGATGTAACTGCGATGCAGATAACAGTGTCTCCAGCCCCGTAAGCAATGTAACTACCACCCCCGGTACTTGTACCCCCGTTACTGCCGGCATTACCGGCACTGCTGCCGCCTGCGATGAAGTTACACTCACCGCATCGGGCGGCAACACCTACGCTTGGAGTGGTGGCAGTTCACCTAACACTGCTACCAACACCTTTACCACTTCCGATACTTATACCGTAACAGTTACCGGCGCTAACGGCTGTACAGCTACGGCAAGTGAAGTGGTAACTGTAACACCCTCTACCGGCTATACCACCACTGCTTCGGCTTGTGATACTTATTACTGGGATGTTGATGACAACACCTATACCACAACAGGTATTTACTACTACACCGTTGGCTGCCATACCGAAATTTTAGACCTAACCATCATCCCTACTACCGGCAATACCACCACCGTTACCGCCTGCGGCAGTTATACATGGGCAGTAAACGGACAAACCTACACCCAGCCCGGCATTTATACCGTACAAGTTACCGACTGCCTAACCGAAATTTTAGATTTAACCATTCCACCCGGATTGGTGGTTTCGTTAAACGGCAATACCAATGTTTGCGCCGGCGGCGTGATAGGCTTAGTAGCCACCGGCGGCAACCAATACCAATGGAGCGGACCAAACGGCTACTCCGCCACCGGAGGCAGCATTACCCGCACCAATGCCACAGTAGCTATGAGTGGCGCTTACACCGTTACCATCACCAATAATGAGTGCAGCACTGTTTTGAGCATTGATGTTACCGTACACCCCATACCCAATGCCGCCATAACCGGCGCTACCTCCGTTTGTTCGGGGGGTACAATTGGTTTTAGTGTGCCCGCCGGTGCGGTGGGTTATGCGTGGACGGGTCCGGCAGGGTTTACCGCCGCTACCAATGCCATCGCCCTGCCCAATGCCACTACCGGCATGAGCGGCACTTATAAAGTAACCGTTACCGGTGCAGGGGGTTGTACCGCATTGGGCAGCAGAACGGTGAGTGTGAGCGCGCCTACTGCCGCCGCCATTACCGGAGCTACCACGCTTTGTGCCAATGCTGCCCTTGCCCTTACCTGCACCACTGCCGGCATTAGCTACCAATGGAGCGGACCGGGTGGGTTTAGTTTCAGTGGCGCTACCATGACCCGCACGCCCGCAGTGGCGGGCACCTACACCGTTACCGTTACCAACGCATCGGGTTGTATCAGCACTGCCAGCCGCACCGTTACCGTTAATGCTGCACCCAATGTGGTGGTTACCAACAACAGCAATTGCACCCGTATTTGGTTGGTAGCATCGGGCGGAAACAGTTATACGTGGAGTGGACCCAATGGTTACACCGTTACCGGCGCTACCGTTTTGCGCAATCCGGCTACGGCAAACATGTTTGGCACTTATACCGTTACCGTAACCGGCACAGGTGGTTGCACCGCATCGGCAAGTATAACGGTAAATCCGTGCAGTGGTAAAACCCAGTCCCTCCCACCCGATTTGAGTTTGTCGGCTTATCCCAATCCTACGCCGGGTATTGTGCACATCAGTTTCACCAATGTGGAGGCAGAAGAGGTAATGCTTGCCATTTACACTGCCGATGGCAAGGAGGTGAACACCCTGTTTACCGGTATTGCGGAGGCTTATACCAATTACACCCTCCGTTTTGACGGTTCTTACCTGCCCAATGGCGTGTATTATGCCGTATTGCGCCGCGCCGGTGGTACTACCGAACAATTGCCTATTATGGTGGTGAAGTAATTGCGGTTGCATGTTTGATTTGTAGAGCCGCATATTGATGTGCCTTGACTTGACAATTAGAAGCGCCATCGGGCGTATTTGCTACCATTCACCCCCCAATGATGTTAGTCGGTAACATCATTGGGGGGTTATTATATACACGTATCGAGGTAAATTTTTCAGAAAAAACACATTTATTGCCAAACAATATCTAAAACTGTTGCCTAATCCTAATTCGTTTTTTACTTTTGCATGACATTTCTTAAAAGCCATTGTTTAGCCCACAGAATTTTTTCTATGGCAGTATTATATGGGCATAATAATTGCTAAACATAAGAAGTAGTCAAAGTGAAGCGGAAAGTTGAGTGTAAAAACGAATGAGGAAATACCTATTATTACTATTACTGTCTGTTGGCTTGTTTGCACAAACAGGCTCTCCTAAAGTGGAAACACTCATACCGGTAAACGAAGGTTTATCGCAAGGTATGGTGTTTTCTATATTGCAAACCTCCGATGATTTTTTGTGGGTTGCCACCAAAGACGGGTTGAATAGGTATGACGGGTATAGGTTTGAAGTGTTTTTACCCGACCCTTTCAACCCCTATTCTATTGCAGCCGGCGAAACCAGAAAACTGTTTGAAGACAAAGAGGGCAATTTGTGGGTAGCTTATTTGGGAGGCATTGACGTGTATATACCTAAAAAAGGCAGGTTTCTGCACCTTAATTGGGCTAATATGCAGGGGTTTGATGGCGAAACTGTAAATTTTACCCAAACCCCGGACGGTAGTATTTGGGTGGCTGATAAACTTTTTTTGTGGAAACTGCTACAACCGCAGGCTGTTATCCAAAAAGCCATTGCCCACAACCAAAACCAAGTAGCTATTGAGGCTAATTATACTAAGTTTAGCGCTATCCCATCGCCTAAACAAAACATTGAGTTTAACGGTATTTTATTTAGCAAAGCATTGGGCTTGGTAACTACCACAGACGAAGGATTGTTTAGGGTTGATGAAGGTTCGTTACAAATGACTCCCATACATGATGCCCTTGTGCAAACCACCTGTACCCTTATTGGAGAAGATAAAAACGGAGCATTGTGGGTACAACAGCAATCACCTACTTCCGATACAAGAGCTGTTAATACAACTAAGCCATGGTATAAAGAAATTGAAAAAGCATGCAACGTATATATATTTACCCATGACAAAAATTCTGCTCAATGGGAAACAATGCCTTGTGCTACTTATTCTCAATTTGACCCGGAAGGAAAATTATGGCAATATAGCCCAAATGGGGTACGTATGTGGCAGCCCGAACATTTTTTACAGGGCAATTTGCCGGAGCTGACACTACAAAATGAAGAGGCTCTTACCAATGCAGGTAGTTACTATCATACCGATTTGTGCATAGACCGCTCCGGAGTGGTATGGTTGGGTACCAGTGGATACGGCTTACTAAAAGGAAACTCCGTTAAACCAAAATTCAATCAGTTACCCACTTATGCCAGTATGCGCAAAATGTATGAAGACCCATCGGGTAATGTTTTTTTTAGCGTTGCAACCAATTCCGCCTACAAAGGATGGCATCATCTTGAGCCCACCACCAATTCATGGTTTATAAATTACAATAAACCGGACATATTTTTTCTCGCTGCGGCTTTTGATAAAAGCGGCAACTTGTGGCTCAATGAATTTAACAACCCCATATCCAACTTTGGCAACAACAACAATAAACTCCTGCGCATTGATGGACAAACCCGTCAAATTACCCCATACAATTGGGTAGGGGCAGACTTAGTTTGCCTGCCAAACGGCAATTTGCTTAGTGTTACCCAAGAGGGTTTGCATACCATTAACCCCACTACCGGGCAAAAAACTTTTTACCCCTTTGATACGCCTCAAAAATTTACGCGCTTCAACGACGCTGCTGCTAACAACCTGTTCATCGGGAAAAACAACGAGATATGGATTACCGATATAGAAGGCTTTATTGATGCTGCCCCTACCGAGCAGGGGTTCACCTTTACCCATTACCAAACCAACCCCCAAAACCGCCAATCACTGTCTAACAATGTGGTCATGTGCATTTTAGAAGACCCCTTAGAACCCCAGCGCTTCTTGTGGATAGGCACCAAAGGCGGCGGTTTAAATAGAATGGACAGGCAAACAGGCGCTTTTAAACACTATAAACGAGAACAAGGGTTGCCCGATAACGTAATATATGGCATACTACCCGATGAGCAAGGACATATTTGGCTCAGTACCAACAACGGGCTTTGCCGTTTTCATGTGCGTACCGAAACCGTACAAAATTTTACTATTACAGACGGCTTACCCTGCAAGGAGTTTAACAAAGCCAGTTATCTGAAAACCCAATCCGGACACCTGCTTTTTGGCGGAGTAAACGGCGTAGCCTATTTTCACCCCGATAGCCTCCAATTTAACCGCCGACCTCCGGTGGTTCACATTACCCGATTATATGTAAACAACCAACTTGCCCAAATTCAACTGCCCAAACAACTTACAACCGGTAATAACCCCTCACAAACTGTTTTGCTCCCTGCCGACATTGCTTACACCCAAAACATTACCCTGCAACACGACCAAAATCTTCTAACCATTGAATTTGCCGCACTCGATTTTACCAACCCCAACCAAAACCAATACCGATACCAACTTGTAGGACTAAACCCCAACTGGGTAGAACTAAACAACAAAAATACCATACAGTTTGCCAATCTGAAACCGGGTAATTATACCTTTAACGTGCTGGGCTCTAACAACGACGGCACTTGGGCAGAACAGCCTGCTACCCTCCATATACGCATCTTACCCCCTTGGTGGCTTACCAATTGGGCTTATCTTTTTTACCTCCTCTTTACCACCTTGGCAATATATACCGGCTACCGATACCAACTTCGCCGACAGTGGGAGCGACAAGAAAACCATCGCCTTAAAGAACTCGACGACTTTAAAAACCGATTCTTTACCAACATTACCCACGAGTTTCGCACCCCGCTTACCGTTATTTTGGGCGCAGGCGAAGAGCTGGCGGTAGATTTAAACAAAACCATGCAGCCGCCAACTGTTACCTCCAAACTGAATCTTATTCAACGCAGCGGCGAAAACCTGCTGCGCCTTATAAACCAGCTCCTCGATTTATCAAAACTTGAATCCGGTAACCTACAACTACAATGGGTGCAGGGCAATATAGTACCTTACCTCCGCTATATTGTAGAAAGCCTCCAATCTCTTGCCAATACCCAACAGATATCCTTACAAACCCAAATCATAGATGCCGAAATTGTAATGGACTATGACCCCGAACGCATTTTGCAAATTGTGTATAACCTGCTCTCCAATGCCATTAAATTTACCCCAGCCGGGGGGCAAGTGGTTTTGAGCATTGACAATATACAGGATTCATCGGGCAAACCTCAGTTGCGCTTACGGGTTACAGATACCGGCGTAGGCATTTCACCTACTGACCTCCCTTTTATCTTTGACCGTTTTTACCAAGCCAACAACCTCATTAAAGCCAAAACCGGTGGCACGGGCATTGGGCTGGCGCTTACACAAGAGCTGGTAAAGGCTATGGGCGGCAGCATAACCGTAACAAGCCAACCCAATATAGCAACCACCTTTACTGTACTCCTGCCCATTACTCACCTTGCCCCACTTACTGCCAACGAGGCTTTAAATAACCTTACTGAATTGCCTTTGGCAAGTAATGATAACCAACTGAATGAAGAAACGGTTACTGCCAACGAAATTAAACCCACCCTGCTGCTTATAGAAGATAACCCCGATGTGGCAGATTTTCTCCACACTTTATTACAACACTACTATCATTTAAGCCATGCTTACAACGGGCAACAGGGTATAGACCTTGCCCTGCAACTCATTCCTGACCTCATTATAAGCGACGTGATGATGCCTCATAAAGATGGTTTTGAAGTATGCCAATTCCTTAAAAGCCACGAGCACACCAGCCACATTCCTATTGTACTGCTCACTGCCAAAGCCGAAGTGCAACATCGCATTGCCGGTCTTAAAAAAGGCGCCGATGCTTACCTTGCCAAACCTTTTAACAAAGAAGAATTATTAACCACCCTGAGCAACCTGCTGGAGCTGCGCCGAAAAATGCAAATCAGATTTGCCGCTTCGCTTATACAAGCAACCCAAATCACCGATTTACCCCTGCCCGAAACCAACACCACAACCGAACCCAACTCGCCAAATCTTGATATTGACTTTGAACATGCTTTTTTGAAAAAACTAACCAATATCTTAGACCAACATTTAGACAACACTGAATTTGATATACCCGAGTTTTGCCGACTATCGGGCATTAGCCAAGCACAACTTTACCGAAAAATAAAAGCCCTCACCAATCTCTCCATTGCCGGTTTTATTCGCCGATACCGGTTAGAGAAAGGTAAAATCCTCCTCGAAACCTCACAACTCTCCATTTCCGAAATTGCTTATCTGGTAGGCTTTGCTTCGCTTGGGTATTTTTCAAAGTCTTTCTTGGAGGAATTTGGCATCCGTCCGCAGTCTTTGCGCAAATAGCCCTTGGGTTTCAGGCGCTTATTAAAAGGGTAAGGTGTGGTTGGTTTTACGGCATGACCCAATAGGAGCTATCTCCAAACGTGTCCACTTAGGTAATGCCCACCCTGCAAGTTCATGGCGTATTTGAAGGCTATTTGGTAAGATTTCTGGCAGCAATTAGCACACAGATAACACAGATGCGGCTGATTGGCACAGATTTATTAAAAACATTAGCTGCTTAGTTACAGCCCACCCTGCAAGTTCATGGCGC
>DDVC01000191.1:0-13645 GCA_002345145.1 Bacteroidetes bacterium UBA2322
CCATGCATCGGGTAGGTCAAAGCCCGTTTCCGTGGCGCCCGTAATGGTGATGATGGCTGTACTAGTGGAAGTTGCGCAACCTACCGTGCCACTCAAACTTGTTACGGTATAACTTACCGTTATAGTATATGGCAAGGTTGCTGACGGGTTGATAGCATAGGTAAGTTGGGTAGTAGAGGGGCTTAACGTGGCTGTTAAGCCGGCTGAACTCGTTGAAACTACACCAAATAAACCTCCCAGTGTTGTGGTTGGGGTTAACATTGCCGGTAGGTTAATGGTGCCGCTCGGGCTTTCGCATACCGTAATGGCTGTTATGGTTGTGTTGAGTGCGGGGTAAACGGTAACGGTAATGCTGCCGGTAGCTGCACAAGGTCCGTTTTCAACCGAATAGGTTAGTACATACGTACCAGGTAATGACGGATCGAAGTTAGTTGTTAAGGGATCTACAACTGTTAATGATGCCGGATCAGGACCGGCTACTGTCCATGTTCCACCTGTAGTAGTAAGTGCGTTCCAATAGTTATTTACATTAAAAGGTAGTTGACCACTTCCCATACAAAATTCTGTACCTGGGGTGGGGTCTAAGTTTACGCTAACAGATTCATAAATGGTTATAAAGTGTGTTTCGGTCGTTACTGAGCAGGTAGAACTTGCGGGCAAAGTGTATGATACCTGCATCAAAGCAACCCCTCCAATATAATTGACAGTTGAGAGGTCTAAAATACCAGTAATGCCTGATGAGCCACCATCGATTGAGCCTCCGGTTGTTCCGATGTTTTCGATTGTCCATGTACCACCTAAGAATGCAGTGTAATTGGCTAAGTTGAGAGTGCCTGTGCCACAAACAATACCGGGAGGATTAAAACCGATAACACAAGCATCGCAGGCGGGAACATTTACGGAAACTGTGTTAACCGTAGTACCGCAAGGTCCGCCCGATGAACCGGCTACAGATACAGCTACATTTGTAGCAGGATTGCCGGGATTGGCGGTGTATATTGCCGGATAGACTAAAAATCCGGGGCAGGAAGGAGTCATCGTATAGGTACAAGATAACCCATTGGTATTAAGGATAGGCGTTACAGCTATTAAACTTGGGTCGGGATATACCGTTACTGTGGTCATAGCAACCGGACGGCAGTTGGCAGTCAATCCGGCACCGTTTGCATCGCCATTCGTTACAAATGCATAAACAACATAAGTAATTGGTTCACACTGACCAAGTGTGGGATTAGGTGCCGGTAGCGCTATACCTGATACCTGCGCAACATAATTGCCTGAAAGGAGGGCAGCGGGGTTGATACCGATTATTGTGAGCCCAACGGGAAGATCATTCGGATTACTGATGATGGTTGGTGCTAAAGTGTAACCAAAAGTAATGTCCACACCCACTAATTCTTGTTCAACAATAGCAATGAAATCTGCATTGGCAGCATTGCCACAAATACTATTTACCGATGCTTGTAAGTCATCAATATCGGGGCAGAGTTGGTCGCAGGCAGGAATAAACACTGTATTGTTTGCCACGAAATTAGCACAAGGACTACCTGATCCACCACTCACCGTTACTGTGGTAAAGGTATCAGAGTCGCCGGGTGATGCTACATAAGTGCTGGGTGAAACAATATAATTAGGACAACTACTGGTAAAAGTGGTGGTGCACTCATTGGTTGTAGTTGTAAGTATCGCATTTGCGGGATCTGGCCAAACGGTAACCGTTGTTACCACAAAAGGCGCGCAAGTGGAATCCATACCAATAACTGCTGCCGGATTATCAAGGTAGGCATAAATGGTATATTCTGCCGGATTGCAAATGGGAGTAGCGCCTAAATCGCCGTTATCAATAGTCAGAGAAGCCTGAGCGCTACTAGCCACTACAAACGCACCTGATGAACCCAACGATATAGGAGGAGCAACATCATAGGGATTATTTGCGCCAAGCGAACTTAATGTAGCGCCAAATCTAATTTGTGCACCTGCAAAAACGGGATTGGCAAAAAGTGTAACAGTAGAGGAACCACCGTTTTCACAAATAGCGGTAGCATCAGCCGTTAAAATGTTGAATTGTGGACAGGGGCATTGCTCTATTTCAATAATTTCGGTATGCGATACACCAAAACAAGAGGCAGGGGTATTAATGTACCAAGTAAGTGCGTACAAGCCGGGGGTTTCGTCCAAAACATTCCAAGTACCTGTTGGTGAGCCAATACCTGTAAATGCAGTACCTGTGTAGGGTGTTCCATTTGCATTTTGTATAGACCACAAACCGGTTGTAGTTGTTCCGATAGTGCCAAGTGGTCCGGTGGGCAGGAAGTAATCGTTTAAGTTGATAGAGCCATCTACAGTGCAGAATGAAGAAGGCGCGTCCCAAAGCGGATTGGACATGCGAATAGTAATATCGCCTACAAGGCTAACTTCTTCACAACCACCGCCGGCACCGTTAGTTCCAACTGTATATTGGATAACAAAGGCATAATTACCTAGCGCACCGCCATCTAAAATTTGGTAGCTAAGTACATTACCGTTAATAACTCCATTTGCACCCAAGGGAACAGCGCCTAACGACCATGTACCGCCGGGAGTAGTGTTATCTAACAATACATTTAAGTTAAATTGCTGGAAGTCGGAGGGGTTACCGGCTAAATCTGCGGGGGTGATACAGATATCATCGCTGCGTAGTACCCCTGCACTGGTAATAGTGGGCACTACTTGTATAATAGTAGATTGACAAACCTGACAAATGGGTGCGTTTACACAATAAGTAACTGTGTAAGTACCGGTACCGGTAGCAAACAGTAAGTTGCCAAAGACACCCGGACCGCTCCATGTGCCGCCCGGCGTTGAACCGCCTTCTAAAGCGGTGAGGTCAAATGGAATTTGGTCAATACATACATTGGTTTGGGTAGCAGTGAGGTTTACTGTACCGCCACCTTCAACAACCTGAATGGTTTCAGTAATGCTGTTGGTGCAAGTACCTACGGTTTCAGTATAAGTAACCGTATAAATACCGGGACCCGTAGCGGTTAGGTCAAGCTCGGTATCACCGCCGGTTAGAATAGCGGTAGAAGAGAATGTACCTGTAGCGCCGGCTATGGGCTGGAGGTAGTCTGCCAAAATAAGGTTGAGCCCACCTGAGCAAACCACATCGGGCAAGTCGAAGTTGCGGGTATCAGGAGTACGGTCGAGGGTGATGTTTACGTCAAACTCGCCGTAGCAGTCGCCATCAGCCGGGTCGGGCGTTCCATTAGCGATATTGCCCACTGCATAGCGAATGGTAATAAGAGAAGATGGGTCTATTACAGTTACATCATAACTCAATACATCGCCACTTACTTGTGTACCGGTTGGCGCTGCGCCAACTACTGACCAAGTACCGCCGGGGGTAGTGATATTAGGTATGAATAATTGGGTAAGATTAAACTGCTGGCTGGGATTAGAGCAGATGGTAATATCGCCGCTTAAGGTTGCATTAACTGCCTCTACTACATTTACCGCTCTTATGGCTTCATACACACAGTCTTCGTACCCTACTTCCACCCTGATAATGTTTACCCCAGCATTGGTAGGCACAAAATCGGCGCTTCCATCGGGGTTGGTTGCAAGCGGATTGCCATTCACCGACCACTGTACATACTCCTCTACATCTGGTATGGGGTTGGTATTGTTGGGGTCAAAGAAAGGAGCATAGGTGTTAAAGGTGTTAGTTACATTAGCAATGTCATCAAGCACCAGATTGATAGGAGTTGCAGGTGTGCCACAGATCACCGCAGGTACGTTTGTTTCAAACGATGGGTCAAATTCGGGATAAACATACACTATTTTTTCTTCGCACACTATACACTGACCGAGGGCTGCACTGTAATCGGGGCATTGCGAAAAGTCTATGCAATAGCGGATAACGTGCATACCGGGTCCGGCATTTTGAGGTATAAATACTGCCTGACCGGGGTTGGTTAGGTCATCATCTAAGCCGTTGGCATCGGTACCATTTACAAAGCCGGAATTATTAGTGTTGATTTCCCAAGTATAAAGTTCCAATAAATTGAAACCGTTACAAAGTTGCGGGGGTTCATTACCTGCCACCAAGTCATAGAATCGTTGGTCGTACAAAGTAGTTGGGGGGTCATTAAAGCAATAGTTGCCATTAAGCCCGAGGTAATCAACTTGGGCGTTATTGCCGCAGGTGCCGGTAACAAAGTATTCGCAGCCTACTCCGTCCCATACTCTAATAATATAAGGCTGACCACCTACAACGGTTACGGTGAAAGTACCGCCATTTTGAATAGTGGTAGGCGGAGTGGCAGGCGAGGTTACACCTAAAAGGAAGTCTATGTTATAGAACGACTCTGGACCGCTACCGCCACCAAACTGGGCAGGTAATCCTCCATTGAGGGTGATATCTAAGGTAAAGTCGGAACCTCCTGTACAGTTACAAACTCGGGTGTGGGTAATGGGTTCTAAAATCTGAATAATATCGCACTTGGTATCGGTACAAAGTACGCCGTTGAGTGTATAAGAACTGGTTACACATACTTCTACCGGTCCGTAGTATCCGAGTGTGGGTTGGAAGTTTTGTCCATCGGGGTCAATGGTAGCATTGCCCAAAGAAGCGGTGGCAATGGTGAATTGCGGATCGCCGGGCAAGATGGAAACGGCGCCGGGCGGAGTTGCTAAGGCATAGTATTGACGGAGGTCGCGTGGGTAATCATCGGCACTGAGGCAAAGTCCGTCTATTACATCAAAGGTGATGGAAGGTTGGGGAATGATGTAGAGTACTGCTGTAGATTCATCTTCACAGTTGTTATCCAAACCACTGCTGTTTCCATCATTGGAAATATAATAACGAATGGTGTAGATACCCGCAACCGGATAAAATAAAGTACCGCCTGCCGAAATAGAGGTAAGCGCCGATACATCAGCGCCAAGGTGATCTACAGCGCTCACCAATTCAAAAGTACCACCGGGGGTGGTAGCGCCTTGAATCTCTTGACCGGGTAAACCGGGGGCTACAATACCCAGAGCCGGGTTGGCAAACATATCAGTGAGGTCGTATTGCAAGTCGGTATCAAAACAGATGGTCTGGTCTTGCAAGTCAGCATCTACCGGTGGGTCAACGGTGAGCGTATGGGTTTCCGTAATAGCACAACCAAAGCGGTCGGTAGCTACAATAGTGATTTCATAAATTCGGGTTACGTTGTTGGTAAACGTAAGCGTGGGATTAGCAATGGCTGGGTTAGAGATAGCTACATCAAGATTGGGCGACACCGACCAACTGTATTGTACGGTAGATTGTAAGAAAGCAGGAATGAGCGACACATTACCTGTGTAGGAGCCACCTGCAAAACAAAGGTTATCTGTATTTACCAATACACCCGTACCTGCATTATAGGTAGTGGCATCAACGGCTGCAATGGCTGCATTTAGCCCGATGGTATTATCGCCTGCCAAACATATACGCTGCGCTTCAACTACCACCACTGCATCGGGTACCGGCACGGGGGCGTAGGTATTAGAACCGGCAGGGGAGAATATTTGTATAGCGTGGGTCATGGTAGGCTGTGTAGTAAATTCGGGACGATTACAGTGGATATAGAAGTACACGTTGTAACTGCTTCCGTCTTCATCGGTAATGATAACCCGATAGTAACCATCAGGCAAACCGAAGAAGTTGAGTGCGCCGGCTCTGGTGCCATTAACGGGCCATGTGCCGGGAGTTGCATCTACAAATACCTGAGTAGCGGTGGCATTGGTGGGAACAAAAAGGGCAAAAGTACCACCGGTTTGACGCTCTACTCTGTAATCGTAACCGGCATTGGGTGCATCAAATGGATTACCCCCTATACCACGCGCCTCCACTTGACCACAATCGAGGTAATCGCCGGTTACGCCGTTATAAAGCAAGGCATCACCTTGATAGGCAGGTTGGAAGTTATGGTCTAAATAATCACAAAAAGCCAGCACGGTGGCAGCGCCATCGGGTGGGCAGGTGGCATGGCTAAAGGTATTGGTAACGGGGTTATCAACCGGCTCGTTTCGGATGCCGCCGCCAAAAGTAGCACCCGATATAGGATTAACAGCGCCGGTAAGTTCGCCTTGCCAACACTCGGGAACGGTGAGGGTGGTAGTTGACTCGCAGGCAGGAACTATGCCGCCCCCTACCGATACGGTAACTGTAACTGATATGTTATCTTGTGTGCCGCTGTTGTTCACATCACCAATGTTGGCGGTAAAGCCATCGGGGTTAACCAACCAATTGGGGCAAGTGGGGTAGGTAAAATAAGAGGTGCAGCCATTTGTAGTGGTAATTAAACCGGGTGCAAAGGCGGGGGCTTCGGGGTTAGGCCAAACGGTAACAGGCACTACGGCAACAGGGCGACAGTTAGCAGGTAAGCCGGGCGCCGGTACCGAGCCAAGGTTTACATAGGCATACACAAACCATGTAACCGGATTACATGTGTTGTTTGCGGGCAACGAAGCATTTGCCAGTGTGGCTCTGTTAATGCCGCCCGGTACGGTTGCCACTAAAGATCCGGTAGGCGCTGCGGTAAATATGGTTAAACCGGCAGTGTAGGGGTCAGCAGTGGCAGAACTGCCATAAGCAAAATAAATACGGCTGCCTACCAACTCTTCTTCGGTAGCTACAGTAATGGCAAATGTTTGTGAGTTGGCGTAAGGCGCTACCGAACATATGTTTTGGTTAGAAGCTACCACGTCATAAATATCGGGGCAATCTATGTTACAGGCGGGAATGGGGGCAGTAGTTGCAAAATCGGCACAGGGGCTTCCTACGCCGGCGCTAATGGTTACGTTAATGTTGCCACCTAAATAGTTTTCGGCAGCTACGTAGGTAGCGGGTGAAACGGTGAAACCATTAGCAGCGCCGCTGCAATTAACGGTTATAGTAGAAACGCAATCTTGTGTGGTAACTACCGGTGAGGCTACTGCCGATGGGTTAGGCCAAACGGTAATAGTGGTAGCCGCCACCGGACGACATTCTGCCGATAAGGTAAGATTGGTGATGGTGGTATTTGTTAAATAGGCAAACACGGTATATTGGATAGGGTCGCATGTAGTGTTTGCAGGCAAGTTAAAGTTTGCACTTGCAGCCGGAGTGGTACCCGATACGATTGCCGTGCCAAGCGCTGTGCCCGATGCGTAAGGGTTGGTGTTGGCAGTGGGCGATATGCTGTAGGAGAAAGCAAGGGTTTGATCTAACAAAGCTTCATCGGTAAAGGCTGTGGCAGTGAAGGCTGTACCCGAACAAAGGTTGGTATAGTTGAGACTAAGTGTGCTAATTTCGGGACAGTTGCAATCGGTGGTGATGAGTACAATTTCTTCGTGGGTAAAGGTGCAGCTTGTGCCGGTAACTGTGTAACGAACAATTGCCAAACGAGGATTGACGCCGTTGGCTACCAAGCTATTGTAGGCTGTAAGCGGATCAAAAACACCGGCAGCAGAAATAACTGCATTGTTAAAAGCGCCGCCACCATTGGTACTCATTGTCCACGTGCCGCCGGTAGTAGAAGCCGGCAGCAGGTAATTGGCCATATTTATGCTACCATCTTGCAAGCAGAATGAGCTGGGGGCATCAAAGCGCGGATTGCGATACTGAACGGTAAGCGTACCGGTATCTTGGGCATCGCAGGTATTACTTACGTTATCTTCGGTAGTAACAGTATAAGTAAAAGTAAAGGTGCCTGCCTGAGTAACGGTGAGTACATCGCCGTTTACCGTACCCACCCCTGTGCCGCCGCTAAGCGTCCATGCGCCGCCCGGTGTAGTGGGGTTAATTGCGGTATTGCTAAACATCACGGTTAAGTCCACCGTAGTGGGGTATTCATTGATGCAAACGGTTCTACCTACAATAGTTGGGTTGGGTTGTGGCGTAACCAATATGGTTTGGCATTGGGTTTGTACGCAAGCGCCACCGTATCCTACATCTACGCATATGGTATAGGTGCCTGCAAGTGGGGCGTTGCCGGCATTAAACGAGCCCGATGCGCCTGTATCAGTAACAAGATCGCCGTACCAGGTTATAATATTGGAAGTGTTATATCCCTGAGCAGACAGGAACGCCGGAATGGTGGGGGGGGTAGAGAGCGAAATAGGAGTAATGTCGCTTGGATCGGTTGCTGCGTTCCAAGCAGAGGAGTTTTCGCAAAGTACCTGCGGCACATTAAAGGCAGCGCTGTGTATGGGATATACCTGCACCTGCGTGGTTATGGTTTGGGTACAAAAGTCAGGGGCGGCAGACGTGGGCGTAAAGATAATGGTATGTTGCCCTGCTCCGGCGGTAGTTGGGTTAAAAGTACCTGTACTGCCGGCTCCGTCGGTAACACCTGGACCACTGAATGTGCCGGTTAAAGTGCCGCCGCTATTAGGGTCGGCATTAAGGGCTACCGATGGGTCGCCTGCACAAAATGGTCCATTTGAGCCGGTGATTGCCGTAGGACATTGTGCCCATGTTGTTTCGGCAAAAAAGATACAAACCAAGGTAAGGGTTAGCGCAGTGGCAAACCATGGGCTGCTTGTCAATCGGTTGGTTAAAACTGTTTTCATATTCAGAATAGTTGATTGCTAAGAAATATCCTTGCGTTTAGGGTGATGTAAGTGTGTGTGTTTTATGACGATGTGTAGTAATTACTTTTTCAGTTTTGAGAGGGAGTCAATTTTTGCTTTTGCGTCTTTCATTTTAAATTCAAGTTCTCTTTTAACCTCGGGCGAAATGGTAGCGCCTTGTTCTTTTTCAAACCGCTCCAAGCTTTCTAAGGCTGCTTGGTAGCGTTGTATTTGGCGCTCAGTGGGTAGTGTATCAGTACCGCCGCCCAATGAAATGGGGCGGAGGGTTTGTTCTTTTTTAGCTTCTTGTTTTACCTCTTCCTTATTCTTGGTGTCTGAGGCACAAGAAAACAGCATTAATACCGTACAGAAAACGGTTGCTATGAAAAGGGGTTTTGACGTAAAAACAAACAGTTTAAACATTTTTTAAAAAATTTTAGTTTTCCAGTTTTTTTTGCTGCCTTTTATAAATTTAGGCATATTTTTTGGTAATTCATTTTAGGTCAATAATTAAGATACTAATACCGTTTTTTTGCTCTTACAATGTACTCGTAGTTCCTAAGTCTATTTGTTGTATTTAATTAATATTTGCCCAAAAAATAAGGTTAAAATTACAACTACCTCTCTTCTAACATGCTGATTTACAGCAGTTTAGCAATACAGAAACTAATTTTCGGACGCTTTATTAATGCCCAAAACAGACCTAACTGAGTTTATTTATGCAAGCACAAGAGCCCAATTTGGGGCAAAACTAAGACTTATTCCTTGAAATTAAAGCCTTTTTGCAAAAAAAAGTTAAAAATTTTTAGCGGCAATTTTAATTTTCAGTTTTAGTGATATTTAAGACACATTCTATTTCTATTTATACGGGCTGATTGGACACAGAAAAACAATGCTTGTTTTTACGCTATTCATTATCCTCTTTTAACAAAATGTAATTGACCACAAAAATAGGGTGAGCTGGGTTGTAATAAGGGGGGGTAATTGTTCATAATTTTTCGGCAGGCGTTTTGTTATGCCGCAAAATCAACCCAACTAAACAAAGCTATGCAAGGCTGTTTGTTAGGCTTTATTTGGCACGGTTTTTTCTTCTTTGCATAATTGGGCGTATATTGCCACAAAATTGTCATAAAAGCAGCAGATAGTCGTATAAGCGGCTGTTTGACAGTTTTTATTTAGTGCATCGGGAGAAACCAACAAAGCATATGCGTTTAATTGCCTGTATAGTCGTCTTTTTTTTTCATTGTTTTCGGGTTGATGGAAATGAGAGGGCAGTAATAACAGTAACCAACCCCAATACCCCCTTAAACATTGGCAATAAGGTTTGGTTGTATGAAGACCGCTATCATACCTTAATTATAAACAACCTACTTACCCACATTGAGCTGCAACAGGATTTTAAGCAAAGCAGCCAATTGATGCCTAATTTTTCTATGACTTCATCGGCTGTGTGGTGTAGCTTTACCCTGCACAATGAAACTACCGAAGACCTGTACCTTAAACTCAATAACCCACGTTTAGATACCATTGATTTTTATGCAGTATCTGATAGCAGCATGGGCGCTTACACACATGTAAAAACCGGCATGATGCTGCCCTACGAAAAAAGAACCTTTGAAACGCCGGCTTATTTATTTGCGTTGAACATTGCTCCTAACCAAAGTAAAACCTTTTACCTTAAAGTAAGAAGCAGTTCGCCCATACAATTACCCCTTACAGTGGGCAGTCTGGCTACTTTTTGGCGACAGAGCCATAGGGCAGATTTAATACAGGGTATTTACATGGGTTTTATTATAGTAGTCATGGTTTACCAGTTATATTTATGGTTTACCACTCGCGAAAAATTATTTCTGTATTACGCTTTTTATTCCTTTTTATCGGGGGTTAATAATATAGACCACAAAGGTTATGCCATGGAATTGCTGTGGCGCAATGTGTACTGGGTAAATAATTTTCAGGCTACCATGGCTGCCCTGATTGGTTTTTTTGCCGTACAACTTACCATGTCACTACTCCACACTAAAAAAAATGCGCCGCTGATGCACCGCGGGTTGCAATTATTTTTGGTGTGTGTAGTTGCTGTTGTAATATGCAACCTTTTGGGTTGGTACTTAATTAGCGGCATCATGTCGCAGGCGCTTATCACATCGGGTGCGGCTTTCATAATCATTGGGTCGTTCATATTATGGGGCAGAGGTTTAACAAGGGTGCGCTTTTTTCTGCTGGGCTGGTTGGTTTATATGGTGGTAGCTATTTTGTTTGTATTAAGAGATGCCAACATATTGCCCTACAATATCCTCACTGCTAATATGTTGCAGATAGGCTCTGCATTTCAGCTCATCTTTTTTATGCTGGCGCTTGCCGATAAAACTGCTGAGTATAAGCGCGAAAAAGAAAAATCACAACAAGAAAATGAACTGATGCAGCAGCAAATTATAGCTGTTTATAAGGAAAAAGAGCGGCTTGTGCGAGAACAAAACGCTATGCTGGAAATAGCAGTAAACGAGCGCACTGAAAAACTGCAAAAAGCGCTTGAAGATGAAAAAATTGCCGAAGAGCGCATCAATAAACAACGGCTATTTTTTGAAAGTGTTCTGAACAATTTACCACTTGAAATTACCGTTCTCAATAAAGACAAACAAGTGGCATTTAGCAATACACTTGCCCATAAAAACAGTAGCCTACCGCGGTTTCACCTGCCATCTTCTGTTTCTTTGGCAACTATTGCCTCTGTTCCGCCCCACCATTTGCAAGCAAGTGGGTTAATAGCAGAAACCAGCCTAAACCAAGCCCTGCAACTGCAAAAACAAACCCAAACCGAAGCCGTTGTGGTTCAACCTAACGGCAGAATAAAAGTATGGTCTGTGTCTTACCTCCCGATGTATCAATTGACAACCACAGCACAAACAACCGGTAAAGAACTGGCTATGGTTATTTGTTACGGCATTGACATTACCCAGCGCAAACTGAGTGAAGAAGTTGAAAAACTTAAAAATGAACAGATAATACTATTTAAAAATGAACAACTCCAGCTCTCTAAAACCGTAGCCGAAGATTTTGACCAAAGCCTGCACACTATTTTGGAATCGGGCGCACGAGTTCTTAACTGCGAGCGCGTTAGTTTCTGGCAAGCCGAAAACAACGGTACAAACCTTGTTTGCACAGGACAGTACCTGCTAAGCCTCAAAACAGCAGCCAATGAATGTGCAGGAATGGAGCTTACCCAAACCAAATGCCCACTCTTATTTGAGGCGCTTAGCACAGAGAGCGCCCCCTTAGCCATAGGCAATGCCGCACAACACCAACTATCTATACAATTATATGATGCCAATATCTTGCCTCCGTTACCTATTGGTGCGTTATTGTATGTGCCTATATGGAAAGAAGGTGTTTTGCAGGGGGTAATTACCATTGAACACACCGGCAATAGTAGGCAATGGACTGCCGAGGAGATTCAGTTTTGCAGCTCGCTGGCAGAATATGTTTCGCTGGCAAAAGAAACATACAAACGAAAACAAACCGAAAAAGCGCTCAACAGACAACGCCTGTTTTACGAAAACATTATTAACAGCCTTCCTATAAGTATAGAAGTATATTCGCCCCATAAACTGCTCACCTTTGCCAACAAAACTGCCATGCCCAATGAGGTATTGCGCCAATCAGCCTTAGGTAAGCCCATTTTAACCTATTACCAACTGCGCAACCAAACCGAAGCTGATGCCCATGCAAAAGCCCGCCAATTGCAAAATGCCATTGATATGCGCCGCTTAATAGAAGTGGAGGAGAGCGACTGCGAAGCGGAAGAATCTAAACATTGCAATTTAGTGGTGTATATCCCCATTTTTGACGAAAATGGCAAACTACACATGATTATTAATTACACAATAGATATTACCGAACTCAAAAAAAGAGAGCACCAGCTTAAAACCTATTCTATTGAGCTGGAACGAAGCAACAAAGACCTCCAGCAATTTGCCTACATAGCCTCGCACGACCTTAAATCGCCCCTGCGTACTATTGTAAGTTTTGTTCAACTATTAGAATATAGGTACGACAAACTCTTTGACAAAACCGCCAAAGAATACCTTGCCTACGTAGTAGATGGCGGTAAGCGGATGGTTCACCTTATTGACGACCTTTTGCTCTACTCCCGAATAAACCAAAACTTAGATAAACCCGATGCCGTAAACCTGCAAACCATTATGGACATGGTTAAAGCCGATTTACGAGCCTTAATTACAGAAAAAAAGGTAGTTCTCAGTTATGTTAATTTGCCGGTTATACCACGCACACACCAATCGCTCCTATTGCACCTGCTAAGCAATTTAGTGAGCAACGGCATAAAGTTTAACCAAAACGAACAGCCCCACATTTCCGTATCGGCTACCGATAATGCTTCGGAATTTATTATCAGCGTTACCGATAATGGCATAGGTATAGAGCCCGAATATGCCAATAAAATCTTTACTATGTTTAAGCGCCTCCACAGCCACGAGGAGTACGAGGGCACAGGCATAGGGCTGGCTATTTGCAAAAAAATAGTGGAGTTTTATGGTGGTAAAATCTGGTTAGAATCGGAGCCCGGCAAAGGAAGCCGTTTTTATTTTAGTTTACCCAAATAACCCCTACCATGAAACAAGACTTTAACCACCTCGAATCGTTATACTGGGTATTTACCCAACTTTGCAATGACCAATGCAGCCATTGCTATAACTTATCAGGACCTAAGGGAGAGCGCATTACCCAATCGGAATGTTTGGCCATTATAAGCAATTTACCCCCGCTTATAGACCGCATCATTTTATCGGGCGGCGAGCCGTTGGCAGAGCGCCAAAAACTCTACTTTATTTTAGACCACCTGAAACAAAAATACGGCTCCGCCTCACAAATAATGCTACAAACTAATGGCGATTTACTCACTGCCGCTATTTTAGATAATCTGATAGAAAAAGGCGTAACCCGATTTGACATTGCCAGTATAGACCGCTACCATAAAAAAGCCGGCGCACACCTGCAAAGATTAGCCAACTTGTTTGCCTCGCGCGGGGTAAACGGCGATGACGTTAAACACCGTTATACCCATAGA
>DDVC01000191.1:13823-14009 GCA_002345145.1 Bacteroidetes bacterium UBA2322
TCGCGCGGGGTAAACGGCGATGACAAAGACCCCCTTATAAACAAAGATAACTACTTGCACAAAACAGCCCTCAGTTGGGGCTACTGGGGCGCTACCGATGACATGTGGCTGGGGGGAAACTGGGCAAGGGGGCGCGCGCTGCAAACCAGCATTTGGAAACGCAGCGCTACCCATAACTTTTGCACC
>DDVC01000191.1:14324-14444 GCA_002345145.1 Bacteroidetes bacterium UBA2322
GGCACTAAATACCCTATGGGCGATGCCCGAACGGAAAAAATAGCCGATGTGCTTCAAAAAGTAGCAAAAATGGAGGTTTTTAAGCAGCTTAACCAAGGCAACCCATGGAAAATGGGTACA
>DDVC01000165.1:0-279 GCA_002345145.1 Bacteroidetes bacterium UBA2322
TGGTGGTTAAAAAAAGTGATTTATGTTTGTAGATTTTGAATTTTAGTGTTTGTACTGTAATAGGGCTTTAAATAATCGGGGTAAAAATAAGCAGTATTCTCAAAGCTGCCTTTTACAAATTTTTCATAGGCAAGTGCAGCCATATTTTTAGCGGAGCAGGTTATATTAGGCAAGTGGGTGGCATTTTTGTGGGTAAATTGACTAACGCATTTTGCTGCACCCGTTCCAAAATAGTAACATGTTGTTGTGTCAAAATATTGTTTAAGTGAGTCCGATGCA
>DDVC01000165.1:454-3925 GCA_002345145.1 Bacteroidetes bacterium UBA2322
GCTCTTCCGATCTTATTGTTTAAGTGAGTCCGATGCAATTATCATAGCTTCGGGTGGCAGCACAGCATGTAGTTTATTGGTATATACTGCCGTATAAACCTCCATACGCATGGCATCTAACATGGGGATATATAAGATGTTTTCACTAATGTCTTGTGCATATTCTATACCACCTATAGCTAATGCTTGCAAGGTAGGTATGCCTATCATTGGTATATCTAAGGCATAACACAACCCCTTTGCTGCCGAGGTACCTATGCGCAAGCCCGTATAAGAGCCAGGACCCTTACTGATGGCTATAGCAGATAACTTGTTAAGCGTATGACCGGTTATTTTGAGCAAAAGTTCTATTTGTTTAGTAATGATTGATGCGTGGAGTTGTCCCTCTGTATTTTCTTGCCAGGCTATATTTTTCCCATTTTCAGCTAATGCAACTGAACATATATGTGTGCTGGTATCTATGCTTAGTATTAGCATTTAGTTGCAAACATTTTTTGAACAGATAGTTTTATACTCTTTAATAAATAGTCTTATTCTAAAAACAACATAAGTACGGAAAAGGTTTTATACTGAAACGCAAAAATACTGAATTTTTTTTAGAAAGTTATATTTATGTCACTTTCTGTTTCATTTCGCAAAATTTTTATGGTGGTGGCATCTCCGGCTTTCAGTAAAGAGAGCGCTTCCATATAACTGTGCATGTTGATTATGGGTTTATTACCTATTTTTATAATTACATCGCCCGCCTGCAATCCTGCATTTTGTGCCGGGCGACCGTCTATTACACCGGTTAAACGGATTCCGGTTCCTTCATAAGCATAATCGGGCATAATGCCTAAGGTAATTTTGTATTTAGGCGCTTTTTGGCTTTCTTCGGTTTTGGTAGGTGTAAATTGCAGTTTTTCGTTTTGTTTATTGAGGGTAGTTATTAAAGACATAGAATAATCCAAAATGGCTTCCACGCCTTCTGTATTCACCTTTTCCGCATCATCGGCGGGTTTGTGGTAATCTGCATGAATACCGGTAAAAAAGTGAATAGCAGGAATTTTTTGCCAGTAAAAGGACGTATGGTCAGAAGGTCCTACGCCCGATTCGGTAGTTTTTATGTGTAAATTACCCGTTGTAATAGTATTTAACACACTCCATTGAGGAGAAGTGCCTACGCCGTTTATGGTTAGGGTTCGGGTTGTTGTATCAAGCCTGCCCACCATATCATAATTGAGCATGTAATTTACCTGTGCAAGTGGCACGGTGGGGTGTTGCACATAATAATTTGACCCGTATAACCCCAGTTCTTCGCCCGAAAATGCTATAAAAAGATAGTTACAGGCTTTGGCATCGGGATTATTGTGCAAGTTATTGGCTAATTGCAGCAGCACTGCCACGCCGCTGGCATTGTCATCGGCACCATTGTGAATATCAGGCATTCCTGCATGAAGTGAGCCGCCACTTTCGCCATACCCTAAGTGGTCGTAGTGAGCCCCAATTATTACCGTATTGGGAGCATTGTTGTTGATGAAGCCAATCACATTACGACCGGTTTTTTCTGTTTTTCGGGTATTTATAGCTATATCAACTTTGGTATTTTTAGTTAAGTTGTCTTTTACCTTGTTATAGGCAGCCGATTTGATAAACAGAACCGGAATGTTGGCAGCTATTGTTTTGGGAACTATTTTTATTTCGGGGTCTGATAAATTGGCATCTATATTATAAAAAACAATTGCTAAAGCGCCTTTTTCTACTGCTGTGGCTATTTTTTTGCCAATAGCGGTGTATTGATTGTATTTTGAGTGGGGGTGAATACCATCGGGAGAGCTAAGGTTGATTAAAAATATCTTGCCCGATAGCTTATTTTTCCCGGCAAAATCGGAATACGGTAAATCGGGTGCATCTATTCCAAAACCCACATCGGTAAGTATGCCTTTTACCGTTCCATTGCCCGATTCGGGCAGAGCATAATAATCAACGTCTGGTTTAAAATTTATTTTATTTATTGTTAATTTATTAGTGCCCACATACTCACGTCCGGCGGTAAAGGTGAATGATTGGAAATACGTATCTTGTTCTCCTTTGGGTTCAATGCCCCAATCTTTAAACAAAGAGGCTATGTACTCGCCTGCTAATTGTTCACCGGGGCTACCGGTTAGCCTGCCTTCAAGTTTATCGGAAGAAAGATACGTAACGTGCCTTTGCAGAAAAACCCTGTTATCCGGTGCTGTTTGAGCCCCTACCGGATTTGAAAACACAACCCACCCGCTTAAAAAAGCGATTAGGAAAATTGTTTTATTGGATTTGCGGCGAAGGTACATTTGATGAAATTAGACTAAAATAGGTTCGTGAGCGCAAATATAAGGCAATTTCAGAATAATGCAAACAAAAAAGCAATTTTTAACAAAAAAAACTTCTTTTATTTGTAGAAAAGTAGAAAAAAATACGCCTTTTGTGTTTAAACAACGGTTTGGAAACATTAATGGTATTCTTTTGGATAGACACACGATAATTGGTTTGTAAGTCAGATTTTTTTTAAAAAAAACACTTTTTTTAAAAATTGGCGTACCTTTATAGTGTTTTAAACAACCATAATATCTGTTTGGTTTATTATGGTGTTGTATGATAAAACATTTTTTATGCCTCACATAACTGTTAACGGTGTTAAGTTATATTACGAAGTAGCGGGCGAAGGTGAAGAAACTATGCTGTTTAGTCATGGTTTACTGATGAATGCCCACATGTTTCACAAACAGATAGCTTTTTTTAAATCCCGATACCGGTGTGTGGCTTACGACCACCGCGGACAAGGACAGAGTGAAGTTACTGCCACAGGTTATGATATGGACACGCTAACCAATGATGCGGTGGCGCTTATTAAAGCGCTTAATTTAGGCGCTTGTCATGTGGTGGGTTTATCTATGGGCGGCTTTGTAGCTATGCGTTTGGCTGCCCGACAGCCGAAGTTGGTTAAATCGGTTATTTTGATGGAAACTTCTGCCGATATTGAACCTAATGCTTTTAAATACAGGCTGTTATCATTGGTATTTAAATACTTTGGAGCTGCTCCTATTTCGAGGCGTATTATGCACATTATGTTTGGGCAGAAATTTTTGAAAGACCCACAGCGAAAAGCAGAAAGACAAGAGTGGCGACAAATGATTATAAATAACCCGCCTACTATTGTAAGAGCAGTGCATGGCGTTATAGAGCGCCCCTCTATTTTGGCAGAACTGAAAAATATAGCCGCTCCTACATTAGTGATGGTGGGCGACCAGGATTTAGCTACGATTCCTGCCAAAGCCGAACAGATTCATAGCTTGGTGCCTAACTCTAAGTTGGTTATCATAAGTGGTGCCGGACACAGTGCATCAATTGAAGAACCCGAAAAGGTAAATTTGGCAATTGATGAGTTTTTGCGCGAACTGCAAAACGATTTTGATGCTGATTTATAATTAGTTAGACTTTGGACAAAATTTTTTG
>DDVC01000182.1 GCA_002345145.1 Bacteroidetes bacterium UBA2322
TGCAAATTACCTTCGGATTTTATCCGAAGTTAATACGCACTTGCAAATTGCCATCAAATTTATTGAGCTGCTGTGGCTTTTGCCTTTACCAATAAAAAGCAATGTTATTTATGCCTTCTTGCAAACAGGTTAAAGCAACATAAATAATGCTTCCATATGCTTTAATAGCAGCCGTGTAATTATTTATGCACGCATAAACAACTATTCGGGTACTATTTATTATTTACCCTATTGTTGTTTGGTTTTACCTATACAACCGCGCAAAACACATAGCCTTAGTTTGGCGTAAAAAACCGGTAAACCAATAAAAAAATGCGGCTAATGAGCGCCAATTGTTAAAAGTAAAGGCGCAATGGGTAAGTGCATCGGGATAAAGGAACGCTACTATTATTGGGCTTGCCTTTGTTTTGTGTTGTCACAAACAACACTTTTCATCGGCATTTATCCGCTTATCGTTTATGCTGTTTTATCTGCCTGCTTTTTTGTGTTTTTGGGGGCAGTTGTAGGTTGTGTATATTCTTTGTTTTGCAGATACCCGATATGGGCTAAACTACCAAAAAACAAAAGAGTGTAAGGGCTATGCTGCAAAAAAGGTAAGCGTTAGAGATTAGTAGCAGCGCTACCTAAAACCCCGATACGGTTAATAAAATGTGTGCATTGTTTTTTACCTTTGCCCTGCTCCATTTTGGGGTACACAAAAAATACATATTTCATGGCACAAACAGTTTTAATTACCGGCGGCTCCAGTGGTATAGGGTTTGAATTAGCCAAATTATTTGCCAAAGATGGTTGTCGGCTCATTTTAGTTTCAAAACCTGCCAATGAACTGGCAGAAGCCAAAGCTGCACTCAAAAAACAATATCCCGATGTGCAGGTTACTACCATACAAAAAGACCTTACCGCCGCCACAGCGCCCGAAGAGGTGTATGCTGAGGTAACAACACAGGGGGTAAGGGTACAGGTATTGGTAAATAATGCGGGGTTTGGCGCTTTTGGTTTTTTGGCTGAAAACGATATAAATGCCGAGTACAACTCTATTTTGCTCAATTGTGGCGCTTTGTATAAACTCACCCGCCTGTTTTTGCCCGATATGATAGCCCAAAAACAAGGACGTATATTAAATGTAGCCTCGGTAGCTGCTTTTCAGCCCAATCCGCTGCTGGGTGTATATGGCGCTACTAAGGCATTTGTTTTATCAATGACCCGCGCGCTAAGGTTTGAAATGCGGGAGCAAAAAACGGGCATTACCGTTACGGCGCTCTGCCCGCCACCCACCCGCACCAAATTTGCCGATGTTGCCGGAATGCAAAAAATTTCCTTGTTTCAGCATTTTGACGCCTTAGACCCCGCCACCGTTGCCCTGTATGGTTACAAAGCCCTGCGCCAAGGCGCTGAGTATGTAATTCCGGGCGCATACTTAGGATTTATGTACCGGCTAACGCATTTATTGCTGCCAATAAGCTGGCTCATGCGGTTTGCCTACCTTAAGCTCAACATGAAAAAGGGATAAGTTAGCACAGCACAGCTTAAACCTTTTTAAAAGGCGCTCATCTTACCTGTATAAATGGCATAAAATTTGACATAAAGTAGTATGTCCTCCAACATTATTTGCTATTTTTGTACCATAAAAAAAAGTCCTTGTCAATAAAACTTTGAATGATGCAACCAATGTTTACCTCGTTTTTTTGTTTAACGCCTAAATTATCCCTTACTTGGGTAGTGTTTACCCTGCTGCTTTTGAGCGGATATTTGCCCGCCCTCTACGCTTACAACACTGCCGACCAACAAGCACAGAACTACATACAACAACACCAATGGCTGGCAGTAGCCGAAATGAAAAAAGCCGGAGTGCCGGCAAGTGTAAAATTAGCACAGGCAATGCTGGAAACCGGTTACGGAACCAGCCGCCTTGCCAAAGAGGGAAAAAACCACTTTGGTATTAAGTGTAAATCGTATTGGGTTGGCGATACCCTGCTGGTTGATGATGATGCACCGCAGGAGTGTTTCAGAAAGTACCCATCAGTGCAAGATTCTTACAAAGATCACTCTGAGTTTTTGCAGTTTCACCGAAACGGCTATTACAGCCACTTGTTTCAACTTTCGCGTACCGACTATGTGGGCTGGGCAATAGGTTTGCAAAGCGCAGGTTATGCCACCAACCCTACTTATGCCGATAAGCTGATTGACCTTATTACCCGATACCAACTATATCAGTACGATTATACCGAAACCGCTTTTGTAACGCCGGTATTGGTACCAACTCCCAAACGCCAGCCCAACCCGCCGGCTGCGCCTATTGCTGCCAAAACACCTGTAGCACAACAGGGCACTTTTGTAGTGCCGCCACCTCCCAACAGCAATACTGCTACCTACCTGCCATTAGCAGGTGTAGTGGCTAATATACCAGACCAAGCGGTAAACGAAACAGCAGCAGGTAAAAAAAACAAAAAAGCCGCTAAAAATAAACCCATTCCCGATTTTAACGCCACTGCCCCACCCAAAAACAGCAAAACAACTGCCCCGCCGGCGGCAAACAATCAAACGGGTAAACCTCTTGCAGATTTTAATGCCAGTATGAATAAGCCCACCACGGTTATGCCTGCACCTCAGGCACAAAATAACCACGCTGCAGCCTCAGATACCGGTAAGTTGCCTGCCCTAACACTCCGCCGCCAAACCATAAACGGCATTAAAGCCGTAGTGCCTAATATGGATACTGATATGGCATCGGTGGCAACCTCGCTGGGTTTTCAGGCACAAGTTTTATACAGATTTAACGAAACTGCCATAAATAGACAGGTTAAGGCTAATGTCCCCATTTTTCTTGAAACTAAAAAGGCTAAATCGCCCAAGGGTTTAGACCGCCACATAGTACAACCTAATCAAAGCATGTACGACATTGCACAACTATACGGCATTAAACTCAAAACACTGCTCAATGCCAATAACCTGCCTCATAACTTTGTGCCGCGAGAGGGTATGGTTATTAAACTAAGGTAAACCCACTGGTATTGGCGCAAAACTAAACCGATATTTAAACCAACCCAATCGGTAATTTGTATTAAACTATGGCTTATTTTTGCACCCGATTTCAACAATTTCGGGTAGTTAATAATTGAACCGAACTATTTCATACTGCCTTTTTTCAATTGTTGAGATGCCGAAGTGGTTTTTCCGTTTCTACATCTCAACAATTGTTTTACCTACTGCTCCTCATTTGCCCATGCCCAACCAAACAAATGCTCACTCCTTTACCCAATTTAAACTTCTTAATGTAATCTTGCCCTAAACTGCTTTTTAGTACTTATTAACCACATCGGGCAATAATTTTTTTAACACTAAACTGTAATGCATCGGCATCACTCATACACCACAAAGCAATGGTTGTTTACCGCCTAAACTTTGATTATTAGTTTCACCTTTTACCCCCCTATGAGCTCATATTCGTATATCTCAAACGCGCACCCTGCTTTTATTGAAGCCCTTTACAAAGATTACCAACAACAACCCCACACCATTGACCCCCAATGGCAAAAATTTTTTGAGGGTTTTGACTATGCCTTAACTGCTGCCAACCCTGCCGATGCCCTGAGCAATGGCAACGCAAACGGCACATCGGGCGCTTACCAAACCGCTTTAGAGCTTAAAGTCTTTACCCTCATCAACGCCTACAGGCAAAAAGGACATTTAGAAGCCCAAACCAACCCCATAAAACCCCGAAAAAACCGGTTTGCCCATTTAGCCCTCACAGATTTTGGGCTATCCGAAGCAAATTTGGTACAAACCTTTGCCATTGGCGCTGAAATAGGATTGCCCAATGCTACTTTGCAGCAAATTATAGATAGGCTTAGGTATGTTTACTGCCGCTCACTGGGTTTTGAATATACCTATATTACCAACCCCGAAGAATTGGCGTGGTTCAAAAACATTATTGAAACCCAAAATGGCACATTTAATTTTTCTGTTGAAAAAAAACACCGCATATTGCAAAAACTCAACGAATCGGCTGTATTTGAAGAGTTCCTGCACCGTAAATACCAGGGCGAAAAACGCTTTTCGTTAGAAGGGGGCGAGTCCACCATTCCGGCGCTCGATGCCCTCATTAACGCCGCCGGTTCTGCCCATGTAGAAGAAGTAGTAATAGGCATGGCACATCGGGGCAGGCTTAATGTGCTGGCAAACATTATGCACAAAACCTATGAGCAAATTTTTAGCGAGTTTGAAAATACCCTGCCCAATGACCTTACTATGGGCGATGGCGATGTAAAGTACCACCTTGGTTACTCCTCGCAAATAACCACGCCCGATGGTAAAACTATGCACATAAAATTAGCGCCCAATCCTTCGCACTTAGAGGCGGTAAACCCCGTAGTGGAAGGTTTTGCACGCGCCAAAGCCGATATTATTTATAACTCCGATTACGACCGCATACTGCCCGTTATTATTCATGGCGATTCAGCAGTAGCAGGGCAGGGTATAGTGTATGAAGTGCTGCAAATGAGCAAACTGCAAGGTTATTACACCGGCGGCACCGTACATTTTGTAATTAACAACCAAGTGGGCTTTACCACTGATTTTGACGATGCCCGCTCTGCCGATTACTGCACCAGCCTTGCCGCTATGGTAAAAGCGCCCGTTATTCATGTAAACGGCGATGATGTAGAAGCCGTAGTGTTTGCCACCGAAATAGCCCTTGCCTACCGACAGCGCTTTAATACCGATGTATTTGTGGACATGGTTTGCTACCGCAAATACGGACATAATGAGGGCGATGACCCTAAGTTTACACAGCCCGTTATGTACGGCATTATAGAAAAACACCCCAGCGTGCGCAAAATTTACTCCCAACAACTGCACCAAAAAGGTGAAATAGAAGCCGCCCTTGCCGACCAAATGGAAAAAGAATTTTGGGCTCAACTGCAAGAACGGTTAGATATGGTAAAACAAAAACCCCTGCCCTACCAATACCAAGAGCCCGAAATAGCCTGGCGAGCCCTGCGAAAAGCTACCAACGCCGATTTTGACCAATCGCCCGTTACCGGCATTACCACTGAACAAGCCCTTGCCATAGTAGAAGGTTTGGGTAAACTGCCCGATAATTTTGAGCCTACCGTTAAGGCGCGAAAAATGATTAAAGACCGCCTCCAAGCCATTAAAACAAACAATATCCTTGACTGGGGCGCTACCGAAATGATTGCCTATGGCTCTATTTTGATAGACGGTAAAAACGTGCGCATGAGCGGCGAAGACGTAAAACGAGGCACTTTTTCGCACCGACACGCCGTAGTGTATGACCAAACTACCGAGGGTAAAGCCTATAACCGCCTAAACAATCTTACCGATGACCCCACCCAACAGGGTAAATTTTTAATTTACAACTCCCTCCTTTCGGAGTATGCCGTACTGGGGTTTGAATACGGGTATGCTATGGCATCGCCCGATAACTTGGTGATATGGGAAGCCCAATTTGGCGATTTTGTAAACGGCGCACAAATTATCATTGACCAGTTTATTGCCGCCGCCGAAAGCAAGTGGCAACGCATGAACGGCATGGTACTGCTGCTGCCACACGGCTACGAAGGGCAAGGACCCGAACACTCCAGCGCCCGATTGGAGCGCTTTTTACAAGCCTGCGCCGAGCAAAATATGTGCGTGGTAAACATTACCGAACCGGCTAACCTTTTCCACGCCCTGCGCCGCCAGTTAGCTTGGGAGTTCAGAAAACCGTTAGTGGTTATGTCGCCCAAATCGTTGCTGCGCTCTGCCCAATCACATATAACCGATATTACCGGCAATACCCGATTCACAGAAATTATAGACGACCCCACCATTGCCCAACCCCAAGAGGTAAAAAAACTGCTCCTCTGTAGCGGTAAAATTTACTACGACCTTGCAGCCAAACAAAAAGCCGATAACCGAACCGATGTTGCCATTGTGCGCATTGAGCAATTGTATCCGCTTAGCGCCCTGCAATTAAAGACAATTTTTGAAAAATACGCCCATGCCCACATTTGCTGGGTACAAGAAGAACCCGCCAATATGGGCGCATGGTGGCATATACGGCACCGCTGCCCCAATGTGCAAACTTGCGTAGCCCGAAAAGAAAGCGCCTCGCCTGCTACCGGATTTAAAAAACAACACGAAAAAGAACAAAAAGCCATCATAGAGCAGGCATTTACCTTGTAAAATTGGGGATATACCCCTATTTTCAGGAAAAAACCGGCGTAAACCCACGCAAATAAAACTCCCCCCTTCTTTGAGGGGGGGCTGGGGGGGAGAACAAATAGGCGCTGCCCTTAATTGGCTTACCACAATTGGCATACACCTAAACAACCCCGTCCAAAACTTTGTTTTCATTACAAACACACCCAAGTAATCAGCCCCCAAAAGTAATTCCATGATAATAGACATAAAAGTGCCCTCGCCCGGTGAATCAGTAACAGAAGTAACCATCGGGAAAATTTTAGTGCAAAATGGCGAAATGGTAACCATTGACCAGGTTATTTGTGAGTTAGAATCAGACAAAGCTACGCTTGAAGTAGGCGCTGAGGCTGCCGGCATAGTAACCCTGTTTGTAAAAGAAGGCGATGATATTCCGGTAGGCTCGGTAATTGGCACATTAGATACTGCAACAGCCGGCAACCTTCAAAACCCGGCGCCCGAAGTTGCCAAACCCGAAACCGGCGCTACCCCACCTACACCACAAGCACAGGTTACTACCGAAGACGAATCGTCTTATGCCGAAGGACACCCCTCGCCGGCTGCCCTTAAACTAATGGAAGAAAATAACCTTAAGCCCGAACACATAAAAGGCAGCGGCAGCGGTGGGCGTATAACCAAACAAGACGTGCTGCTGCATTTAGAAAACCTCAAAAATAAACAATCTGCACCTCCCCAAGCGCCGCCGGCTAAAGAAACAGTTGTAACCCAACCGGTAGCGCCTGTTACCACACATACCGGCGCCTCCCTGCGCACCGACCGCCGCGAAAAAATGACCCGCCTGCGCAAAACCATTTCGCAAAGATTGGTGGCTGCCAAAAACAATACTGCCATGCTTACCACTTTTAACGAGGTGGACCTTACCGAGGTTATGGCGCTCCGCAGCCGATATAAAGAAGTGTTTGAGAAAAAACACGGCATAGGGTTGGGTTTTATGTCGTTCTTTTCTAAAGCCTGCGCCATTGCCCTGCTGGAGTTTCCGGGGGTAAACGCCTATATAGTAGATGACGCTATTGAATACCATGATTATGTGGATATTTCTATAGCCGTATCTACCCCGCGCGGATTGGTAGTGCCGGTAATGCGCAATGTGCATAACATGGAGCTCAAAGATATTGAACTGGCAGTAAAAGACCTTGCCATTAAAGGACGAGATGGACTGCTAACCATGGAAGATATGACCGGCGGCACTTTTACCATTACCAATGGCGGCGTTTTTGGCTCGCTGTTATCTACACCTATACTCAACCCACCGCAATCTGCTATTTTGGGTATGCACAAAATTCAGGAGCGCCCTATGGTAATAAATGGTCAGGTAGCGCCGCGCCCCATGATGTACCTTGCACTAAGCTATGACCACCGCATTATAGACGGTAAAGAAGCCGTTAGCTTTTTAGTGAGGGTTAAAGAACTGCTGGAAGACCCCAACAAATTGTTTTTGAAGTTGTAATACCCGCCCGCTTTTAACTTGTTGCTGCCTGTATGCAGCGGGCACCATTAGGATTTATTTTTTGTGCATACCATTGTCTGCTTTTCTTCGTTTTTTTATGGCTATTGTACTGTTGTTGCAACCTCCACTATTCTTATTACCCAACCTGCTTAAACTATTTTACCATGAAACAGTTACTTATTGCGCTTTGTATAGTATGCTTTTCGGCACAAGTGTTTGCACAAGATAAAACTGCCAAAGAAAGCTACAAAGATTACAGCTACATTACCCTTAAACCTGCCGATAGCGAGTATTTTCAAAACATGAAACAAGCTATCGACATCATGGACAGAGCCATGGAAAAGGGTCAGATGGAGCAAGCCATTAACTTTTTTACCGAAATAAGCGAAGAAGAGCCCAAAGAATGGCTGCCCTCTTACTATGCTGCCTACTGTTATGCTACCCTTTGTTTTATGGAACGCGACCGCCTGCTGCGCGACCGCTACCTGAATGAAGCCCAGGCGCATTTAGACCGCATTATGAAAATTCAGCCTAATAATGCCGAAATTTTGGTTTTACAGGCTTATGTTTACCAACAACGCGTAGAAGTTGACCCCACCTCTCGGGTGCAAGACTACGGCACAATGGTACAAATAAACCTTGATGATGCCGCTAAATTAGAACCCGATAACCCGCGCTTACATTTTCTTTTGGCACAAACTACTTTTTTTGCTCCCGAATCTGCCGGCGGCGGTATGATAAATGCCTGCCCAATGGTGCATACAGCCGCTAAAAAATACGAAGAAAACCCGCCCCTAAACGATATAGCGCCTAAATGGGGCGGCGCAATTGTAAGCTATATGCAAACCATTTGCGAATCTTTAAACCGGTAAGTTTCATCGGGGTAAGGTTTATTATTCACCACCCATTTTTTGTTACATGTCGCCCATACTTATTGCAAGTATTGTAGGTCTTTACTTTGTAGCGTTGTTTGTAATAGCCATGTTTACCGGTAAAGACAGCGGCAACAAGGCATTTTTTGTGGGAAACAAACAATCGCCCTGGTATTTGGTGGCATTTGGCATGATAGGCACCTCTATATCGGGCGTTACGTTTATATCTATACCCGGCGCTGTGGGCAACTTAAACGCCGCCAATCCTAATGCTGCGTTTTCTTATATGCAGTTAGCGCTGGGTTATGTGGTAGGTTATTTTGTAATAGCTACGGTGTTAATGCCGGTTTATTACCGGTTAAACCTAACCTCCATTTACACCTATTTAGAGCAGAGGTTTGGGTTTTGGAGCTACAAAACCGGCGCTTTTTTCTTTATACTATCGCGCACTATTGGGTCGGCTTTCAGGCTGTATTTGGTGGCAATGGTTATGCAGTTGTTTGTGTTTGACCCATGGGGGGTGCCTTTTGCGGTTAATGTGAGCCTTATTTTGCTGCTTATTTGGCTTTATACGCTTAGGGGCGGTATTCGTACCATTGTTTTTACCGATACTTTTCAGACAGTGTTCCTGTTGTTGTCTTTATTTAGCGCGCTCTATTTTATGGCTTCGGAGCTAAATTTTACCTCCATCGGGTTATTTAAAACGGTTCAGTCAAGCCCATACGGGCAGTTTTTCTTTTGGGATATTAAAGAAAAAAGCTACTTTTTTAAACAGTTTTTGGGCGGCGCTTTTATAGCCATAGCCATGACCGGCTTAGACCAAGACCTGATGCAAAAAAACATCAGTTGCAAAAACCTGCCCGATGCTCAAAAAAACATGTTTACCTTCAGTTTTATCATTTTGTTGGTAAACTTGGTGTTTGTAACCTTGGGGGCAATGCTGTACTTGTATGCCCAAGCCAAAGGAATTGAAATTCCTGCCAAAACCGACCAACTATTCCCCGTTTTAGCCTTTGAACATTTTCCGCCTGTAATGGGCGTTTTGTTTTTGCTGGGGCTTACGGCTGCCACTTATGCCAGTACCGACTCGGCTCTGGCAGCCCTTACCACCTCCTTTTGCATTGACTTTTTGAACTTTGAAAAAAAAGAACACCTGCCCGATAAACAATTGGTCCGCACCCGACATGTAGTGCATATCGGGTTTTCGGCGTTGTTTGTAGCTGTTGTGTTGATATTTAAATACTTTTTGAACGACAGTGTTATCAATGCCGTTTTTACCATAGCCGGTTACACTTATGGTCCGCTGTTGGGGCTGTATGCTTTTGGGTTGTTTGTACCAAAGCGCCAGCTTACCGATAAATTTACGCCCATGGTTTGCGTTATTGCGCCTGCGCTTACCTACCTGCTCAACAACAACGCACAAAACTGGTTTAACGGTTATAAGTTTGGGTTTGAACTGCTCATCATAAACGGATTGCTTACCTTTGCGGGGTTATGGCTTATTTCTTACCCACAAAAGCAACTTGCAACTGCCGGTTAAGTTTTGGGGCAGCATACTCTAAAAGTATTTTGCACCATACCAACTTCATTTCTGACAAGCAATGCCCATGAAAACTCCCAAAAACATATTCACAAATGGCGCTATTACACCCGATTTTATAGCCGCATCTATAGCCAAACACGCCACCAAAACCAATATAGGAGCGCACAGCATTTTTTTGGGTCAGGTACGCGCCGATGAGCTAAACGGGCAGCAGGTAGCTGCCATAGAATACACAGCTTATACCCAAATGGCTCTGGAACTGGCGCACACCATACGCGAACAAATTTTTGCTCAGTTTCCACTAACCTGTATGCACGTGTACCATAGTGTAGGCGTAGTAGAGGCGGGGCAAATTTGCCTTTTTGTTTTTACCTCCTCCGCACACCGGCACGCAGCAATGGAGGCGTGCAACGTAACGGTAGAACGCATAAAAAGTGAATTGCCCATTTGGGGTAAAGAAATTTTTACCAACCAAACCCACCGGTGGAAAAAGCCTAACGCCCCCGTTTAAGGCACAAGAAAACAACATTCACCTAAATAAGCCATTTATGACACCCAACGCTAATAGCGCCACTGCCACTGTAATGCGGTTATCCGTAGCCGGTTTTGGTTTGTTTTCGGTTGTTGTGCAATTTTACCTGCTTACGGTGGCATCGGGTTTAGAATTTCCCGAATCGGTTTGGCGTTATTTCAGTTTTTTTACCATAGTTACCAACCTACTCGTTGCCGCTGCATTTTGTTTGTTGGTAGCAGCACCGGCATCGGCATTGGGTAAATTGTTGGCAAAACCGGTTATTATGACCGCCCTTACAGTGTATATGACCTTTTTAGCCATAGTATATCACCTGCTCCTGCGCAACCTCTGGAATCCGCAGGGTTTGCAATGGGTAAACGACTTGCTGCTACATACCGTAAACCCCTTGCTGCTGCTGCTTTACTGGTGGTTTTATGTACCCAAAAATACGCTAAAATGGTATTTTCCGGTGTACTGGCTATCCTACCCTTCGGTTTACCTCATTTGGATGTTTTTTAGAGGCTCAGTATCGGGTTTTTATCCTTATCCGTTTTTAAATGTAGCAGAACTTGGGTACGCAAAAACCCTGCTCAACATCGGTTTTTTATCGGTAGGGTTGCTGGTATTTGGGTTTATTCATCTTATGGCAGGTAAAATAGGCAACAAATAAAACCGCATGGTACGTTAATTTGCCGCCCTACGCAAAAAATTGAGGCATAAAAAACTACACAACCAAAAACGGTTGTATCTTTTAGCCTCCAAATTACCTACCCACTCAATCCGTTATTTACTGTGGCGTTAATACATGAACAAAATGCACAGGGTTTGTATAATTTAGTCATTCCTGATATAGAGCAATGGCCAATTTATCGCCTCACCAAAGACCGAAAGCCTTTTATAGAGGAACTTATCAGCAATAGCATGGCTCATATTAAAGAGCTGATAGGCGATAACAAACAAAAAATACAGGAAGAGATAGCCCGAGCGCTGTACTTAGAGCGCATACGCATGAAAACAGAACACTGGCGGGTAGATCCGCCCGATGAAAGAGGGTTTTGGCGGCGGGTAAATGATACCATTGTGCAAAGCTCTACCCTTAAAGACATTACCTCAACCCAACCTGCCGATGATATTGACCGCATTTTTCAGCAAATTGTAAGCCGGTATGCGCATGAAATACCGGGCATTTTTAGCCCCAAAACCTATAAATTTGCCAGCAGGGTGGTTACTTTTGGTTTTGCGAGGCTGCTCAATACGGCTTCGGGTATGTTTTTTAGAAATACTTTCCGATTGGGAGACCGCATTAAAATAACCGGCAACATTGAAAAAATAAGAGAACTGGCGCTTAAAGGCACCCTTATTTTAACCCCTACCCATTCCAGTAACCTCGACTCGTTGGTAATGGGCTGGGTAATTGATGCCATTGGGTTGCCCCCTTTTTTATACGGCGCCGGATTAAACTTGTTTAACAGCCGCATTTTTGGCTTTTTTATGGAGCGATTGGGCGCTTATAAGGTGGACCGCCGCAAGAAAAACCTGTTTTACTTAGAAACACTTAAAATGTTTTCTCGAATGGTGATAGAACGCGGTTGCCATAGTTTATTTTTTCCGGGTGGCACGCGCTCGCGCGATGGGGCGCTTGAGTCACACCTTAAACTGGGGTTATTGGGTTCAGCAGTAGAGGCACAACGGCTCAATTTTATGCGCAATACCACCGAAACAATGGCGCATGATACATCGGGAGCTAAAAAGATATTTGTGGTGCCATTGGTGCTAAATTACCATTTTGTGTTAGAAGCCGCCTCTCTCATTGAAGAATACCTGAAACGAAGCGGTAAAGAAAAATACTATATAGACCGTGAGGAATTTCCCGGTACAAGATTGTTGGCTACTTTTTTGTGGAAATTTTTTGCCGCTAAATCGGAGGTAATTTTATCATTTGGCGAGCCTATGGATATTTTTGGACATGCCATAGATGAACACGGCAACAGCATTGACCGGCACGGCAATACCATTGATATTAGTCAATACTTTGTAAGCAAAGGTATTATTACCAAAGACCGACAAAGAGACGAAGAATATACCCGATTGCTGGGCAACAAAATTACTGATTGCTTTAAGCGCTACAATACCGTGCTTTCCAGCCATTTGGTGGCTTTTGCCGCTTTTGAAATTTTGTTCCGAAAACACCGCCGAAGATTAGATTTATATGGATTACTGCGCCTGCCCGATGAAGACCGCATTATTCCCTACACCCAGTTTGCCCGAGTTACCGAACTGCTGCGCGACCACCTCCGCCAAATGGCAGAGGAGGGTAAAGTACAACTTGCCAGCCACATGTATGGCGATATTAACCGCCTCATTAAACACGGTATTGCCAACTTAGGCGTGTATCATACCCAGCAGCCGCTTACCTACGACCCCGAAGGCAATATAACCAGCCAAGATATGAACTTGCTGTATTTTTACCATAACCGCTTAACCAACTACGACTTGGAAAAACTCATCTGATAGCAGTAAATGGTGAAAGGTATTGGGCATTGGGTAGTGGGTAATCGGTAGTCGGCACTAAGAAATAACAAATAATTTGCGCCTTTGCGCTTTTACGAGAAACAAAATCAGGCTTGCAGTCGTAACTCTTAACTTGTAATTCATAACTCCTAATTCCTAATTTCTAATGCCTACTAATCAATTTGCTTATGGCGTTATTGGCGCCGGCAGTTTTGGCACTGCCGTTGCTAACATATTAGCCGAAAACGGCAATGTTCTGCTTTATACCAGACGCGAGGAGGCATACCAAAACATGCTTCAAGATAGAATTAGCCGAAACCAAAACCTACATGCCAATATAGAGCCCAGTATAGATGCAAAGGATTTTTGCCGGCGGTGCAGGCTTATTTTTCCGGTGGTGCCCTCAGCAGGATTTAGAATGTTGATGCAACAATTTGCACAATACCTTCAACCGCATCATATACTGATACACGGCACCAAAGGGTTAAACCTGAATACCCCCGATGGTCATGATATACACCCCGGTAAGCCCATACCCAGAGCGCATATTCATACCATGACCGAAATTATTTTGCAGGAAACCGTAGTGCTGAGGGTAGGTTGCCTGTCGGGTCCTAATTTGGCAAAAGAAATAGCTCAGGGGCAACCGGCAGCCACCGTTATAGCCAGTCGGTTTACTGAGGTTATTGAACAAGGCAGGCAAGCCCTTAAAAGCCCCCGGTTTAAGGTGTATGGCAGCCACGATGTTAGCGGCGTAGAGTTTGCCGGTGTACTTAAAAATGTAATGGCTATTGCATCGGGCATGTTGCACGGGCTTGGATTGGGCGAAAACGCCAAGGCTATGCTCATTTCGCGGGGTTTGGGCGAAATGATAAAAATTGGCAGAGAATTGGGCGCAGATGCTACCGCTTTTTTTGGCATTGCAGGTATAGGCGACCTTATTGCCACCTGTTCCAGTAGTCTTAGCCGCAATTTTTCGGTAGGTTACCGTATGGCTACCGGCGAGCCCCTATCCGATATTTTAGCCGGTATGAATGAGGTGGTAGAGGGTATTAATACCGTAAAATTAGCAAAAGGCGTTAGCTTGTATTACCAAATTGAAACCCCTATTGTGGAGGCTCTTTACCAAACGCTGTATAATAACCAGTCTATTCAAGACAGCCTTGCCTACCTTATGAACTACGCCTTTGATAAAGACGCCGATTTTATGTAGCACATAGTAGTGGGAAGTGAAGAGTGAAAAGTGAAAAACGCAAGGTTGGAGTTAGGTTTTGATAAATCCGGAAATCAAATACTGTAATTTATAATAAAATATAAATGTTGTAAATGTCTAAAAGCCTTGTAAAATAAGGGTTTCACTCTCATTCCGCACCCTGTTTTTCCACTTTTGGTAATTATATTCTTCCAATATGAACAGTACTTATACTGCCCAATAGACAGTACAAATGATAACCCCGATGGGGTGTGATCCGAGTTTGACGTAAACCGGTACACAAAGGTAGGAGCGCAAAACCGGCAAAATTTAGCACACGGATAA
>DDVC01000141.1 GCA_002345145.1 Bacteroidetes bacterium UBA2322
GATGTAGGACGCTCATGGTTTCCGGGTTATGCTATCAATGTAGAAACAGGAGAACGCCTGAACATCATTTTTAGCGAGAACTCCTTCTTATCATCAGAAAACGGAGACGATATGAAGTGGAACCCCACCGCCACCCTGATAGCCCCGCAAATATCGGCAAGCCGTGTAAGAGTAGGCGGAGAGCATTACGTATATGTAATGAACAGCCGCTACGATGGCGGTTCAGCTTATCAGGATATGCTTACAGACGCAGTGATAGATACCGATATACTGAAAAAGCGAGCAGTGTATAACGATGCTATGTGGGTAACGTTGCCCTATTTATCACCCGGCTTTAGCCTGAAATCAGTAGCCGATGGCATTATACCTGCCGAAGCCACCGTAAAAGTAAGAGTAGCCCGCCCGTATGTGCAGACCGAACCTACTAACCCGAAAGTACAATATGAGTTCAGTTTCCGCGAAATGGCTGCCCAAAAACAACAAACAGAAGTAGCCAAAAAAGCGGTTGATTTAATACGAGTAGTACCTAACCCGTATTATGCTTTCTCCTTGTACGAAACCACCCAGTTAGACAACAGGGTTCGGATAACCAACCTGCCCGCCCGCGCCAATATCACCATATTCTCCTTAGATGGTACGCTTATTCGCACTATAAAGGTAGATAACTCAGCGCCCAATATAGATACGGCAGCCGGAGGCGAAGCAGGTAAGGAGCAGATAAACTCAGTAGATTGGGATTTGAAAAACCAGCGGAATATACCCATAGCCAGCGGCGTTTACCTGATACACATAGCCGCCCCCGATTTAGGGGAGGAGGTAACCCTCAAGTTCTTCTGTATTTCTCGTCCTATTGACTTGGATATTTTCTAAACGCAAGTATTTCGGGTTGGCAATTATTTCCCTTGCCAACCCGATTTCTTACAAAAACTATTAAATCAAGTTCTGAAAATCTTTTTGTATGAAAAAAATCCTTACCTTAGCTATACTTATTGCTTGCCTTATTGTAATTTCCAATCAGGTATGGGCAGGCAATAAAGACCGTGCAGGACAAGCAGGCGCTACCGAGCTGCTCATTAACCCATGGGGCAGAAGCACGGGCTTGCATGGCATGAACAGTTCATTGGTAAAAGGCGCAGAAGCTATGCGCAATAACGTTGCCGGTTTATCATTCGTTAATAAAACACAATTACTTTTTGCCAATACACAATGGTTGCAAGGCAGTGGCGTAAGCATAAACGCCATAGGTTTTGGTCAGCGTTTGGGCGAAAGCAATGTGCTGGGTATCAGTGTATTTTCTATGGGTTTTGGCGAAATACCCGTTACCTTAGTATCAGCGCCCGAAGGCAACTCCGGCGCTACTTTCCGCCCCCAATTGCTCAACCTGGGTATAGCTTATGCCCGTGCGTTTTCTAATAGTATCCACGTAGGGTTTCAGTTAAACCTAATTAGCCATTCTATTGCCGATGCCAACTCAACGGGCGCAGCATTTGATATGGGGATTCAATACGTAACCGGACCCGATGACAATATCCACTTTGGTATTTCATTGCGCAATGTGGGCACTCCCATGCGTTTTGCCGGCGATGGTTTAGCCACTAAGTTAGAAGCGCCGCAGGGTTATACCTTTACGGTAAACCAGCGCTCCGAAAAATACGAGCTGCCTTCTACCCTAAACATTGGTGCAGGTTACGATTTTTGGTTGGCAGACGACCATCGCCTTACTGCTATGGCTAATTTTACCTCTAACTCATTCTCGCGCGACCAAATAGGCGGCGGTTTAGAGTATGCTTTCAAAGAGCTGTTTATGCTTAGAGGCGGTTACCGCTACGAAGACGGTATTACCCAATCACTCAATTTTGACCAGCGTGCTACTGCCTTTACCGGCTTAAGTGGCGGGGTTAGCGTAGCAGTTCCGCTCAAAAAAGGCGGCGAATCTGCTCTTGGCATTGATTACTCCTATCGCACTACCAACCCTTATAATGGTACACACACATTAGGTGTGCGCATTGATTTGTAAGGTAGTTACCATCATTTCTAAAACGCCTTCTCCCACAAGAGAAGGCGTTTTTATATGGCAATTAATTGATTGGTAGAGGCTTCTTTGTTTTGCACAAAAATTAGACTGTTGTGAACTTATTGGGCAAACGGACTGTTTTAAAAACACGTCTCTTGAAAAACAGGGGGCGTTTTTGTTTTAAACAGCGGACACAAAATAAACTGTCGGCAGCAACGTTATTTTAACCGCAAACAGCAAACAACCATCTCCTCAACATTTAGCCAGAGTGTTGGGGGGTTTTATTTTTAAATGTACCTGTAAACCAAAAATTAAAACTATTTTATGGAAGTTAAGTATTATACCCCCGAGGGGCTGGAAAACCTGAAAAAAGAACTTCAAACACTTAAAACTACCGGACGTGCCGAAATGTCCAGACAAATAGCAGAAGCGCGCGAAAAAGGCGACCTTTCAGAAAATGCCGAATACGATGCAGCAAAAGAGGCACAAGGTATGCTTGAGCGTAAAATTGCCCAGTTAGAATCTGAGCTGGCAGTAGCCCGTATTTTAGATGAGAGCCGCTTAGATTTATCAAAAGTGGCTATTTTATCAAAGGTAAAACTTAAAAACCATGCCCTAAATAAAGTGCAGGAGTACATGCTGGTAACCGAAACCGAGGCAGACCTTAAACTTGGTAAAATTTCTATTAATACCCCCATAGCAAAAGGGCTGTTGGGTAAATCGGTAGGCGAAGTGGTGGAGGTAACAGTACCATCGGGCAGAATGAAATTGGAAATTTTGGAAATATCCCGATAATCGGCACAAAATTCCTAAAAGGAGGTTGCAGGTGTTTAGGCTGTAACCTCTTTTCTTTTCCCATTATTGCTATACTAATGGGCATACACCTGTCCTATTTTGGTATTTATTGTAAAAAAAATATCTATGCAAATAAGTTGGGCAATAAAGCCATTTAACGCTTTAACCATTTATGAACTGTATGAAATACTGGAACTAAGGCAACGCGTATTTGTACTGGAACAACAGTGTGCATTTATTGATAACGATTATTTAGATGTAGATAGCTATCACCTTATGGGATACGATGCTAAAGGCAAATTAATGGCTTATGCCCGAATACTTCCACCCGGAGTTGATTATTCTGAAGCCTCAATAGGCAGGGTGGTTACTCAGCCGGCGGTTAGAGGTACAGGCTTAGGTAAAATGCTAATGCAGGAAGCCATAAAGGAGTTAATCCGCATATTTGGAAAAGTACCGGTAAAAATTAAAGCTCAGTATTACCTGCTCAAATTTTATATGTCTTTTGGTTTTGTGCCAAAAGGCAATGTTTTTATGGAAGATGCTATTGAGCATATTGAAATGGTGATGCAATGGGATAGATAAAGTCTCTAATACAGTAGATTTTCTTCTTTGATGTAATTACAATCATATACTCCTAACAAATAACGGTGGGAGAGAACAGATACATAGTTAGCATATTTTCACGGTATTAAGGTAGGATAAAATGGTAGTATAGTAGCCTAAGAACAAAAATTGTAAAAAAAGGTGGCATTTACTATAACATTATCCAAATGGTAATTTATATTTGCAATGGAATTTAGTACGAGAACTTAATGAGATGCTATGCTGAACAATATTAAACAGTTTTTTATTCTTACCAATCGGGAAAGGCGAGGTGTGCTACTCCTAACGGCATTGATAATAATAGCAGTATTAGTGCCATTTACCTATCCCTACCTGTTAACAGATGAAAGCGTTGATTTTAGTGGATTAGAACAAGATATTGACCGGTATAAGCAACAAATTTTAGAAAATGAAAAATCAAAAAAAGCAAAACCCAACAATTACCGGCAAACAAACGAACCTACTGCCGGCCAAATAGCCAATATACAACTTGCCCCGTTTAACCCCAATGAACTTACTGCTGCCAAAGCGATGCAATTAGGTTTGCCCGAAAAAGTAGCCAATAATATAGAAAAATACCTGAGCAAAGGAGGGAAATTTAAAAAACCCGAAGATTTTAAAAAACTATATGGGTTAACCGATGCAGATTACCAACGGCTTTTCAGCCATTCTCGCTATTAATGGGC
>DDVC01000002.1:0-2405 GCA_002345145.1 Bacteroidetes bacterium UBA2322
ACCAGATAGGTCAAAGTTTCGACCCAATTGGTCAAAGTTTCGACCCGATTGGTCAAAGTTTTGACTTGATAGGTCAAAGTTTTGACCCGATAGGTCAAAGTTTCGACCCGATTGGTCAAAGTTTCAACCCAATAGGTCAAAGTTTCAACCCAATAGGTCAAAGTTTCGACCCGATTGGTCAAAGTTTTGACCCAATTGGTCAAAGTTTTGACCCGATTGGTCAAAGTTTCGACCCAATAGGTCAAAGTTTTGACCCAATTGGTCAAAGTTTTGACCCGATTGGTCAAAGTTTTGACCCGATTGGTCAATTTTTGCATACTTAACCATAATTTTAGAACCTTTACCCGTGCTAAGTGCGTGTTTAACCACACCTTAGGCATTCAGCCAAACGCTGTTTAATGCAGTTACCCACCCTATTGGCGGTATGTTGTTATTACAAACACACGCCATTATGGGCGGTAAACTATGGGCATTTACAGTTTACCCTACACAAAGCTGCAAGCCGATTGTGTTAGTACAGTTCGGTTTGGTAGGGGTAGCGCACTTGGTATTGTTGTTTTACCGTATTGAGCAGCAGGGTGCGCAGCTCCTCTATATTTTGCTTTTGGGTAGCCGATATAAAAACGCAGTTGCCCGGTGTAGCTTTTCGGCGGGCTTCCTGTAATTCGGCAAGAAGTTGCTCTTGCACATCGGGGGGCAAAAATTGGTCAAAATATAAATGTTGGTAAAGGTCTATTTTGTTGTAAACGGTTAAAACCGGTTTATCGGCAACGCCTATTTCTTTAAGGGTGCTGTTTACCACCGCTATATGGTCTTCGTACTGTGGGTGGGCAATATCCACCACATGCAGTAAAATATCCGATTCGCGGGCTTCGTCAAGGGTCGATTTAAAACTTTCAATTAAGCCATGCGGCAGTTTGCGTATAAACCCAACCGTATCAGAGAGCAAAAAAGCCGTATTCTCAAAAACCACTTTTCGCACGGTGGTATCTAAGGTGGCAAACAGTTTGTTTTCGGCAAACACCTCAGATTTGCTCAGCAGGTTCATAATAGTAGATTTACCCACATTGGTATAACCAATCAGCGCCACCCTTATCAGCTCGCCTCGGCGTTTGCGCATTTCGGTATTTTGGGTATCTATTTTTTCCAATTGTTTTTTTAGGGCGGCAATTTTATCTTTTACAATACGGCGGTCGGTTTCAATTTCCTGCTCGCCGGGTCCGCGCATACCAATACCGCCCCTTTGCCGCTCAAGGTGGGTCCACAAGCCGCGCAGGCGGGGCAGCAGGTACTGAAGCTGTGCCAGTTCTACCTGTGCTTTAGCCTGTGCGGTTCGTGCGCGCGAGGCAAAAATGTCTAAAATAAGGTAACTGCGGTCAATCACCTTGCATTTAAGTTCTTTTTCCAGAATACTTTGTTGTCGGGGGCTAAGGTCATCATCAAAAATAGCCATATCAATACCTTTATCGGCAATATATTGGGCTATTTCTTCTAATTTACCTTTACCCACAAAAGTACTGCGCTCAGGGTGGGGCAGTTTTTGGGTAAACTGTTTTACCACCTCTGCGCCGGCAGTTTGAGCCAAAAACTCCAGTTCAGCAAGGTATTCTTTGAGTTTTTCTTCGGTTTGTTCTTTGTAAATCAAACCTACCAGCACGGCTTTTTCGGGCTGTGCCTGTTGTTTATTGGGGCTATTTAAATTAACAAATCCTTCCAAAATAATGTAGTTTAGTGTAGTGGTGCAATTAAAGGCATAAAGATTACCGGCTAAGCCAAGTGCAATAACAAGAGTGGCAGTATATTTGTTCCCGATGCCGGTTAATCGGGCTGTTTTACAACAAGTTCGGGCAGTCGTTTTAAGAGTTGGTTAAGGCATTGGTGTACCTTTGGCTCTATGGTTTGGTAGGGCAGTATTTCTTTGGCAAGGTAAATAACCATAATTGCCAGCACGGTAGGAGTTTGTGTGTGGGGCAGTTGCTGCAAGGCATTATACAAAACGTGCTTATGGAGGCGGTAAGCCTCGCGTATGCGGCGTTTAAGCAGGTTTCGGTGTACGGCTTTCGGAAAATTGCGCGCCGGCACACTCACCGCAAACTGTATGGGCGCGGCGGTTTGGTGTGGCTGCTCTACCTGCTTGTAAATAAGCCTTACCGGATAGGCAGATATAACCTTGCCCTCGCCGGCAAACAGGTTTTTAATGATTTTGCGGCTTTTGAGGCGTTCAGAACGGGTAAATGTGTGGCGTGGGGGCAAAGAGAGTGAAAAGTGAAGAGTGAAAAGTGAAAAAATTTGAATGACAAATTATGATTAGCAGCCCGATTTTGTTTCTCGCAAAGGCGTAAATTAGTGGTTAGTTATTAGTGGACATTAAGAAAAAAACAACCAATTTGCGTCTTTGCGTCTTT
>DDVC01000002.1:2670-6051 GCA_002345145.1 Bacteroidetes bacterium UBA2322
AATCGGGTTAGTAGTGGGTAGTGATTAGTGGTTAGTTATTAGTACCCCTAATCATTATCCATTATCCATTATTCACTAACCATTTTCACCTCTTGTTCAAGGTTGGAGAGCGATTCTAAGAACAGCTCGGCAAAATGGCGTATATCGGGCATAATTTCTTTGCAGGAGGTAAGCCCTATAGATACGGTGCCGGCATAACTAAAAACGGTAATTATTAGCCCTAATCCATCAACAAGCGGTGCAACGGCTAAATTGCGCAACATGCGTGAGCCGTTCATATACATGTGTTTAGACGGACCGGGCACATTGGTAATCACCAAATTAAAAATAGGTTTATGCAGTTCGCCTATTTTCATTCGGGTATAAAACCTTGCCGCCATAGCCTCCAATTGTGAGGGAATATAGTCCATCAGTTTTTCGGCTTTTACCGCTTTTTGGTGCACCTTAGAGCCTATGGTACTTTTGTTAATGGTTTTAAGGCGGTCAAGTTCATTATCTATATCGGTGGCAAGCGATACCAGCATGGCAGAAATATGGTTGCCCAATGCGGCTTCTTTACCCTCTACCCTTACCGATACAGGAGCCATAGCAATAAGCGATTTTTTAGGCAGGTCGTTTTTTTCGAGGAGGTATTTTCTTAAAGCGCCGGCGCAAATGGTTAAAATAACGTCGTTTACGGTAGTGCCGGGCACGTTGTTTTTAATGTATTTAATGCGTTCCAGTTCCAGCTCCACGCCCGATACAATTCGGTTGGGCGTAACGGGCACGTTAAACAAGGTTCGGGGTGCAGAAAAAGGGGCTGGCGGGGTTTTACCCTGCGCCGATGCCACTATTTGTCGGGTATTGGTTTTAAAAAAGCTGTCAATAGATTTGGTTACAAGTTGGGCTAATTTAAAAGGAGTGGTAAACGCCTCGCCACTATGGCGCAGCAGCAGTTCTACACTGGTAGGAATACGCTCGGCTTTGGGGGCGGGCAGGTGCAAGATAACCTCCTTATCGGCATGGGTGTTAAACAGCAGCTCCATAATAGCCACGCCCGATTTACCGTCTATGGCGGCATGGTGTACCTTAGTAACTACGGCATAAGCGCCATCGGGCATATCGGGCATTTTTAATCCCTCTACCACCATTACCTCCCACAAGGCGCGCTGCCGGTCTAAGGGGCGGCTAAAAAAGCGCGCGGCAAGGCGCAGCAGCTCGGCAGTATCGGCGGGGTGCGGCAGGGCTACGTGGGTAATATGAAAATCAAGCACAAAATCGGGGTCATCAAACCAGTAAGGCAACCCTAAATCAAGCGGCACTTCTACCAATCGTTGCCTAAATACCGGAAACTTGAGCAACCTTGACCCAATGTAGTTTTTAAATCCCTGATAGTCAAACCGCTTATCGGGTTCGGGGTTTTCAAACAGGTAAATGCCGCCTACGTGCATAGGCGTTCGGTGCGATTCTAAATAGTAAAAACCGGCGTCTAACGTAGTTAGTTGTTTCATGGTTACTAATATGGCAATATGTGTTACAAAACAAACAAATAGTGTACTTAGCAGTTACTGCTACAAATTTACGCCATATATTGTTTGGCTGTACAAGCAAGCGGCGTATTTTGCCCTAATAAACACTTGGCAGCGGGTAATAGCTAACAAAAAGTAAAAAAACAGGTAAAAAAGTGCAACTTTGCGTTTGGTAACCCTCTATTTACTGCCTGTTTTTACAGCCTTGTCGGTTTTACTCCTTGCAAAGAGTTGCCCAATCGTAAAATCCGAACCCCCAAATCAATCATAACGCTCCAAACATTGCCATTTGTTTACCCATTTTACAACCAACCAACAGCTACTTTCTTTTTTGCCATGCCCAAACCATCCTTTTTTATAGTAGGCGCTCCCAAATGCGGCACCACAGCCCTGTATGCCTACCTAAACCGGCACCCGCAGGTATTTATGCCTGCCAAAGAGCTGTATTACTTTGGGTCTGATTTTACCTTTCAGTATCCGCGCGCCCAACTCAGCTACTATTTATCTTTGTTTAAACCGGCAACTCCCGGTCAGTTGTGCGGCGAAGCATCGGTTTGGTATTTGTACTCCAAAAATGCCCCAAAAGAGATAAAACAGTTTAATCCCGATGCCAAAATCATTATCATGCTCAGAAACCCGATACAAATGCTCTACTCCCTGCATAGCCAGCAGGTATATGAGGGCAATGAAAATATACCGGTTTTTGAGCAGGCGCTACTTGCCGAACCACTGCGCCGACAAGGTAAGCTGATACCTCCGCTTATAGGTTGCCCGTATGAAGGTTTGTATTATAGCGATGTGGCTAACTATGCTCCACAGGTAGCCCGATACATAGCCGAGTTTGGGGCAGATAAGGTAATGATTATTATTTACGATGATTTTGCCGCCAACGCTGCCCACGTTTATGAGCAAACCCTGCAATTTTTGGGTATTGACCCTACTTTTACCATAAACCCCCGGCGCATAAACCCCAACAAAACTGCCCGATTTGCGTGGCTGCGCAACCTGCTCAAATTCCGTCCGCCCTGGTTGGTTAAGGTGGTAAAAATTTTACTCCCTTCTAAAAAACTGCGCGCTGCCCTGCAAAACAAACTCTGGTCTGTAAATACCCGATACCAACCGCGCCCCCCCATGAACCCCGATACCTTAGCTTTTTTGCAAACTGCCTTTAAACCCAAAATTGCCGCCCTAAGCCAACTGCTCAACCGAAATTTGAGCCACTGGGCAACAGATAATACGGCTTAGTAAGCATATATTGTTTTGATTTTTGCAATATTTTGCACAAAAAACCGCAAAACACGCAAAGGCTTTGCCCTCTTTGGGGTAAAAAAGAATTTAGTGAAGGCTAACACACATGGTAAGTAGTTACATTTTTTGTTGCTATTGGGATATTTTAATGCGCATTAAACTTATCGCCAATATAATGCTTCAAGTTCCATTTTTTGGTGGTATCTAAGGCACGCTCAAGGCAAATGAATTTTTGGGTGTTGTGTTTTTTGAAATGCTCTACGGTTTCCATGTCAATGGAAATGTCTAAGCAAATCAGGGTTTCTTTTTCTCCGTCTGTGGCAAAGTAGATTTCATTTTTCTTAAATTCCTCTTGCTTGGTTAAAGTGTAATTGAGTGTAAAGCCGTTTTTGATTAAAATTTCAGTTACTAATTCATCACGATTGAAAGGGGTAATGAGTTGTGCTTCTTTGTCCCGAATGTATTTTTTCAGCAACTCAATATTTTCTTCGGTTGTTTTTTCAGGGTCGGGAGCAAACTCAACCCTTAGGAAATTTGATTTTACCAGTTTAAAAACCTTAAAGCCCAAACCACTTCTGCGTTTATCTGCGTTATTTGCGGGAGTAAATAAATTGCCCGCTGATTG
>DDVC01000207.1:0-37089 GCA_002345145.1 Bacteroidetes bacterium UBA2322
CATTAAGAAAAAACAACCAATTAGCGCCTTTGCGTCCTTGCGCCTTTGCGTGAAACAAAATCGGGATGGTAATTCGCAATTCCTAATTTTTCACTTTTCACTTTACGTTTTTCACTTTTAACTCCTAACTCACAAAACCAACCATACAGTTACAGAAAATTATTACCTTTGCCCCTTAAAACCCGCAAAGCCACACGCAAGCATGATAGCTTACATAAAAGGGCAGCTAACCCACAAAACACCGGCATTTGTATGGATAGAAACAAGCAATGGGGTAGGCTACCATATAAACATCAGCCTATACACCTACACCCAAATTCAGGCAACCGATACGGTTAGGCTGTTTGTTCACCTACACATAAAAGAAGATGCTCACACCCTCTACGGTTTTGCCAATGAAGGAGAAAAAGAGTTGTTCATTCAACTTATTTCGGTATCGGGCATAGGCCCTGCAACCGCGCAGCTCATGTTATCGTCATTAAACCCTGCCGAGTTGCAAGAAGCCATCATTACCGAAAATGAACTGCTCATCAGAAGTATGAAAGGCGTAGGACCCAAAACCGCCAAAAGAATCATACTGGAACTTAAAGACAAACTCATTAAAATGCCCGCAGCGCAAACCCTTGCCGAGGCCGCCCTGCCTGCCGCACCGGCATTTAAAGACGAAGCCCTGAATGCCCTGCTTACACTGGGCATAGCCAAACCCATTGCCCAAAAAGCCATTGCGCGGGTACTGCGCGAAAACCCCGATGTTACCACCGTTGAAGTATTACTAAAACAGGCATTAAAGGCGCTTTAAAAAAAGATAGTAAAACAATCATTTCGGCAAAAAGTTTTCATCGGGCAAACATTATTCACACATTTTCATACTTTTATCCTGTTTTATTGCGTTAAGCACATTATTTTGTTTCAACACACCCTGCCACTCCTACAAACCTGCTTTACCCCACTTGTCTGCCTCTTTTACTACGGCATTTTAATACAACCCGCCTCATTCATTATTCAACCTCTTTGTTCAAACCTACCACTCAATAACGGCATACCGGCAAAACACAGCCTTAGCATCCTAATTTCTGCTGTTTCGTTTTGTTTGCCTTTGTCTATATTGACCGAAGTTTTAAACCACTCTACGCGTGCATAGGACAAAATACCTCATTCCCGGATTTGTTGCCCTGTTTTTGGTTACTACTTTTGCTGCCGTTACCGGCGGCACGCGGGGCAGTATCATACCCCCCATTCCTGTTGCCACAACACTTCCGCCCCTACCGCTTACCCTGCCCTCCGACTCGCCCAAACCCGATGAGCCGGCGCTCATTTACCCCATTCCGGAGCGGGAAGGTGATTTTATAACCAATCCGTCAAGCAACCCTTTTGATTTGGGCACCCCCGCTGCTATTCAGCAAAATGTAGAATACGACCCCACTACTAATACTTACATAGTTACCGAAACCTATGCCAACGGGCAGCACTTTCGCCCGCCCACCTACCTCACCTTTGAGGAGTTTTGGAAATACCGCCAGTCAGAAATGCAAAGCGGCTACTGGCTCACTAAATCACAAGCCTCCACACCCCTGCAAGGCAAGGGGTTAATACCCCCACTCTACAAAGGCGGCGAGCTGTTCGACAGGCTGTTTGGTCCGGGCGGCATTGATATAAGACCCACCGGAAGCATTGATATGGAATTTGGTTTCCAAAGCCAAATCATAGACAACCCCGCCCTGTTATCTACCGTAAGAAGACAAGGACCCAACTTCTTTTTTGATATGAATATCAATATGGGGGTAGTGGGTAAAATAGGCGACAAACTAAAAATTAACACCAACTACAACACCCGCGCCATATTTGATTTTGAAAACCAAATCAAATTAGAGTACGTAGGCGACGAAGACGAAATAGTACAAGAACTACGCGCCGGAAACGTTAATTTTCCGTTGCCGGTAACACTTATTCCGGGCTCGCAAAACCTGTTTGGCATTCAAAGCAAGCTGCGTTTTGGTCGTTTAACCATGAACACCGTACTATCGCAGCAGCGCTCAAAAGCCCGAAACATAACCATACAAAACGGCGCACAACAACAACAATTCCGCATTGCTGCCGATGAGTACGACGAAGACCGCCACTTTTTCCTTGCGCAGTACTTCAAAAACAACTACGAAAAAGCCCTTTCCGGTTTGCCCTACATTAACTCAGAGGTTATCATTAACCGGGTGGACGTTTACATCAGCGATAACCGCGGCACCCCAAACGATACACAGCGCGATATAGTAGCCTTTTCCGATTTGGGCGAAAGCCAACCCTATAACACCGCCACCATTCCGGTGCCCGGGCAAAGTTTTCCCGATAACAATACCAACGACCTTTACAAAAAATTAGTAGGCAACCCCCTGCTCCGACAGTTGGTAGATGTAGCGCCCATTTTAGAAAGCTCGGCAGGTAACCTAAACCTAAAAGATGTGGTGGACTTTAAAAAAATGACCGTGCGAAAACTGGCGCCCACCGAGTTTACCTTCGACCCCCAATTGGGTTATGTTTCGTTAAACTCCCGATTGCCCGATAACGCCGTACTTGCCGTAGCCTATGAATTTACCACCATTTACGGCGGCAGATACCAAGTAGGTGAACTTGCCGAAGAACGCCAACCGGCAGATGTAGAAAACAATCCTACCGTTTTATTCCTCAAAATGCTTCGCAGCATCAGGCACGAGCCCCTCCACCCCAACTGGGAACTGATGATGAAAAACGTGTACGCCTTAGGCGCTTACCAAATACAACCCCAAGATTTTAGGTTAGACGTTTACTACGAAGTGCCCGGAAAAGGCGATATTCGCTACATTCCCGAAGGAGACGGTATTAAAGGCATTCCGCTCATTGCCCTCATGAACTTAGACCAAGTAAATGCCAGCAATGAGCCCTATATGAACTGTATTTTTGACTTTATAGAGGCTAAACCCGGCTTTGGCGCTGCGCCCCCCATTCAGCAAGCCGCCGCCGGCAACCAGCCCGGCATGGGCATGGGTATGGGGCAACAACAACAAATGGGCGGGCAAAACGCTATGGCTAACAACGCCCTACGGTTTGGCACCATCAATACCCGAACCGGTAAAGTGTATTTTCCGGTTTTAGAGCCCTTTGGCGATAACCTTCAAAAACAATTTGATGAAGCCAACGTAAACCCCGAAATAGCCAAACGCTACGTTTTTAATGCCCTTTACGACTCTACCCGCATACTTGCCACCATGTTTCCGGAGCTAAACCGCTACTTCATAAAAGGTACTTACAAATCATCGTCCTCCTCCGAAATTGCCTTAGGCGCATTCAATATCCCACAAGGTTCGGTGCGCGTTACCGCCGGTGGGCAAATACTGCGCGAAGGGGTGGACTATGAGGTAAACTACAACCTTGGCAGGCTTACCATCATCAATGATGCCATTGTAAACTCGGGCGCGCCGGTAAACATTTCTTTTGAAGACAACGGCACCTTTGGCTTGCAACAACGCACCTTCATAGGCACAAGGCTCGACTATAAAGTGAATCGGGATTTTAACATAGGCGGCACCTTTGTGAGGCTTTCAGAGCGCCCATTCACGCCAAAGGTAAACTACGGCGATGACCCCATAGCCAACTCCATGGTGGGTTTAGATGCCAATTATTTTGCCCCCGCCCCATGGCTAACCAAAGCATTAGATAAACTGCCCCTTTACAGTACCAAAGAGCCATCGTCGGTTTCGTTTGTGGCAGAGGGAGCCGGATTTTTACCCGGTCATGCCCGCGGTATCAACGTGGACAGAAACGGCACCGTTTACATAGATGACTTTGAAGGTAGCCGAACCCAGTACGACCTTAAATTTCCTTACACCGCCTGGACACTGGCAAGCGCCCCCCGCAACTCGCCCGATGCAAGTGGCATCGTTCAGTTTCCCGAAGCCAACTTTAACAACGACCTTTCCTATGGCTTTAATCGGGCTAAATTAGCATGGTATCAAATAGACAACGTTTTTGGCAGAGGCGGCGCTAACAGCATTGACCAAGAGTTTGACTACTACACCTATCCGGTTTTAGAAACCGATATTTTCCCCAATACCCAAAGTTTTACCGGGCAAGTAGTTATGCGACCGCTCGATATTGCTTTTTTCCCCGATGAGCGCGGTCCTTACAACTACGAAACTACCGGCCGACCCGGCATTTCGGCAGGCATAGGCCCCGATGGTAAACTCTTAGCCCCCAAAACCCGCTGGGGCGGTATTATGCGCGACAGCCCCTTTAAAAACTTTGAGCGCGCCAACGTAGAGTTTTTGGAGTTCTGGATGCTCGACCCCTTCATTAACGACCCCGAAAACAGCGGCGAGATGTACATTCACTTGGGTAACGTATCGGAAGACGTTTTAAGAGACGGCAGACAGTTTTATGAAAATGCCCTCCTGCCTACGGTAAATTTCGACGAATCGGTTTGGGGTTCTATTTCCAAAACACGACCCGTAACCTTTGCCTTTGACAATAACCCCACCATTAGGCTAACCCAAGACGTAGGTTTTGACGGGTTAAACGATACTACCGAACAAGAAAAGTTCAGCGCTTTCTTAGATGAAGCCCAAGCCCTTTTAACCCCCGAGGCTTATGCAAAATTAGTAGCCGACCCCAGTAGCGACAATTTCAGGCATTTTAGAGACGAATTTTACAATGCCAACCCACCCAATACCATTGTAGAAAGGTATATAAATTTTAATGGACCCGAAGGCAACTCACCTGCACAGGCTAATAATAACGGTTTTACCGACTCAGGCACCAACTTCCCCGAAATGGAAGACCTTAACCGCGATTATACCCTGAACGACTCAGAAGCCTACTTTCAGTACCGCATTAAACTAAAACCCGCCGACCAAATGCAAATAGGCGAGGATTATTTAGTACAATACATTGATACCAGACTAAGAGATATTCCCGACCTGCCCTCCGATGCCACTGCCCGTTGGTACTATTTCCGTATTCCCATTACAGAATACACCGAAAAAGTGGGCAGTGTAAACCTCCGAAACATAGAGTTTGTGCGCATGTTCCTTACCGGTTTTGAGCGACCTGTTGTATGTAGGCTTGCCCGATTTAACATGGTGCGCAATACTTGGCGCCGCTATGAACCCCTTATTGTAGAAGAAAGCGAATACTTAGCAAACGACTTAAACCCGTCCAGTTTCTTTAACCTCACCTCTGCCAGCATTGAAGAAAACTCGGCACAGCAGCCCATACCCTACCGCATTCCGCCTTGTATTAACAGAGAAATTACGGTGGGCACCGCAGTAGCCAACCTACTCCAAAACGAACAATCTACCGTAGTTCAAGTGGGCGACTTGCAAGACGGTTATGCCCGCGGCATTTTCCGAAACATAGACATGGATTTTAGGCAGTTCCGACAACTCAAAATGTTTGTTCATGCCGAATCGCTCTCTACCTTTGGAGCCTGCGACCCCATCAACGATGGCGATGTGAGCGCCTTTATCAGATTGGGCGATGACTTCCAAAACAACTACTATGAATACGAAATACCCCTGCAAATAACCTCTACCGAAACCCGCGAACTCTACAACTCACTCTATCCGGCTACTACCGAGTGCGGCGGCTCCGACCGCTACTGGGTATGGCCCGAAGATAACGAAATGATTATCAATCTTCAAGACCTTATTGAAGCAAAAATAGAACGCAATTTTACCCCCAATACCCGTACCGATAAACCTTGGGTAAAACAAATACCAATAGTGTGGAAAGCTACCGGCGAAACCGTTATTGCCAAAATTACCGTTGTGGGTTCGCCCGATTTGAGCAGGGTAAAACAGGTAATGCTGGGCGTTAAAAACCCCAAACGAACCATTTTAAACCAAGACAATGACGATGGCTTGCCCAAGTGTGCCGAAGTATGGTTTAACGAGCTTCGCCTTGCCGATTTTGACCGCAGCGCCGGTTGGGCTGCCCTTGCCCGAATGGACGTAAAACTTGCCGACCTTGGCAATATCACCGTATCGGGCAATATGCACACCCCTAATTTTGGCACGCTGGAACAGGGCGCTAATGAGCGTTTTCGGGATTTATTGCTACAGTACGACGCTTCGGCTAATTTAGAATTGGGTAAACTCCTGCCCAAAAATGCCGCTATCAGACTACCCGTTTATGCCAATATCTCTAATTCCATCAGTACCCCACAGTACGACTCCTACGACTCAGACATTTTAACCAAGCGCAACCTGCAAGAAATTGAAAACCGCTTTGGCGCCGATAGCTCACGGGTAGCACGTGAGTTTAGGCAAACCGCCACCTCCATTAAAAGCATAAACGTTACCAATGTGCGCAAAGAACGCACCAACAGCGCCCGCACCCCCATGCCGTATGACATAGAAAACTTTTCGGCTACATACGCTTTTACCGAAACCGAAATGCGCGACCCTGTTATAGAAAGCCAAACCGATTTGCGGCATCGGGGTAGCCTTAGTTATGTTTACAATGCCCGACCGGTTTATTGGACTCCCTTTAAGAGCCTGTTCAAGTCTAAAAACAAATACCTCCAACCAATTAAAGACTTTAACTTTAACCTCATTCCCAACAACGTTACGTTCCGCAACGACCTTAACCGACAAACCAATATCTTACAACTGCGCCCGGTAATAGGCGAAACCATGCTGCTGCCCGCTTGTTACGACAAACTATTTACCTGGGACCGCATTTATGGCGTTACCTACAACCCTACCCGCTCTATAACTGCCGATTTTACCGCCAACAACTCGGCTGTTATTGACGAACCCCAAATGGGTAAAACCCCGCGCGATACCCTCTGGGCTAATTTCCGCCGGTTAGGGCGTACCCGTACCTACAACCAAGCTGCCAACCTTAGCTACAACGTGCCCTTAGATAAAATTCCGCTCCTAAACTGGACACAGCTTAGAACCCGATACGGCAGTACTTACTACTGGCAGGCTTCGCCCATTGCCATGGCTGATACGTTGGGTAATGTATTCGGAAATGGCAGAAATATCCAAATAAACGGTGAGCTTAACTTTGTTAAACTCTACTCCTCTCTGCCATTTATTAAAGATATTAACGCCACCCGAAGCAATACCAAAAAACCACCGCCAAAACCAAAAGATAAAAAGAAAGATAAAGATAAGGACAAAGACAAGCCGGAGGAAACGCAAAAAAAACCCCCAAAAACGCCTAACTCCGGTAATTCCATCAGTCCGGCTGCTAAGGCAATTTTACGACCGCTGCTCATGCTGCGGCGCGCCTCCATTACCTACAGCGAACGGAACGAAACCGTGGTGCCCGGTTTTAACCGCACACCCGAAAACTTAGGCTTAAACTGGGAGAATGGCCCAAGACCCGGCTGGGATTTTGTTTTTGGGCATCAACCCGACCTCAAAAACTGGTTAGAATGGGCTGCCGATGACAGCATATTGGTTGCCAACAGGTTTATTAACGACCAAGTTAGGCAATCGGCTAATAAAACACTCAACATAAAAGCCAACTTAGAGCCTTTCCCCGATTTTAGGATTGACGTTAACTTAGACCTCACCCACAACAGGCAGCTATCGCAGTTCTATAAATTAGACCAAAGTGGCGACCAGTTTCAGCACTTAGCCAAAATTTATACCGGCAGTTATTCTATTTCGTTCTTCACCTTGCCCACTGCCTTTGATAAAATCAGGAAAAGTGATAGCATAGCTGTTTCTACCACCTTCCTTAATTTTGAGCAGTATCGGGAAATTTTCTCCCAAAGGTTTAAAGACAAATTTGAAGAAATTAACCCGGGCGTTACCTTGGGCGTTTACCAAGATGTGCTGAACAACACCACCCGCGACAACTATGCCGAAGGGTACGGTCCTTACTCGCAAGATGTATTGCTGCCCGCTTTTATTGCAGCTTTTTCGGGCAGAGACCCGGGTAAATCTAACCTAAACGCATTTAACCTGTTGCCACTGCCCAACTGGCGGCTTACCTATAACGGATTGAGCAAACTGCCCGCCGTTAAAAACGTATTCTCTGCCTTTAACCTTACACACGGATACAGCTCAAACCTGAGTATCAACAACTACCAAAACAACCTGTTGTTTGACGACCGCTATTATTCCGATGCTTCTTTGTTGCCTAATGACCAAATGGTGGTTGATTATTTGGTACAGGAACGCCTCAGAGTAGCAGGTTTGAGCGACTTAGATACGCTTACCGGTAACTTCTTCTCTTATTACCGGATTCCACAGGTAATGGTTTCCGAGCAGTTTTCGCCACTCATCGGGGTTGATGCTACTTGGATAAACGGTCTATCTACCCGATTTGACTACAAACGCTCCCGCATGTTGGGCATGAGTTTTCAAGATTACCAACTCAGCGAGCAACGTACCGAAGAATTTACCGTAGGATTGGGCTACCGGCTGAAAGGGTTAAAACTCAAATTCCTCAAATTTGGCGGTAAACCCCTCAATTTAGAAAACGACTTAGTATTTAATACCGATGTTTCGTACCGAAACAACGTAACCATGAACTACCGCTTAGACCAAAACGTAGGCGAGCCAACCAGTGGTATGAAAACCATACGCATAGCGCCCTCCATAGACTATGTAGTAAGCAACCGACTGCGCATTACCCTCTTTTACGACCGCACCCGAAACATACCGGCTACCTCAGCATCGTTCCCCATTACCAATACAAGGGGCGGTATCAGAATCAACTTTAACTTAGGTCAGTAAAAACTTTCATTACCGGCTAATTGTTGCAAGTTTGCCCAATATCGGGAAAACAGTTAGCCGGCAATTTACCCTAAACCTTGAACTATGTGGCACGAAGAAAATAACGAATTAGTTAAGGAATATCAGTTTCAGGATTTTTTACAAGCCTTTGGCTTTTTAACACAAGTAGCCATGCTTAGCGAAAAACACAACCACCACCCGCATATAACCAACGTGTATAACAAGGTTACACTTAGGTTAAGCACTCACGATGCAGGCAACGTGGTAACCCCAAAAGACCACCAATTAGCTGCCGATATAGATAAACTTGCCTTTGTGGTATATATGATATAGCTCAAACCCAAAATCCTTGTGCAAAAGATAGTCAATTTTGCTCTTGTCATATTGGTTATTACGATATTGTTGTTTACCTGCAATACCGTAAAACACCCATCCTACCTGTATCCCAATTATTCCGACACCTCAGATTTGGGTTTAAATGGCGAGCAAACCTTCCTCGCCAAAGGCGAAAACCTAACCCTCAGCGCTACCCGATGGATACACAACGGCGAAGTGTATTACCGCAAAATATCCGTTTTATCCAACTCAGATACCATTTTCAGAGATTCTACCACCGCTTATTATACCAATTACGGATTATTGCCCATATTGCGCCTGTTGCCCAATGGTAACACCGAAGTACTGATTGGTTTTGTATCGGACAAGCAATTCAATATAGATATGCTCAGGTACGTATTTTCGCACGAGGCATTGCTCCTTACCGATACCCTCCCCATGTTTGAAGGCAACCATTTAGACTATGACCAAGACGGACAAGTAGAGTTTTCGGGTTTTAAAGGTCAGTTTCCTACCTATTGTTTTGATTGTGATTCCGACTACTATCGCCCTAAATTATTCTACGAAATGACCCCCGAGGGTATGTTGTTTGACAGCACGGCAACCAAATTGTGGATAGAGCGCACTTACGGCGTTTTTATGGGTTTTACGCCCGATTCAACCAAAGTTATACCCATACAATCAACCAAGCCGGCAAATTAACCACCTTTAAATTGCCGGTATTTTTTTTACTGCTAACTTATTTCCATGTTTTGGACTAATTACCACCAGCACTGTTATTTTTGCGATGGCACAGATGAGCCTTCTTTGTATGTAGAATCGGCAATTGAAAAAGGGGTAAAATCATTTGGCTTTTCGAGCCATGCGCCCATGAGTTTACCCGTTCCATGGGCAGTAAAAGCAGAGCGTTTTAACGAGTACCTGCAAACCATAACCGGGTTAAAAGAGCGCTATAAAAACCAACTTCCCATTTATGTAGGATTAGAAATAGACTACATACCCGGCATTACCTCGCCGGCAAGAGAAGACTTCAAAGTGTTGGATTACAATATAGGCTCGGTTCACTATGGTCATAAACACCCCGATGAAGGTTGGTACTGGGAAATAGACGGCACCCAACAGGCTTATGACCGCGGCATTGCCGAAATTTACGGGGGCGATGTTAAAAAAGCAGTTGGCAGTTATTTTGCCTTACAGCAAGAAATGCTAACCCTTGCCCCGCCGCAGGTGTTAGGGCACATGGATAAGGTAAAAATGAACAACCAAAACCGGCATTTTACCGAAGACGAATCTTGGTACAAACAATTAGTTTTTGATACCCTTGAAGTAGCTGCCGCATCGGGGGTAATTATAGAGGTAAATACCCGCGGCGTATATAAAAAGAAAACGCAGTACCCCTACCCCAGCCCCTTTGTTTTGCAACGCATTAAGGAGTTAAATATACCCATAGTGTTAAACTCCGATGCTCACCACCCCCGCGAAATAACCGCATATTTTACCGAAGCTGCGCAAATGCTGCAAGAACTTGGTTTTAAAGAGCTGCAAATTCTTACCCCCCAAGGCTGGCAACCCCGCCCCTTTACCGCTGAGGGCATTATAGAACAGTAACAGATAAATAGCCGCCGGCGCATTAATCGCCAAAGTATTCTACATAGATATTTTCTGTTTCAACCAATTTTATGCAATGGAGTTTACACCCCGTAAGGTGCGGTTCTAACTGCTGCCAAATGGCTTTGGCTACATTTTCGGTAGAGGTAAACATACCTTGTAAAAAAGGCACATCAAGATTTAGATTTCTATGGTCTAAATGGTCAACCACGTGCTCCTTTATGATATCGCTAAGGTCTTTTACGTTAATAATAAAGCCTGTTTGCGGGTCGGGCTCACCTTTTACCGTAACAAAAAGCTCATAATTATGCCCATGCCAATTGGCATTGGCACATTTACCAAAAACCAAATCGTTCTGCTCGTTGGTAAAATGGGGGTTATATAACTTATGGGCAGCGTTAAAACGCTCCCGCCGCGTAAGATACATCATTGTTTCGGGTTTTAAGAAACCGCAAAGGTAAGCAGTTTAGGGCTTAGTTGCAACCTTTTCGGCATTTGCCCAACATAACCTTGCTGCAAAACACTTTATTGTCCTTTTTTCTCCTATCGGGCACGCCCGCCGCCACCCGATACTAAGTAGCGAAACAAAAATAAACCGCCACCAAAGAAGACAGCTCCTAATATAACAGGCGCTAATACACCCCACGGATTACCATCTGTATTGATGCTGCCCATAATAGCAAGACAGGCGTAAATTAACAGTAACATGCCGGCAACGGTAAGGATAGAGGCAAATACTTTTACTATGTTCATGGTAGTTGGTTGGCTTATATGCTGATGACGAATTTGTTTTCGGGGGCAAAGATAGGAATTTAACATCTTCGCACCACATTTTTTGTGCTAAAAGGTAAAAGCCTTACCTTTGCTCACCTTGTTTTAGGTTGCTAACCTAATCGGGTGTTGCCTAAGTTGTTTCAACCCGATTTAACCTAACCATCTGCCTGTTTTATCATTAAGCGCTTCCCCCAAATTCATGAGTACAACTGCCAATGTAAGGCTGCAATTGTTTACCGTTTTTGTAGGTATTGTATTGCTGCTTATTAAATTTTATGCTTTTAAAACAACCGGGTCAAATGCTATTTTAACCGATGCCTTAGAGTCTATTATTAACGTAGTAGCCGGTGTGGTGGCATTATACAGTTTAATAATAGCCGGTACGCCCAAAGACCGCAACCACCCTTACGGGCATGGTAAAGTAGAATTTTTATCGGCAGGTTTTGAGGGCAGCCTAATTATGCTGGCGGGGTTAATTATTTGCGTAAAATCTGTTTACAACTTTTTTATACCGCACGAACTGAGCAGCCTCGACCTTGGCTTGGTTCTAACGGCGCTTGCCGGAGGGGTAAATTATGGGTTAGGCTGGTTATTAGAGCGCAGAGGCAGAAAAACCGATAGCTTAACCATGATAGCCGATGGTAAACACCTAAAATCTGATGCTTATTCCAGCGCCGGATTAGTGGCAGGACTGTTAATTATATGGCTCACCGATATTATTTGGTTAGATAATGTGGTTGCTCTGCTTTTTGGAGGGCTGATAGCCTATACCGGTTTTACCGTAACCCGACACTCGCTTGCCGGCATTATGGACGAAGCAGACGAAGCCCTGAACGAGCGGGTAATTAAAATACTAAACAATGCCCGAACCGAAAACTGGATTGATGTGCATAACCTGCGCATCATAAAATATGGTTCGCAATTACATATAGACTGCCATCTTACCATACCCTGGTATTTTAGAGTGCGAGAAGGGCATGATGAGGTAGATACATTAGAAGCTGTTTTGCAGGCTGCTTTTACCAACGATGTGGAGTGTTTTGTGCATTTAGACCCTTGTATTCCCCAAGCGTGCCGGTTTTGCCCCAAACAAAACTGCCCCGAAAGGCAACAGGATTTTGAAAAAACCATTGAATGGCTGCCCGAAAATGTACTGCTCAACCAAAAACACGGCTACCAGTACAATGCTTAACTCAATTTGAGGTATAACCACTACCCTATTTAATCGTTTATCACTACCTTTTGGGAATAGGTAGCGCCCCTATCGGTTGTTACTTTTACCAGCATATTTTTTTGGCGTATGCCTCCCATAAGATACCTAAACTGATGCTTACCGGCTGTAAGGTTGGGATAATCTTTTTCAAACAATACCTCGCCATCTAACCCAAGAATGGAAAGATGCACTGAGGTGGGCTCTGCAAGGGTAAAATGCACATAAAAGTCACCCTCGGCGGGATTGGGAAACAACTGCAAACCCAAACCGTTTGACGATTGCACAATAGGAATATGCAGCGGCAAATCCACATCGGGTTTTGATTTTACCAAATAAACCTGCATCAACCTGCCGGTGGCAATGCTTAAATCGCCCTCATTGTTCCAAAAGATATTGGGCAGCGTACTTTCAATGCCGCCATATATATAACCCAACAAAACAGTATCATTGGCAAACCGGTGCAGTTTTAGGGTTTGGTTGGGGTAAACAGGCAGCATCGGGTTTTTAATGAGCTCAGCGCCGGCGCCCAGCAGCACGGGCATTTCTACGGGCAGTTTGTATTCCTGCATTTTACCATCGGCAAATCGGGTAATACGGGCAAGAGTTGGCACAAAAGGCACATCGGCATCTTGCAGCAAAGCGCCGTTTTGGTCGGCAGTATATTGGGCTATTCCGCCAAAAAACAAGCTGTGCATTTGGTTGGTTAGGCTGTCGTATAGGGCAATGGTAGCGCAGTGATAATGGTTTAGGTACTGCGAAAAACGGTTGTTTACCACATATCCCGATGAATCAATATCGGTACTGTTCAGAAACGGTATGTCTTGATTATGCTGAAAAACACCCGAAAAAGCGGTTAAACCCTGTCTGCCATCGGGAAAAATCTGCGGCAGAAGGTTGTAATCGCGGCGATGCAGGTTTTGCTCATCGGTAAACGGCGGCAGGTGCAAAACGGTTAATTTTCCATCGGTTTCGGCAAGGGTAAAACGCCGTACCTGATTGGTATAAATTTGCTCAAAACTGGGTCCGTTTCTTGGGTTATAGCGTCCGTCAAACCACTGTCCGCCAACCAAATAATAGGTTTGGTGCAGTTTATCTAATCTGCCGCCACATACGGCAAATTGTGGGTCGGAGATTTGGGTAAAATAACCGGCAATGGGCTCTTTGTTTACAATGGCGTTCATTAGTTCACTAACCATAACCCGCGTAAGGTACGCAAAAGTGGTATGGTCGCCATACGAAGGGCTGTGTCCGTAGCCACCTATGAGGTAAAGAGCGTTTCCGTTTTGGTAGAACTGCATATTTGTAGCAGACAATTGTTCTTGCAAGGGCTGCGGCAGCGTTTCTAAACCCGACCACCACCATTGCTGCGTTTCGGGGTCAATAACGTATATACGGCGGTTGTGTCCTTCTTGGTCAAATGTAGCCCAGGGTTGCCTGCGGTGAAGCCCGTCTAACCTGCCGCCTATCAGCAGCCATTTTCCGCCATGCTGTGCGTAAGCATAACTCTGTAAACCCGGAAACATGGCGTCTTTTTGAGTTACAGGTTTTAGCATGATGTGGAAGGGGGCATCTTGCGCATGTATTACCGGAAGCAGTAAGGCAACTAAAAGCAGCAACAGAATAGTACGCAACAATGGCATGGTAAGCTAAGTTTTAGGGTTAGTAGTAGGCGTAAGAAAGTGCTGATTGGCTTGGTTTACTCCTGCACAAAAACCTGTCTGTTTTTATTTACCAAAGGCAAGGCAACCATAGCCATAAACCCGCCAATAATAACCAACAATGTTTGCGACCCCCAAACTAACCAGCTAAAAGCGTAACCCAATGAGTACTCTACGCCATACAGCACCAATACGCCTGCCACAATAATTTGATAAGCGCCAATACCTCCCTGGGTAGCTATAATGCCAAAAGAGCCCATTACCATTACGGCAAGTCCGGCTTGTGGTCCTAAATTGGCGGTGCCCGTAGTGGCAAAAAAGCAAATATAAACCATGGCAAAGTACATAAACCATATAAAAACGCTATGCACTATGAGTAAAGGTAAATTTTCTACCTTTTTAACCGATAAAACACCTTCGGCAACCCCTTTTCCTAAGGAGATAATTTTTTGATATACTACCGTTTGTCTAAAACTTCGCAACAGCCACCATAAAACGGCAGCCACCATACCGGCTGCCAATAGGTAGAAGAGGTAGGTTAATCCATTTGCGCTGCTTACAAAACCCGAAAACTTAACCATGAGCGGAACGCCTACTTTTTCGCTAAAATAAGCGCCTATAACCTTATACTGCGTAACTACTACCGCAAAGGTAAGCAGCAAAAGCGACAGCACATCAATAATGCGCTCTGTTATAACCGTTCCAAAAGCTTTTTCGGGCGGCACAGGTTCATAACGGCTTATAATGCCGCAGCGGGTTATTTCGCCCATGCGCGGAAATGCTAAATTGGCTAAGTAACTAACCGATACCGCCAAAAGTGAGTTAATGAGCCTTGGCTTTGGCGCTACACAAGCCATGAGCATTTGCCAACGCATAGCCCTGCTGATATGGCTCATCATGGCAAAAGTCATAGATGCCACTATCCACCAATAATTGGCTTCTTTAATAGAAGATAGAATTTGTTCCTTATCCGATGTATCAAAACCGCTCAAAGACCACCAAACCAACAACAGCCCGATGCCCAAAAACAACAGCGGTTTGAGAACATTAGCTATACGCCGCTTCAAGGGTAGGTTGTTTAATGATTCGGTTTTGGTTATCCACAAACACAGTAGCGCCGCCTTTGTATTGTTTGGCTTCTTCAAAATCCATATAGCCGTAGCCAATAATGATAACAATATCGCCCACCTGTACTTTTCGGGCAGCAGCGCCGTTAAGGCAAATCATGCCTGAGTTGCGCTCACCTTTAATAATATAGGTTTCAAACCGTTCGCCATTATTGCAGTTTACAATTTGTACGCGCTCGTTTGCAATAAAATTAGCGGCTTCTAAAAGCGCCTCGTCAATGGTAATGCTGCCTATGTAGTTTAAGTCGGCTTGCGTTACTGTGGCACGGTGAATTTTAGATTTAAAAACCTGAATTTGCATTTATTAAGTGATTTTTTTTAACAATTTTGAGCTAACCAAAAGAAAAGAAAGTAACCTTACAACAATTAGACTATCAAAAACCTTAGTTGTAACTAAATACCTCACAATAAACAAATAAAGTACGGCATATAGTTCATTTAAAAAATTTGCTAAACATGACCTTTATTCATAGGCAGGTTGTCTATTAACCGCACATTGCCCAGCCACAAAGCTACACAAATAACCAATGGCGTATTTACCGGTACTGAATCGGGTTTTTGAAGGGTATAGGCGTTGACTATTTCAAGGTATTCTATCACTGCTTGGGGCAGATGTTGGGTTAAGTATTGGAGGGCAGTTTGTTGAGCTTTTGCAGGAGTTTGGTTAGCGCTGAGGCTTAGTGCAGCTATAAGCAGAGCTTGGTAAATATGAAAAGCCTGCTCTCGGTTATGGGGGGTAAGCCGCACATTTCTTGAACTCATTGCCAGCCCATCGGGCTCGCGCAGTGTTGGGCACATTACCAACTGCACCAAGCTGTTGGTTTGCTTTAACAGGCTATCTATTATTTTAACCTGCTGATAATCCTTTTGCCCCATAAACAGCGCATTGGGTTGTACTATTTGAAGCAGTCTGTTTACCACCTGTGCCACCCCGTTAAAATGCCCCGGTCTGTGGCTTCCTTCCATAACTTTATCTAATAACCCAAAATCATAAACGGGCTCCGGGGCAGCGCCAAGAGGGTAAATCTCGGTTACATCGGGTAAAAAAAGTACATGGCAGCCGTGTTGTTCCAACAGCAGTATATCAGCTTCAATGGTTCGGGGATATTTTTCAAAATCCTCCTTTACATTAAACTGGGTAGGATTCACAAATATACTGCATACACTTACCTCGGTTTGCTCGCCACAGTAACCAAGCAGCGAAATATGCCCCTGATGCAGCGCTCCCATAGTAGGCACAAACCCTATGCGTTTACCCGATTCTTTTTGTTGGGTTACAAATTGCTGCAAAGGGGTAATGGTTCTAAATATATACACTTTGGTCGCAGGTTTAAGTTAAATTGTTTAAGAAACGGCAAAGTTCAGTCTTTTTAATCACTTAGCCTATAAAAAATCGGAGATGTACATTATATTTTTAGTTCCCCTTGCCTTTTTTTATACTTTGCGCAGCCAATTTTTGGGTAGCAGCAGTATCCAACCCAAATTAGTTTCTGGCAAAGGTGCAAAGAAAAAAGTTGAAGATACTTATGAAGTACAAATTGTTAGTTTTAGCAGGTAGTTGTTAGTACCAATTACCATATTTACGCCCTTGCGAGATTTATCATTCATTTTAGGCACTATAATTTACAACGCACAGTATATGTTAGCAAAAATTGGTTTTGATTAGTGCACAAATTTAGTTTGTAGGATTATACTCAAAATAGCCGGTTTTTTTTATTATCTTTGCACCGGAATTTGAATATTGCAAAATATAAGGTGCAATTTAACTTACTAACACTCGCTAACGCATAAATGCGGATAACAGCAACTCAAAATAGGAAATTTTCTTTACCAAAGACCACTTCACATGACTAACAAAACGAAAGTGCTTCTTGTAACCCAAGAAATGAACCCTTATGTTGTACTCAGCAGCATGGGTGAAATAACCCGACAACTTCCGCAGTTTTTACATGACCAAGGCATGGAACTCAGAATTTTGATGCCCCGCTTTGGCATGATAAATGAAAGAAGACACCGGCTGCATGAAGTAGTACGCCTATCGGGCATTAACATCATTATTGACGAAGACGATTTTCCGCTTGTCATAAAAGTAGCTTCGCTTCCGGGTAGCCGACTTCAGGTTTACTTTTTAGATAACGACGATTTTTACAAACGCAAAAACATTGACCGAGACGAAAACGGCAACTTTTTTCACGACAACGCCGAAAGAATGGTGTTTTTCTGCAAAGGTGTATTAGAAACAGTGAAAAAGTTTGGCTGGCAACCCGATATCATCCATTGTCATGGGTGGATGACCAGCGTTATGCCACTTTATGTAAAAAAAGCCTATAACAGCGACCCGATTTTTGAAAACGCAAAAGTGATTTTTTCTGTTTATGAAAATGCTTTTCAAGAGGAATTGGGCGAAAATTTTGAAGATAAAGTGATTACCGGAAATATAGCAGCCGAAGATTTAGAGCCATTTAAAGGTTTATCTAACACCGATTTATATAGGGGCGCTGTTCATTACTCCGATGCGGTGATTAAAGCCGATGAAAAGGTTGCCGAGGAAATTGCCGATTTACTTAGCGCTGTTGATAAACCGGTACTGGATTATATGAGCAGAGAAAACGGTTATTTACACGAGTACAAAAAACTGTACAGTGAGGTTATCAGTAATAATGTGGAAAATACGGCGTTATAGGCTTTTGCATACTACATGCCTGCACAACTGAATCCTCCTTTAAACCCTTTACCTATTAGCGCTTGCCAATGCCACCCAAAAAGACAGGTTACTTACGGCTGTCCCGTTTTGGTTGCCCCTTTTGGGCAGAGCCCATTTGTTCTGTCCTACACACTATTTTTCTGAAAAAAAACAGGCATTATCACCCTAAAAATGCACCCCAAAACCTTGAAAAACGGACAATATAAACTCCCCCCTTCTTTGAGGGGGACGGAGGTGGAGAACAAATCGGCTCTGCCTTTTGGGTGGCATTGATGGTTTTTGTGCATTTTTTTTACCCTTATCACTACATGAAAAAACGCTTTGCCTCTTTCATAATTTGCCTGATGGTTTTGGCTGCCGGCTGTACCGAAACTACGGATATTGGCAGTAATTTAATTAATGAATCAGACTTTCCGGATACGCAGGTTTTTGATACCATTACCATGCAGGTAAACACCATAAGAGTGGATAGTATCCAAACTGCACCCCCGCTTACCGGTATTCCCTACATGCTTGGCAAACTAAACGACCCCGTTACCGGCAGCACTGCTATGGGCATTTTTACCCAGTTTGTACTGCCTACTAATAACATTAACTTAGGCGACTCTCTCAGACTCGATTCTATTGTGCTTACCCTGCGTTATGGCAGCCAAACTGTTTATGGGCAAAAAGACCTTCCGGTTTCGCTTACAGTGTATGAACTTACGCAGGAAATGTTGCCCGGAATTACTTACTACTCAAATAAAAGTTTTGCCTACAACCCCAACCCGATAGGGTATAAAAACAACTTCTTTTTTAGCCCTACCGATAGCGTAAAACTGTTTAACAAAAAACTCAAAGATGTAACTGGAAATGACTCATTGGTGTACATAACAACCGAACCGCACCTGCGTATAAGGTTAGCCAACGAATTGGGCAACCGGCTGCTGTCGCAATCGGGTACTTTTACCTTTACCGATAAAAACAGTTTTCAACAGTTTTTTAAAGGTGTTTACATCAGCGCTTCTACGAATGGAAATGCGGTGGCATTTTTTGATTTGCTTGCAGCCCGCTCACGCATGTCGGTGTATTTTAGCAGGGGAACTTTAGCCCCTAACTTGGTAATTGATTTTCCTATTGGCACGCTATCGGCAACTAATAACTATTTTGTACACGACTACGCCGGTTCTTCGGTGGCTGATGTGATTGCTGCCCCTTCGCCAAACTCCCAAACAACCGCTTACGTAAAGGGCGCTGCCGGATTAGGGTTTAGTCTTAGGTTTCCGTATTTTGATGCCTTTAAAGATTATGCCATCAATAAAGCCGAGTTAGAATTTACCGCCCTGCCCAATACTTTTGAATTATACAAACTGCCCTCTTCGCTAAATTTGGTTTCGTATGATACCATCAATGAGCAAATTACCAGGTTAATCACCTCTACTAATGTTCAGGAAACCGACGGACCGAATGGCGAAAAGCTAAACCGCTATAAATTGGTTTTTAGCTTTTATGCACAGCAAAAACTGAACGGCTTAGTGCCCGATGCCATTGAAAAAGTACTGGTTGACCTGCAACGCACAAATCCGAATATAGCCGTTATAGGCGGACCGGAACACCCTGATTACCCGATGAAGTTCAGAATTTACGGCACTAAACTACAGTAAGGAGTAGGCAATTTACCGCTTACCTGTTATGTGCATTTGCTGCTCGCCTAATTTAGCGCCGGTTTGGGGGTGGGTAAGTTGTAAAATATAGTTACCTGTAACTAAGTTATCGGTATTTATAAAGGTGGCGGCAGTATGTGGCGCTATGTTAGTTTGCAACACCGGTTTACCCTCCATATTGATGAGTTGCAACTGTAAACTATAGGCAACCGGTTTGGTTAGCGCTATGGTAACTCCGCCCGATGCAGGGTTGGGAAAGGCAACAAATGCCTTATCCCTAATAGTTTCAGCCAACAGTTGGTTGGGCAAACCCACTGTAATACAATCGGGCAAAAAGGTAGTAAGAGTATCTGTTCGGGCGGGGTCAATAATGCCCAGTGCATATTCGCCAAATTGAAGATTGTTTACCCTTATTGAGCCTCGTTTATCGGTATTGCTCGCACCCGGCAATAAGGTAGCGCCCGATACAATTTGCCAATCAGCGCCTGAGTTGGGGCGAAATAACATACGCAAATTGTTTTCAGCCACACTAATTAAATTGTTATCCAAATATCCGCCGTTGGTGCTGGCAGCGCCATTGTAGGTAAACTCTGCCGAAGCATTAAAAATGCCGTTAGCAAACCCATCTACTGTCCAGTATCGGTTGGGGTGTAAAATGATGTTTGTTATCGGGGTTTCTAACCTATCGGGCATAACCATATTATTGGTTACCCGCACAAAAGCCGGAGCAGTAAGCGCAGCAACGTTCAGGCTAACGCCGGCATCAGCAAAATCGGCAACACCTATATTTTCCAAAATTTCATACCGGTCTATGGTGGCATCGCAGAGTTTTTCTTCTAAATCAACAAGGGTAAGAACCGGATAAAACGGAAGGGTGAAGGTTTGGGCAGCACACGAACCGGTAACAGGTATGGTGTACGTGTGTGGGTTTAACTCAAAATCTAAAAAGGTAATTTGGAGCGGAACCTGCCTAAAAAAATCGGGAGCATTGTATAAACGCTGCCTTATGTAAACAGTAGATTGATAGTTTCCTTGTTCATCAACAGCCACTGTGGTAGAATCGACCGAAAAATGGGTGAACCCGGGATTAAATACCCAATCATTAAAAAAGTAAGACAAATCTATACCCGAACAGTTGCTGAGGTAATCGCTCATTTGGTAACTGTTCAGGTTTCTGAAAGCAAAATCGGTTAAGAGGTTTTGGGTGCAATGAAAAAACAGCGAGTCGCCCATATAACCCCTAAGCGTATGCGCCACGCTTGCTCCTTTGCTGTAAACATGGCTGCCATAGGTAGCCTCAAACGGCACGCCCGATACCGGTAAAAAAGCGCCGTCTCTGATGTGGGCATACAGCAATACATCGCGGTGGTTGGTGCGAATATCGGTTTTGTAGCGTTCTTTTCCGTAAACGTACTCTGAAAAGAGGCTTTCGTTAAAACTTGCCCAGCCTTCGTTTATCCACATATCGGAGGCGGTTTGGCAGGTTACTAAGTTGCCCCACCAGTTATGTGCCAATTCATGAGCCATAAGCGATTCCCACTGCAAGTTGCCATTTACCGCAAAAAGTGGATAGGCTATATTGGTGGCGTGTTCCATAGCGCCGCCGTTAAAAGGCACTACCACAAACCCAACTCGGCTAAACTGAAGTGGTCCCCAAGCATGCTCAAAAGCGCTGATGGCGTTGGGTAAATGAATAAATGAGTTTTTAAGATTTACAGTATCGGAGGCTCTTGCACCTAATTCTACCGGTATTTGGCGCTCCTGCCCGGTATGCTGATAGGCAACAGTGGCATAATCGCTCACGGCTACCGATGCCAAATAGGTAGGAATGGTTTGGGAGAGTTCCCAGTGCCAGGTGCGCGTGCCATCGGGGTTATTGGTAACGCTTTGCAACATGCCGCCACAAAAAGCCTTGTGGTTGGCAGCAGTAGTTATGTTAAAAGAATAGGTAGAACGCTCTACAAAGTTATCTACGCACGGAAACCAAGCTCTGCCAAAATTGGGCGGATCTACGCCTATGCCTACGCCCATATTGTAGGCATAGGTGGCGGTAAAATAAAATCCGCCAAATGTGGCGGTAGGCGGCGTGCCACTGTAAAATACTTTTACTGATAGGGTATCATTGGTGGTAACCGGCTGCGGCAGACTGATGCGCAACAGCGGCGAGGTGTAGGTATAGGTGGTGGGCAGCTCATTTATGGTAACGTTGCTTACCGCCATATTCTGAAGGTCTAACAAGGCTTCGGTTATGCCCGATATTTTAGGTTTAAACGTTACTACAGTATAACCGCTGATAGTTTGCGAAGCAAAATTGGCTATGGTAAGGTGTATATCGTAATGCAGCACATCTAAGGTATCGCTTCGGCTGTTGGCTGCTTTCATGCGGAAGGTTTCGCCATTTTTAAAGCAAGGCGCTCCCTGTGCCGACCGGCTGCACCGATGTTCATGTTTTGCCGATTGTGCATAAGTCAAAGAAACCTGTACGAATAACAGTAAAAATATAACCGTGCGCATAAGTCATTTTTTATTGGTAAAGATACGCAAAAATAAGCAGCCTTACCTACTCTTGCGGTAAACAAACGGTAAAAACTACTTAACAAGAGCAGCATTGAACGAGTAGCATTAAGTATCAAAAATAAATTTGACCCTACATAAATAACAGCAGATAACCAGTTAAAGCAAAATTTAGCCCCCAATTTAGGTTGGGGGCTTTAAATGTTTATGTAATATATGCAATTTCACAACAGCTAAACAAATCTGACATACCGGCGTTTTCACACCCAGAAAGCATCTTCCCAATTATCGGGCTTAGGGTTTTCCAATAATTTCTCGTTATCGAGCCATTGCAACTGTTGAGGGGTGGCTTTTTCTTGTATTTTGTTAAACAAAACCCGCTCCTCAAACCGGATATGGTTATTTAACTCCGATTCAATCAGCGCAAGGGTATGAGCCGGGTTATCATCGGGTTGCTCAAATAAGTTTTTCAGCCTTTGGTGTTGGGCAAGAGCCTGAATCACTAACTCGTCATTGGCAGGCAGGAGGGTAAAAACATGGTTTTCTTCTGCTTCAAAATGCGGCAGCAAATGTTCTTGCCAATACCATAGGGCATATTGTTTTATTCTTACGGGTTCAATGTTGCGTTTAAAACCTTCGCGAATTTTCCAGCACAGCAGCAATCCGCCATGGTGCTCTCTGCTCAATGGCTGCAATGCTTTATGGCGTTTTATGGGGTTAGGCATGGCAAAGATGGTTTTCTAATTCGATGGCTTTGGGGAAAAGGACATTGTTTTCTAAGTGTATATGCCGGTGTAAGTCTTCTTCAAACTCCTTTAATAAGGCAAAAGTAACCCTAAAAGTATTGCAGGCATATTCGGGCGGGTTGTAATCGTTGGTTAGTTGGCTTATTTGCCTAAACCGTTCACCTTCGTCGTTGTGTTCGTGGTGCATCATAGCAATAGGATTTTGCACCGACCCAAAGAAAGGCTCGACAAAATCAGAGCCGGTATCTATGGCATTGGTCATAGTTCTGATGTAGGGAAAGAGCACGTTTTCCTCTTTCATCATGTGTTCGGTAAGATTGTGGGCGGTTTGCAGAAACAGTTCGCGTATAATAGGTAAGTTTGGGTGGGTTTCGGCATGCACACTTGCCACTTTGGTGAGGTAGGGAATAATTTCCTGAATTTTGGCTCTTACATATCGGTGATGCTTTTTTTCTATGTAGTCTATCAGTAAATCGGGCGGCCATGAATTGAAGTTTGCATTATCAACATTGGCAGCCGAAGTTTGGAATACATTGGTCAGTTCTTTAATGAGGAGCGGGGCATCAATTCCAGTTTTGTTACAAACTTCTGCTATGGTGCGGTTGCCTTTGCAACAAAAATCAATCTTAAAAGCCTTAAAAACGGCGGCGGTGCGGTAGTCTTGTGCTACCAATTCGCCTACAACATGATTTTGTGTAATTTGCATACGGGTAAAAAATTGGGTTATGAAATGTTGCCCCAGTTCTTAATTTCCACGTCTGTCCAAGCCGAAGGGAAAAATTTGCGTTGCTGAAACTGAGGGTGTAGGTATTTTTTCCACTCGCTGCCGCCGGTAGCGGCTTGGTTTTCACCTTTGCTATCGAGGTAGTGGCGGGCGGTTTGCAGGTGTACTAATGGCCAGCGCACATTATATAAGTGGTCGAACTGACGCAGGGTTTGCAGCAACTCGGCTGAGGGGTTGGTCATAGCCAGAATCTGTTCTTCAATGGTTATGCCTTTTACCCTATTGGCAAGAGCAATAAAAGAGGGCAGGTATTGCTGCTCAAACTGTAAAAGTGTATAAGTTTTTTTACCGGTTTTGCGGTCTAAACCGGCATCTTTCCAGTAAATATGTTCAAAATACTCTTCGGTAGTGGGTTGGTTGCTCAGCCGGGTTTTACCTTTTTCGTTCACCAAATTTTCTAATCGGGTGCAGTATATTTCTATGTACCTGAATTGAGCGCTCTGAAAACCGCTTGCCGGCGCTAAGGTTGTTCTGAAAGTATTATATGCTTCATAATCCATACCGTATTGCATTACATCAAAAGAGGTAATGAGCATATCGGTATAGCGGATTAATCGGGTTAGCTTATTTATCCAAACCTGTTCGGGCTGATTTGTAAAAACGAGTTGCTTTATTTCGTGCAACATCATTTTTAATACCAATTCTGTTACCTGATGATACATGATAAAAACGGTTTCATCGGCAAAGTTGGTTCGGGGTTTTTGGAGGGTTAATAGGGTATCCACTTCAATATAATCCCAATAATTGATGGGTTTGGCTTGCAGCAGTCCTTTCAGGTAGGTTTCGGGATTTTCGCCTAATTGGAGGTACTTTTCTGTTAAATCATTGAGAAGTTGCTTGTTTTCCATGTTGTAAATTGGTGCAAGAGGTAAATGGTGTAAGATGAAAGAATGGGTAAAACTGTCTGATGTGCTTTTACCTTATAAGGGTAAATTTTCCTGATAATTGCCCGGTTGCTAACTCGTATAATGTGGTGGTTTCCAGTGTTTGGCGGAGTTGGTTTCTTATTTTTATCATTTTATCATGTACCGGACAGGGGTGCAGTTGGCTACATTCTGATAAACCCAAAACGCACCCCTCGTATGAGGAGCTGCCATCTATTGCCAGTACAATTTCGCTCAACTTGATGGTGTGCATTTTTGCTGGGTCAATTTCAAAACCGCCATTAGGACCGGTGTGCGACAATAAAATGCCATGTTTGGTTAATGCGCCCAATATCTTGCCGGTAAATGCTTCGGGCGAGCCGGTTTGCCTAACAATATCGGGTATCTTCACCCTTTTCTTTTCAAGGGTTTGCGCGGCTATGTATATCATGGCTTTTATGCCGTATTCACATGCTTTTGAAAACATGGTTCAGTAGCTTTGCACAAAGATAAGGCAATTTTTTATTTCCGACAAATTTATCGGGAATTATTTTACAGGAAAGATTTGTATGGAGAAAATGTTTTTAGCCTACTTACTTTCGGATTATTTTTGCCATGTAAAAACCGTCGAACCCGAACTGGGAGGGCGAAACATGTTGCTCATCTAATAGTTCAAAACTGCCTTTGTGTTGGGCTAAGAACTGCTCTACCTGTTGTTGGTTTTCGGAAGGCAAGATGCTGCAAGTAGCATAAACAGCAACAGCGCCGGGTTTAAGCATGGGCAGGTAGAGCGTTAACAGGTTGTGCTGCGTGGTTTGGAGGTTGGTAATATGGGTGGGGGTGAGTTTCCATTTAAGGTCGGGGTGGCGTTTTAGTGTGCCTAATCCGGTGCAGGGCACATCTAACAACATACGGTCGGCATTAGAAAAGGCTTTTTTCAGTAGTGAGGGCAAGGTATTTGCCGGTAGGGTATTGATACAGGTAGCGCCGTTTCGGCGGGCGCGGAGTTTTAGTTGTTCTAATTTGGTTTTATCGGTATCGTAAGCTATGATGTTGGCTTTGTTTTGGAGCAATGAGGCAAGGTGCAAGGATTTACCTCCTGCACCGGCACAAACATCAACTATTTTCATGCCTTTTTGTGCATCTAAGAAGGGAGCTACCAATTGCGATGCGGCATCTTGTATTTCTACCCACCCATTGAGGTAAATGGGCAATTTTACCACCTGCTTGGGCATGGTGAGCGCCAGCGCATCGGGAGCATGGGGAAGGGTTTGCACGGATATTTGCAATTGCTCTAATGCTTGCAATACCTTTTGGAGGTTGGTTTTAATATGGTTTACCCGCAAAACAGGGGGAGCCGGCCGGTTAAGGGCGGCAATTTCGGTTTCCCATAGGTGGTTTAGCTGTGCATAAATGAATTGGTCTAACCAATCGGGCATGGAGTAGCGCACGGCGCGTGGCAGTTGGCTTACCTCTTCAAATTGCTGCAAAACATGGGCAGGGTTTATTAGGGTAAACTCTTCAAAAGGCGGCAAGGGCAGTTGGTGCATACTGTGCCAAACGCCCAGCAGTTGCCAAACTTGAGCAAGTGTGGGGTTGGTAAGCAGGGGTTTACCGGCGCAATGGCAAATGAGCCGCCAGTGCCGCACCATTTCGTAAATGGTAAAAGCAAGGGCATGGCGGTCTTTGCTGCCCCATTTAGCATTGCCGGCAAGCAGGGCAGGCACCACTTTATCGGCAAATTTGTTTTGAGCAAAAATTTCGTGAAGGGATTTTACCGCTGCCTCTGCTAAGTTTCGGTGTTTAAGGGCGGGTATGGTGGAGTGGCTCATGTTTTTTGGAAGGTAATTTGGCAAACCTGCGTTGTTTTGGCAGTAATTTTGAAGCGTTCATCGGGTCGGTAGCCGGCTATCCATACTATTCGCTCGCGGTCATCGGTTAACACCCAAACGGCTTCTTTTTGGGCAAGGCTGAGTTTGAGGTCTATAAAAAAGCGTTTCAGTTTTTTCTTTTTCATATTCATGCCCAAGGGGTAGAAGTAATCGCCTGTTTTCCAGCGGCGCAGCATGAGCGGAAACACTATTTTACCGGCATCAAGGGCGGCTATATTGGCATCGGGGTTTATTTGGTAACCTTCGGCGGGTTGGTAGGTAAACAAAAAGGCGGCATCGGGTTTTTCTATTTTGGCTTCATCGGGCTGAATTAGTGTGTAGGATACGTCTTTTTCGTTTTTTTCGGATATAATCAAAAACCGGCGGTCTTTTAAAACCCGATGCGTGTGCGAATAAAAAATCTTGCCCGACTCGTGCGGCAGAGCATCTATAATTTGCGCTACCTGTGCAGCATTAAACCCATAGGGCTTAAACAACTCGTACAAAACGGTTTGCAGGGGTTTAATTTTGAGCAGTTTCCCTATTGCAATAAGTCGCTCTTTTTCAGTGCCCTCCAACAGTTTTTTCTGATATGTTCTGATGCCTGCGGCATAAATTTGCTCGGTTTCTCTAAAACGGAGGGCATTTTGGTAAAATGTTTCTTCCAAACTTGGGTTGAGCTCTTTTAGCGCCGGAATAACCAAATGCCGTATTTTGTTGCGCTGATATTTGGTTTCGGCATTGCTTGCATCGGTACGGAAGGGCAGGTTATGAGCTTGGGCATATTGCTCAATGGTTTCTTTTGAAGCAAACAACAACGGACGAATTACCTTGCCCGATTTGGGTAAAATGCCGTGCAAACCGGCAAGTCCGGTGCCTTTGGTAAGGTTGAGCAGCATGGTTTCGGCATTGTCGTTTTGGTGGTGGGCGGTGGCAATAAAGGTATATTGGTGTTGTTGCCTGATGTTTTCTAACCACGTGTAACGAAGCGCGCGGGCTGCCATTTGTATAGAAACTTTTTCTTCCTGTGCAAATTGAAGCGTATTGAATTGGGTGGTATAAAACGGCGCTTGGTATTGGTTTGCCAAATCTGCCACAAACTGCTCATCGGCATCGGACTCGGTGCCGCGCAGCCCAAAATTGCAATGTGCCACGCCAAAGGTATAACCCGAAAGGTGCGCTAAGTGGCACATAACTACCGAATCTATGCCGCCGCTTACTGCCAATAAGAGTGTATTGGTGGGCAGCGCCTTGCATTGTTGCCTGATGAATGGGGTAAACTGCTCTAACATAGAGATAGAACGGATAGGTATGTTAAGCAAATGGATAATGCCCTAAAACCGAAACCCCCTGCTCAATAACACTATGGTACCGAGAGGGGGTTAGGGGGAATTGGGGGGAGGTCGGAACCGGAATCGAACCGGTGTACGAGGTTTTGCAGACCTCTGCCTAGCCGCTCGGCCATCCGACCATCTCTAAAAGCAGGTGCAAAGATATGGTTGCTACTTGGTTTTACCAAATATTTAGGCAGTTTTTTTTACTTCGGCATAAGTTTGTGCTACTTGTATGCCCTGTACGGGTACACCGGCTTTGGTTACGCGGGCAGTAACCTCTGTAATATGGCTGTTTAGCTCCCAAACTTGGTTGGCAATGGTAAGGGCAAGATGCTCTAAGGTTTTGGCGGGTTGGTTCATTATGCTGTTGCAGATGGCAAACACCTTTTGATAGTCCACTGTACCGTTTAACTCATCTTGTTGGGCGGCTTCCAGCACATTTGCATGGATATACACATCAACCCTAAAAATTGTGCCGATGATTTGCTCTTGGGGGTAAAAACCGTGCAAGGCGTAAAACTGCAAATTCTCTATGCCTATGGTAAACCGGTACATTAGGTGTGTTTTTGCTGAAACTTTATTCTTATGGCGGCAATAATGGCGGGTAAAATGGTAACGCCAATAATGGCTAATACTACTAAGGTAAAGTTTTCTTTAACAAAGGGTATGTTGCCAAACCAAAATCCGGCAAGGGTAAAGGGTATAACCCATAATACAGCGCCCAGCAGGTTGTAAAAGGTAAATTTACCCGCTTCCATCATGCCTATACCTGCCACAAACGGAACAAAGGTGCGGAAAATGGGTAAAAACCTGCCTATTACCACCGCTTTTGCGCCGTGTTTTACATAAAAATCTTGCGTTTTGGTAAGGTACTCGCGTTTTATAAACCGCAGTTTTCCTTGTGTGAGGATGCGGGCGCTCATTTGCCTGCCTATGTAGTAGTTTACCATATTGCCGGTAAAAGCTGCAATAAGTACCAATACTATAAACAACCACACATTTAAAGCGCCCTGCGCCGCAAGTGCGCCTACGGCAAATAAGAGCGAATCGCCGGGTAAAAAGGGCGTTACCACAAAACCGGTTTCGGCAAAAATTATGAGAAACAAAATGGCGTAAGTAAGGGTGCCGTATTGCGCTATAATTTCGGTTAGGTGTTTGTCTATGTGCAGAACAAAATCAATGATTTGTTGCAGAAACTCCATTAGGTAGAGCAGGTTTACAGGTTGAAAACAATGCCTTGAGCAAGGGGTAAATCGGAGCCGTAATTGATGGTATTGGTTTGACGGCGCATGTAGGCTTTCCATGAATCGGAGCCCGATTCGCGTCCGCCGCCGGTTTCTTTTTCGCCCCCAAATGCTCCGCCTATTTCTGCCCCCGATGTACCTATGTTTACATTGGCTATGCCACAATCGGAGCCTTCGTGTGAGAGGAACAGTTCGGCTTCGCGCAGGTTGGTGGTCATAATGGCAGACGATAACCCTTGGGGCACATCGTTTTGCAAAGCAATGGCTTCTTCTAATGTGCTGTATTTGAGTAGGTATAAAATGGGTGCAAAGGTTTCGCGTTTTACCACTGCATATTGCTCTTGGGCTTCAATAATGCAGGGTTTTACATAACAGCCCGATTGGAAACCTTCGCCCTGCAATACGCCGCCCTCTACTACCATTTTTGCGCCCGATTGTTTGGCTTCGTCTATGGCGCGGAGGTACATGTTTACCGCATCTTGGTCAATGAGCGGACCTACGTGGTTGCCGGCATCAAGCGGATTGCCTATTTTAAGTTGTCCGTATGCCTCAGCTAAACGTTGTTTTACGGTTTCGTAAATGCTCTCGTGTATGATGAGGCGGCGGGTGGTGGTGCAGCGCTGTCCGCAAGTGCCTACTGCGCCAAAAACAGCGCCTATAACAGTGAGTTTTAAATCGGCATTGGGGGTTACAATAATGGCATTGTTTCCGCCAAGTTCCAGCAACGACCTACCCAATCGGGCAGCTACGGTTTGACCTACTATTTTACCCATTCGGGTAGAACCGGTTGCCGATACCAAGGGTACGCGCTCATCGGTAGAGAGGAACTCCCCTACGCGGTAATTGCCCACTACTAAGCAAGAGATGCCTTCGGGCAGGTTGTTTTCGCGCAGTACTTCGGCAAAAATTTGCTGGCAGGCTACGGCAGATAAGGGGGTTTTTTCGGAGGGTTTCCATACGCATACGTTGCCGCAAACCCAAGCTATGGCAGTGTTCCATGACCAAACGGCTACCGGAAAATTGAACGAGGTAATGATGCCCACTATGCCCAGCGGATGCCACTGCTCATACATGCGGTGGCGGGCGCGCTCTGAGTGTATGGTAAGCCCGTATAACTGACGCGATAAACCTACGGCAAAATCGCAGATGTCTATCATTTCTTGTACTTCGCCTAAGCCTTCTTGCAGGCTTTTACCCATTTCGTAAGATACCAACTTGCCCAAATCAGCTTTGTATTGGCGCAGTTTTTCGCCAAATTGCCGTACAATTTCGCCGCGTTTGGGAGCAGGCATTACGCGCCAAACCTTAAAGGCTTGGGCTGCTGTTTCCATTACCGCATCGTAATCGGCACGGGTGGCAGTTTTTACGCTGCCTATCAGTTTACCATCGGCGGGCGAGTAGGAGTGTATTAGCTCTCCACCACCCTCTTGCCATTGTAAACCGGTTGATACGCCGGCGTTTACCGGCTTTAAGCCAAGGGCTTGTAAAAAGGAGGCGTTTGCTTGCCCGGGGGTAGAACTTTCGGGAAATGAAGACATATAAATGCAGATTTTTATCGGGGTTAAAAACTGCCGCAAAGGTAGCTGTTTATCGGCTATTTTTGTAGGGTATGGCGGCTTTACCCGTAAAACAGGACGTTAAAATTGGTTAAGCCGTATCCGTTTGGCTAAGTACAGGTAGCTCTAATCTCCTATGAGATGGTGGGTTAGGTGATATTTGGGGGGGTGTTGTTATTTTGTTGTTCTTTAACCCGGTTGTGCGGCAGCAATTGTTCTAATTGGTTGTTATTGAGTGTTCTTATATCATTACTTTTTTTCAGAATTTACGAAATAATTTTTATGTTCCCAAGTTTTTCTTTCCTTGCATAGCCTACTGACGGAAAAGCATTTGTGCAGGGCGGGATTAAATAGCACTTCCCTTGCCCTACGCACAAAGTTTATAGAAAGCACAAAAGCCTAAATTTCGCACATCAGCCCGCCTTTTCGCAAACATAATGTTGTGGGCTGTGCTTATTCATCTTCGGCTATGTACTCTTCTCTCGGTTCTTCCACAATGAACAAAGTCGGTGTATCCAAAATTCGCTGAACTCGTTGTTTAGTAATTTCGCAATATTCGTGGCTTATGTCAATGCCTATATATTTTCGTCCCATTTCACACGCAACTCTTGGGGTCGTGCCACTTCCACACATTGGGTCAAAAACCAAATCGCCTTGATTTGTCCAAGATTTTATATGGTCTCGTACAAGTTCGCAAGGAAAAGGTGCGGGGTGTCCTTTGGCTTCTTGGTCTTCTTGTTTTTTCCCAACTACATACTCCCAAATATTACCTTTTATTTTTTTGTCTTTTACGGGTTTAGCCAATTTTTCACGCACCTGCTCGTTTTTTGAAAAGTTTTTGTAAGTTGTTCCGTTCAACTCCAAACCTGCGTGCAAACAGTCCACCATTATTGGGTTATGCGTTTTTACAGTTCCCTTACTGAAAACAAACATATACTCAAATTCATTATTATATCGTTTGCGGTAGATTTGAGGAATAGGGTTTGTCTTACGAAAAATCATTGTATCGTGAAGATTAAAACCTACTTGCTGAAAATATAATGCTTGTTTGAAACTTGTTCCTGTTTCATTTCCATCAATGGTAGCATCATTTACAACCCAAACAACTACTCCGCCTTGTTTAGTAATTCTAAATAACTCTTTGGAAATGTCTTCAAATGGAAAAACAAAACCTTTGTAATTTCTCAAATCATCATAAGGCGGTGAAGTAACTGTAAGGTCAATTACATTATCGTCAAACTGTCGCATTACTTCCACGCAGTTGCCTTCAACGATTTGATTTATATATTTTTCTATGTTCATTATCGTTATTTTAGTGTGAATAGTCCGTTATCAGAAATTGTATTGATTGTTTTTATCCTACTTTCAATTTTGTGAACTTTGATAAGTTCTTTCAATGCTTCTTTATGGCTCATTCGCATAATTTTTTCTCTTTCTTGTGCCAAAAATGTTAATGCTTCGTCTTTTGCAACCGCAATGCTTTCTGTTGCCACACCTTTTTCAATGTCCCAAAGAGATTGGATTTTCTTTGAAAAAGTAAGCATAGTCTTGTTGATAGCTAACCAATAATCAGAAGCATTTTTAGAAGGGTTGAGGGCTTGGATTGTGTCAAATATTTTTTTCAAAAGTTGCTGTGCTTTGGCTTGTCCTTCAACTTCGGAATAAGATAAAAGTAACGCTAAATGTGAGTAAGTGAAAATACAGACGTTTTGCGTAGTTGCTTGTTGATAAATTTGACTTGAAGAAGTTGGAAGTTGATAAATTGGACAAACCACCATAGCATAAGGTTTCCCACGTTTCCAACCGTGCATTGCTTGTACTTTAAAGTCTTTCTGATTTTTTGCGGTTCTGCTTAGTCTAAATGCTTTTGCATCTGCCACAAAGCTGTAATCTTTCGCAAATGCTTCAACATCTGCGGCACCTGCTCTTTCTTTTAGCACCAAACTTTTAAGCCCTAAGGCTGTGTAAGTCAAGGAAAGTAAACAGTCGGTTTATTTTGAGTATAGCTTTTCTTCGCTTGTATCGTGTCCGTAACTTTCAGGAATATTACCACAAAGCCTTAAATGGTCAATAAGTGAAGAAACTCCATTTTTCTTTACTTCGGCTTCTAATTCTTTTTCTAATTTTTCAGTGTCGCTACCAAAATCTCCGCTAAGTTTTCGGATTTCTTCAACCCAATACTCACGTCTTTCAATAGCCTTATCTGATATTATTTTACTCATTCGTTTTTCGGTAATTTTTAAGGTACAAAGGTACTCAATTTTTCAATAGGGTTTGACAAAGTTTTGTTTCATACTTGGTGACTTTTTGTAATTTGTGTCGTTCTTAGCATAGCCCACATCTAAATCCTACACGCCCCTTTTGTTCGTATATCCACCTAATTTGGTTGCTTTTACGCACTTTTTACCTGCAAACATACAAAACAATTAAACATCTTGCATCGCCCCCCCCAAAAAAAATAATAAGCTGTATATTGCTATCCCAAAATAGCGGAGGTAGGGGTTAGCCGGCTATGTGCCTACGTTTGCCTATACTACCGAAAACCTGTAACGCCATGAGGCGGGTAAGTATCATTTAGTTTTTAGTGATAGGATGCCTGCTATATTTTGAAAGGGTAATGATTTTACTTGTCACTCGCCATTATGCCCAGCCGCTGTTGTGCGTTTGAAGTTCTTCTTATTTGTAAGCTGCGGCTTGTTTGTGGGTTTGTAAAGCTTTGGCAATGTGCTTGCGCCTGTGTGTTGGCTATTTCTTGCGTGTTCTGTTATGGGTTTATTGGCGGTTGTTTACCCTGCGACCAAAGTGTATCAAATATAAATTCCTTGTATCTCCTTTGGAAGTCGGGTTCTTGAAATTTTTTAAAAATTTCTGTATGTGTAAAAAGATACTTTCTGATAAGCTCCTCCAACTTTCTGTCCGATGAAATTTTTGCGTTCTGTCTGTCGGGTGAGGTTACAATGGCATCCATCACTTTTGAGTCTGCTTTCATGTCGGCTGGAATTTGCTCTGTAAGAATTCGGTTTACCTTGTCTTTGTCTGTCCAGTCAATGTCGCCAAAGCGTTGATTGAAAACCTGTAAGATGTTCTCCAAAGTGTCTAGCTCGGGTTCCCCTTTTCCGCCACCTGCATCAACCGGAATGGGTTCTACAAGTCCCGGATTGTCGTCTGGGTTAATTTTACGTGTGCCTTGTTTGCTTGGTCGGTAGCTGTCCATATCAATGGTTTCAATGATACCTGCTGCAAGGTCTTCATCGTCTTCAATTATCAGTTTTGGAACCAGTAATTTCAGAAACCACCACAACTGCTCGTAATACTGGTTTTTGAAATCAATAATTTTTGTCAGGTAGCTGTAAACCCGCAAGAACGATTTTGCCTTTGCTTTAAAATCAATTTTCTTGTCAATGTCTAATTGGTTGTTGAACACAAAAGCACATGAATCTAAAATCGGGTCAAGTTTGGTGCGTTCTTCTCCGTTTACATATTTTTCAAAAAACTCGCTTACCTGATGCTCATAAAACACTTCTACCTTTTCCATTTTGTCAACCAACTCGTTTAGCTTGTTCGGGTCGGTTTCTTCGCTCAGCAGGGTTGAGGTGTAGTAGGGGTCAAATGCTTCTTTTATTTCTTCGGCAGAATTGTAAAAATCTAATACAAAGGTGTCTTTTTTGTGCGGTTTATAGGCACGGTTTAGGCGTGAAAGGGTTTGTACTGCCGAAACGCCAAACAAACTTTTGTCCACATACATGGTATGCAGTAGCGGTTGGTCAAAACCGGTTTGGAATTTGTTGGCAACTATCAAAAAGCGGTATTCTTTTTTCTTAAAATGCTTTGGAATGTCGTTTTTATGTGTGGCAAAATTGTTCATATCGGTTTCGGTGTATTCTACGTCCTTGTATTTTTTTTTGCCCGAAAACGCTACAATGGCTTTAAATGGCGATTTTATTTCTTTCAGATAATCGTCAAAAGCCTGTTTGTATTTAATGGCTGCCACAATGCTTTTTGTTACTATCATGGCTTTGGCTTCACCATTGATTAAGTGCTTCACCTCTTGGTTGAAGTGGTCAATCATTATTTTGGCTTTCTCTGCAATGGCAAATTCATGCCCCTCAACATAAGCCCTTAATTTTTGTTGTGCCCGTTTGGTGTCAAATTCGGGATTGTCTTCTGTGGCTTTCACCAATTTGTAATAAGAATTGTAGGTGGTGTAATGGCTCAACACATCTAAAATAAACTCTTCCTCTATGGCTTGTTTCATGCTGTATAAATGAAAAGCCACATGAGGGATTTTGATATTTCCGTTTTCGTCTGTTACAGGCGGCAGTGGAATGCCAAATGTTTCAAGCGTTTTGTTTTTGGGTGTGGCGGTAAAGGCAAAGTAAGAACCGTTTTTAATCATTCGCCTGCGTTCAATTAACTCATTTATTTTATCTTCCAGCGTGGGTTCTTCTTCGTCTTCTTGTTCTTCGTCTGTTTTGTTTGCCAATACTGCATTCATTTTGGCGCTGGTTTCACCGCTTTGGCTGCTGTGTGCTTCGTCTATGATGATGCCGAATTTTAGGTTGCCCATGTCCTGCATTTCGTCTAACAAATGCGGAAAGGTTTGCACGGTGCAAATGATGATTTTTTTTCGGTTAGTAATGGCATCTCTTAATTGATTGGTTTTGCTTGTGCCTTCGCCCGTAATGGCTTCTACAATGCCTTTGGTTTGGGCAAATTGTTTGATGTTGTCCCGAAGTTGTTTGTCTAAAACGGTTCGGTCGGTAATTACCACTACCGAATCAAAGATATTTTGCTCGCCTGTGGCATCATGCAGCCCGATGAGCTGATGTGCCAACCATGCAATGGAATTGGATTTGCCCGAACCTGCCGAATGTTGTATCAGATATTTTTGCCCGATGCCGTACTGTTTGGCATGTGCCAAAATTTGCCGAACTGCCGTAAGTTGATGATAGCGTGGAAAAATCATTTTCTTTTTGATTTTTCCTGTGTCCTCATCTTCCTCCTCCACTACTTGGGCATATTTGTCAATGATGTTTGATAATGAATCTTTGCTCAATACTTCTTCCCACAAATAATGTGTTTTTAGTCCGTTTGGATTTACCGGGTTTCCTTTTCCAAAGGGCGGATTTGGTTTGCCGTCATTCAGTCCTTTGTTGAAGGGTAAAAAGTTGGTTTTCTTTCCTTGCAGGTGGGCGCTCATAAACACCAGTTCGGTGTCGGCTGCAAAGTGCACCATGCAACGGGCAAATGAAAAGATTTTTTCTTTCGGGTCTCGGTCGTCTTGATATTGTTTGATGCCTTTATGAACGGTTTGCCCGCTCAACGGATTTTTTAGTTCGGTGGTAATGATGGGAATGCCATTGAGGAAAATGGTTAAGTCTAAACGGTTTTCGTGGTCTAAGCTGTATTTCAGTTCTTCGGTTACGCTGAATATATTGGCGTTGTAGTTGGCAAGGTCTTTGGCGTTATAGTTGCTGCTGGGTTTGCGGTAAAACAGTTGAATGGTTTTGTCTAAATGTTTTACCCCTTTGCGAAGCACTTCTATTACGCCTTCGGTTTTTAGTTTTTCATCTAAGCGGACTAAAAATGCCCTTTCGCCTTTTTTCTGAATAAACTCGTATGCTTCTTTTTGGGTGGCTTCTATAAATGCCAATACTTGCTTAATGTTGAGGCAAAACTCGCGGTCAAATTCCTGCGGTGTGCTTACCACATACTTGTGTTTATTTACCAAGTAGTTGGCAATGAATGTTTGAAAACCTCTTTCTGATGTATCGGTAAATGCCATTTGTCTGAACTATGATTAGAATTATTTTTTTGATTGACTTTGATTTTTTCCGCTTGGCTTCATCACTCGTTTAAACTGCAAACTGGTGTTGCCAAAATTGATGAGTAAACCAATTTCCATTTTGTATGCTTCAAGATAGTTGATGGCTTGTGCCAAATGCACGTCTTCTAATTGCACAACGGCTTTTATTTCTAACATTATTTTTCCTTCCACAAAAAAATCTACTCGCCTTTTGCCTATGTCTTCGCCTTTGTAAAACAAGGGCATTTCAAATTCTCGCGCAAACAATATGCCTTGTAAACCCATTTCAACGGCTAATGCCCGTTGATAAACAACTTCTTGAAAACCATTGCCTAAATACTTATGAACCTCCATAGCACAGCCAATAATTTTGCCTGTAAGTTCGCTTTCGGGATACTTGTCTTGAACTATGATTTTTTTTTGATTATTTGAGTGACTCTGATTTTCCATAGCCTATACTTTTGAGGTTGAAACATGATTTATGTGCCAAAATAGTTTTCATCATTGCGGTTTTTATTTTTCATCATTGCGGTTTTTATTTTTCATCATTGCGGTTTTTATTTTTCATCATTGCGGTTTTCATCA
>DDVC01000207.1:37367-41570 GCA_002345145.1 Bacteroidetes bacterium UBA2322
ATTGCGGTTTTCATTATTGCGGTTTTCATTATTGCGGTTTTCATCATTGCGGTTTTCATCATTGCGGTTTTCATCATAGTGTTCATTCAATCATTTAAAAATCATAGTTCAGACGTATTCTCCCTGTTACTGCATTGGTTATTAGTGCCTCTCGGTATTCTTTGATGGCTTCTATTTCGCGGCGGGCTTTGGAAATAATACTATCAGCCATTTTAATTTCTTCAAATAGTAAAACAACAATTTGGTTTTGAACTTCAATTGGCGGAACAATACATTTAACTTTTACCAATTTTTCTCTTGTCAAATGTCCAATGCTAACTTGATTTACTATTGATTTGAAAAAGCCACTTTTGCCGAGTATGTATAGATAATAAAGAAAGTAATACGGGTTGTGATTTGGCTTCAATGTTATTTTGTGTACGGAATTTTGGATATAGCATTCTTCTAATTCTTCATTCCAAATACAGGTTTTGCCAACTTCACCACCTTCACTTACTAACAAATCATTTCTCTGAATGCGGTAAATTTCCAACTCAGATTTTGAGAACCACATTTGGTCGACTTCATCCACAATTACATTTTCCCAGCCAATATTTTTTGATTTGAGATAGGGTTTTAAGCTGTAATTGCCTTTATTTTCATTACAAAGCATCTTGCCTAAGACAACATTTGAAATATGATTGAGATTTTTTATTTCCCAATTTTCAGGTATTAAGCCAACACAATCAATATTTGATTCTTTGATGTTTACAAGATTCTTTCCAGTTATACTTTCCCAAAACTTTTTATCTCTATTTTCAATAGCCAACTCAATCAACCTTTCCTTATTTCGGATAAACTTATCAATAGCTGCCGTTTTGCGGTCTAAGTAGGCGGCAATTGCTTTCTGTTCTTCAATTGGTGGCAATGGAAGTAACTCTCCTTTAAAAGTCGGATAATCAATGTTCTGTCCGTCCCGAATTCCTTTTACACATAATTGCATTAAGGAAATGAATGGTTTGGACTTGAAAAGATGTTTAAAATATGATTTATCAATCTCTCTTGTTTCTTTTAAAATTGTATAAGCAGGACTGATAATTCCTCTTTGATGTGCTAATTCAATACCACCTTGAAAACTTCTTAAACTAATAACAAAGTTGCCTTTCTCAACCAATTTTAACAAATGAAAGTCTTTTGTTGCTTCCATTGTTCGCTTTCCATAATCGTCTTTTGAAACTACACCATGTTCTTGTGAGGCAACTAATAACGGCTCATTCGGAAATCCCTTTATGGTACTTTCCTTAAATAAATGTCGGACTTTTACCATTTCCCAATGTGTGGGTACTTTGGGAAGCCAAACAGCATTAGTTTGTTTAAGATTCTTGTAAGGTTGCAGTGTTGCCATCAGTCATTTACTATTTCGTTTAAAATGCCTTCGGTTTCTTTTTCTAAGGCTAAAATTTCGGCGGTTATTTCTTGCAAGCTGCGTGGGGGTATGTAGTTGTAAAAATATCGGGTAAAGGAGATTTCGTAGCCTTTTACGGTTTTGGTTTCGTCTATCCAAGCGTCGGGTATATGTTGCAAAACTTCCCGCTCAAAGTATTGGTGTATGTTTTGGTTGAGGGGCACATTTTCGGTGTCGCGCAGTTCGGTATCGGCTACGTAATGCACGGTGCCGTCTTTGTCGGTTTTGTCTATTACCTTTTCGGCGTCTTCGTTTCGGAAGCTTATGCTGTCTAAAATGGTTTTAATGGCTTTGGCATCTAAATCCAGTTTCAGCTCTTTTACCGTTTTATTCAGCAATGGCACAAAGGTGTTGTAGTCGTCAAATTGTTTATTGCCAAAATGATTGGCTAATTTTTGGGCTGCTTGCATCAGTTGCAGTTGTGTGTTCCAATGCTCTTGGCTCAATAGTTTTGTTTTGTTGGCAGGCGAAAGTTTAATTTCGTTGTTGGCAAGGTGTTTTTCTATTTTGTCTTTGTGTTTTTTGATTTCGGAGTAAACACTTTCGCCAAGGTGGGTGTAAGCCCATTCCATTTCATTGCTAATGGCTTTATCGTAGCGTAGGCTTTGTAGTGCATGGGGGGTAAATTGGCAAGAAAGCCGCAGGGGTCGTTCAACGGTTATTTTGTGGTAGCCAAAATACTCGTTGGGGAAAATTTTAGAAATATCGGTTTCTTTAAAGTCAATATACAGTTGGGTAAGTTGGTCAATGTGGTGGGCGGTCATTTCGCAATTTTTTTGCCCAAGGTTTTTGCGAAGTTTTTCGTAAAGCTCCAAGGCGTTTATCAATTGCACTTTGCCTTTTCGGTGGGGGGCTTTTTTGTTGCTTACAATCCAGATATAGGTAGGAATGCCGGTGTTGTAAAAAATGTTTTTGGGTAGGGCTATGATGCACTCTAACCAATCGTTTTCAATGAGGTATTTGCGTATTTCGCTTTCGCCCCCGCCGGCATCACCGGTAAACAAGGCAGAACCATTGTGAACAGTGGCAATACGGCTGCCCAGTTCGGTGTTGTGTTTCATTTTGCTCACCATGTTCATGAGGAACAAAAGTTGTCCGTCTGAAATGGTGGGTAATCCTATCTGAAAGCGTTTGTCTTTGATTACTTCTTTACCTTTTTTGCCCCGCTCGTCCACAATAGCATCAACATCAAGTTTCCATGTTTTGCCATAAGGCGGATTAGAAAGCATAAAATCGAAATGCAAATGCGGAAAACCGTCTTTGCTCAAAGTAGAACCATATTTGATGTTGTTGGCGTTTTCGCCTTTTATCAGCATATCGCTGGTGCAAATGGCGTAGGTTTCGGGGTTTACTTCTTGTCCGTAGAGTTGAAATCTATCGGGGTCGCCGTCTGTAATTTCTAAGGCAAAATGTTCTGCTTCGGTAAGCATACCGCCACTGCCGCAGGCGGGGTCATAAATAAGGTAAGTGCCTTTTTTAATTTTGTCTTTAACGGGCAAAAACAAAATGTGGGTCATCAGTTTAATAATTTCGCGGGGGGTAAAGTGTTCTCCCGCTTCTTCGTTGTTTTCTTCGTTAAACTTGCGTATAAGTTCTTCAAATACGTAGCCCATTCCTAAATTGGTAAGGGGTGGCAGGGTTTCGCCACGGCTGTTTTTTGTTTCGTTTGGGCTTAGGTTTATTTCTTTGTTGCAGAACTTGTCTATGAGCAGGTAAGTAATACCGGCTTCTTTCATGGTTTCTAACTGGTTGCGCAGTTTAAACTTGCTTATAATTTCTTGCACGTTGGGGCTGTAACCGTCTAAGTAAGTTTCTAAGTTGCTGTCTATGTTATCGGCATCATTGAGCAGGGTTTCAAAGGTAAATTTGGAAGTGTTCCAAAATGGGTAACCTGTTATACTCTGCAATGCCGATTTGTTGTCGATATTTTCTTGCTGCATAAATGCGTCTGCCTCTAATACTTTGTTTTTGGTAGGCACAAGCAAAACATCTAAACGCCTGAGTACGGTAAAGGGCAAAATAATATCGCGGTATTTACCTCTCACAAAAACATCGCGCAGCACATCGTCTGCTATGCCCCAAATAAAACTTACTATTTGGTTGTGTACTTTTTGGTTCATGGGTGGCTGTTATTTATTGAAATTTTCAAGTTCGTGAATATCTAAAATTCAGTCCGCACATTAGCAAAAAAACAGCTCTTTTGGTTTTTCAGCGTTGGGCTGTGTAATAGTAAAAACCAAACGTGCCATTTGCGGGTAAACTGTTGTTTTACACTAACCCACACCCAAGTCTTACACGCTCCTGTTATTCGCTTTTTTACCTATACCCGCAAATTTACTCCCATTTTCTATAATCTTTTCATGTAAAAGCCTAAAAATTATTGTTTACACTGCCTATACCCTATTCTGAACATGAAAAAGCATGTTTAAAGGTTCATTATTTAACCTATCAGGTTAAAGACTTAACGCATCGGGTTAAACGTTTAACGCTTCAGGTTAAACGTTTAACGCATTAGGTTAAACGTTTAACGCATTGGGTTAAAGACTTAACACATCAGGTTAAAGGCTTAACGCATCGGGTTAAACGTTTAACGCATCGGGTTAAAGACTTAACACATTAGGTTAAACCCTTAACGCATCGGGTTAAAGACTTAACGCATCGGGTTAAACGTTTAACGCATCGGGTTAAATACTTAACACATCGGGTTAAAAGTTTAACGTATTGGGTTAAACGCTTAACGCATCGGGTTAAACGTTTAA
>DDVC01000069.1 GCA_002345145.1 Bacteroidetes bacterium UBA2322
TTATCCGTGTGCTAAATTTTGCCGGTTTTGCGCTCCTACCTTTGTGTACCGGTTTACGTCAAACTCGGATCACACCCCATCGGGGTTATCATTTGTACTGTCTATTGGGCAGTATAAGTACTGTTCATATTGGAGAATATAATTACCAAAAGTGGAAAAACAGGGTGCGGAATGAGAGTTACCAATTAGCCTGCAACACTATAAAGTTGAAGGGTATGCAGTATCAAGTAGATACCAAAATTGCAACAACTATGGCATTTCCTGCCCTATTTGGGCACAATATCAACTACGTGGCTGTTGTTTTGTAAAATAACCCGGGTGTAAGCCGCACTCTGTTTTACCGGTTTTTGACCACCTACCCTCTCTGCCTTTTCCGGCTTGGGTGCAGTGGGTACAGCCAACAGAACCAAAGCCCAGCATTTCTAAGGGGTGTGGCGGCAAATGGTAGGCAGAAAGCAGTTGTTCAAAATCGGGTTCGGTAAGGTCTATAAGCGGGTGAAACTTAATGATGTCGCCCTGTTGTTCAAAAATGCGCAGGTTTTTTCTAAAATTGGTTTGGTATGCCATTAAGCCCGATATCCATACTTTATGCTGTGCAATAATGGGCGCAAGCGGAGCTATTTTGTTTATGGTGCAGCACATGCGGGGGTGTTCTACCCACCATTGTTCTTCGGCGGTAAGTTTGTTTTGCTCTTCATTGGGCAGTACTTCCACTATGTTTAGGTTAAACAGTTTTTGTAGTGTTTCTTTGTACGCAAGGGTTTGAGGAAAATGGTAGGTAGTGTTGATAAAATGTACGGTTTGGGAGGGTTTTACCAAGTGCAATAAGTACAAAAGCAAAACCGACTTGGTGCCAAAGGAGGAGGTAAAAAGCACCTCTTCCGGCGGAAAGTACCGATACAAAGTTTGCAGGCGCTCATAATAGGTAAGTGGTTCAAATACCTGATTGAGCAGTTCTACGCTCAGGTTTTTCCAAACCTGCGTTTCGGGGAGGATGGGTTCTTGGTTGTCGGAATCGGGTAATTTTATGGTTAACTCTTGCATGGAAATGAACAGTTTTGGGATTTGTGCAATAAATTATGTGTATGTGTTGTGGTTTATTAACAAAGCTCCAAACAACAGCGTAGAAGCTATGAGGAGCGGTTATTGCTCTACTAATGTTTGGGTAAGTTGGTTAAGTTGTTGTACTTTGTGAGTAAAATTGCCTTGAAGCCGGTTTCTTACTGTGTGCAAATTATGCAGCAGTTGGTCAAGGTCATCGGGCAGGGCTTCTTGCAGTACTTGTCGCAGGCGTTTGGCAAAGGTGGGCGAAAGTCCGTTAGTAGAAATGGCAATTTTGAGGTTGCCCTTATTTACAATAGAGCCAAGGTAAAAATCGCAGAGGTGTGGCGTATCAGCCACATTTACCAATATATTGAGCTGTTTGGCAGCCGCGCATATTTGTGCGTTTAGCTGAGGGTTATTGGTAGCGGCAACGGCAAGGTTAAAACCATGCAAGTCAAATGGCTGAAACAACTTTTGCACTATGGTTACGTGGTGGTGGGTTTGTTGGTTTAAAAGTTGGTAAATAGCCGGTTTTACCTCCTGTGCCAGCAGGGTTATGTTTGCCTGCGGGCTTGAAGCCAGCATAAAAGAGAGTTTTTCAAAACCCACTTCGCCGCCACCTATAATAATGGTGTTTAGCTCATGCAGTTTGAGAAATATAGGATACAAGGTGTTCATAGTGAGGATGTAGTTTTACGGTGTTACCAATTACAATAATGCCGGGTGCGCCTATTTGGTGTTGAAGGGCTATTTGTGGCAGGGTGGCAGCAGTGCCTAAAGCTATGCGTTGGTGAGGCAGTGAGCCGTTTTGAATAAGCATGGCGGGAGTGTTTGCTTTGCTGTGTTGGGAAAAAATACGGGCAATAAGGTCTAATTTGTCCATGCCCATAAGTATAACCACTGTAGCCTGTGAGTGGGCAGCCAGTACAAGGTCATCGGGCAGGTTGCCATTTTGGGTAGAGCCGGTTATTACCCAAAAGCTATTGCTGTAACCACGGCTGGTTAGGGGTACTTTTTCCAATCCGGGCAGGGCTACACTGCTCGATAATCCGGGGATTACCTCCGTAGCAATACCCATTGCATAGGCATATTCCAACTCTTCGTAGCCTCTGCCAAACACAAATGGGTCGCCGCCTTTTAGTCTTACCACGTTGCCGTAGTTAAAAGCATACTGCACCAGCAGCAGGTTAATAGATTCCTGTGTATGGCTGTGGCTGCCGGCGCGTTTGCCCACATAAACCAAAGGCACATGGGGTTTGGCTTCTTTTAGCAAAATAGGGTTTACCAATGCATCGTACAGTATGGCATCGGCTTGTTGTAAGGCACGCAATCCTTTTACGGTAATGAGTTCGGGGTCGCCCGGACCTGCGCCTACTAAGGTTATCTTAGGTAAAATGGGGTGTGTCATATGGGTAAGATGTAGTTTAAGTAATTAGTGTAAAATTGTTTTGGCAAATTGGGTTAGGCTTTGTAGTAGTTGTCTATTACTAACTTATCCTGCCCGTTGGCAAGAGCAAGTTGTTGTGTTCGGGTGTTGATAGCGGCATTAACAAACCCGGCAGCATGGTGCAGGTATTGTTTGGCAAATTGGGCAGAGGGTTCGTGCCGGTTTATTTGCAGCGCCAGCTCTTCAAAGTTGTTGTTTGGCAATGTAAACTCGCCGGTATTTACGTAGTGGGTCTGAAAATCGGATATAATACCGGCGTGGGTATTGCAATGCACTTCTTTACTGAGCAAAAGGGCTTTTGCTCCTATGACAAAAGCGGTGTAACTGTGGTAAATACTATCGGCAAGGGCATCTTGGGCAAGGGCATCTTGGGCAAGGGTTATTTTTTCCTGTGCATCGTTTATGATAGCGCCTACCACATCGAGCGAAACGCCGGCGCACTCTCCTACACCAATTTCTTGCACGTATGGTGTGTTTTGCCCCCAATCAAAGGTAATGCCATCATTGGTAGTAGCAATATCGGCAAGGGGTTTAAGCAGGTTATAAAAGTAGTTTTTACCCTGTTGGTAAAAATAGTCATTAAAATAAGTGTTGTTACCGTGCTGCTCGTAGTCGTTGAGCAAGATACGAAGGGCATCGGGCACTCTTTTTGTAGGAATTTTCACAATTTTTTCGGCAATAAAGCCTTTGCCCTCCACATCAACCCCGCCGCCCAAAACTATTTGCATGGCAGGAATAACCAGCGCATTTTTTTTAATAGAGCTGCCATGAAAACCAATATTGGCTGCCATGTGCTGTCCGCAGGAGTTCATACAGCCGCTGATTTTTATTTTAATACCAGTTTCGGTAAGTAGTTCGGGGTATTCTTCTTTTATCACCTCTTCTAATTGGGCAGCCAAACCGGTGCTGTTGGTTACGCCCAGTGCGCAGGTATCGGTGCCGGGGCAGGCGGTAATATCAACAATGGTATCAAAACCGGGTTGAGCAAGATTTATTTGTTGCAGCCGGTAATACACCCAAGGCAAAGCATTTTGTGGCACAAAACGCAGCAGCAGCCCTTGGTTTACGGTTATGCGCAGGTCGTTGTGGGCATAATCCGATACCATTTGGGCAATGGCGTAGGCTTGCAATGCGTGCAGGTTACCCAATGGCACGCGGATATGAATGCCATAATAACCCGGTTGTTTTTGCTCAAATACATTGGTACTGAGCCATAGTTGGTAGGGGCGGGTTTGGGTAATTTCTTCCAAATGAGGTGGAAGGTGGGCATCGGGCGGCGGCGGCAAGGCGGGCAATTCATCAGGAATAACCGCCACAGGCACTGAGTGGTTTTTGAGAGCTATTTGCTCTTGTTCTACCAACTCCAAAAAATGGGGCAGCCCTACCTTTTGTATCAAAAATTTGAGGCGGGCTTTCATGCGTTTTTCGCGCTCGCCATAGCGGTCAAAAACCCTAAGAGCGCCTTCAAGGAAAGGAATAATTTTATCAGTTTCCAAAAATTCATAGGCGGTTTGCGCCACCATAGATTGCGCACCCAATCCGCCGCCAATAACCACCTTAAATCCTCTTACCTGCTGCCCGTGTAGGTTTTTAATACGCGGAATAAAGCCAAAATCATGAAAATAGGTGTAAGCCGAATCTGACTCGCCCGATGAAAAGGCAATTTTTACCTTCCTGCCCATATCTTGGCAAATGGGATTGCGCAAAAAATAGGTAAAAGCAGCATGTGCATAAGGGCTTATATCAAAGGGTTCTTGCGGGTCTATGCCTGCTTTTGCCGAGCCGGTTATGTTGCGCACAGTATTGCCGCAGGCTTCGCGAGCAGTAACGGCTACTTGCTCCAGTTCTGCGCTAACAGCCGGTGCATCGGTTAGTTTTATGTAGTGCAACTGAATGTTTTGGCGTGTGGTAAGGTGCAGGTTGCCATTGGTGTATTTTTCCGATACTTGGGCTATGCGCTCTAACTGCCGGGCAGTGAGTTTGCCAAACGGAATTTTGGTTCTATACATTTGTACACCTACCTGCCGCTGCCCATATACGCCACGCGTAAGGCGGTAATGCCTAAACCGCTCGGCATCTTCCTGCCCCAGTAAATAGGCATTGATACGGTTTTGCAGCTCAGTTATGTCTTTTTGAGCGGCTGCACTAACATTGGTTAAATCAAACTGTGAAAACATAGTTGTTGTTGTTTTTTTTATATGAAATGATTTTGGAGTTGTTTTGTCTAATTGATATTATGAAAAAAGCCCCTGCAAGGTGTTGTTTCCTGCAAGGGCTTTTATTATGAACCAAACGCTACAAACGCTTTCAGCCACTATACATGGAAATAAAGAATACTGTACAGGTACAGCAGCAACAACAAGCGTTTGAGCCGGCGAACGAAGTGGTGATATGAGGTAGATTAACTAACATGCAATTATAGTCTTAACAGTGTAAAAATGGGCGAAAACAGAACTATCAGAAAATAAAAAAAGCCTTCCCGATGAGCAGCATCGGAAAGGCTTTTTAAAAGGGAGGTAATACAATACTACCGCCTTCCGATGCGCAACATCAGACAGCAACAGCAGCAAATTGCATATACCTTATTCAACATGGCAACAAGTAGTGAGTTGATTTTCTGGGGCAATTATACGGCGGTTTGTTGAATTGAACAAGTTTTTTGAAAAAAATTTTTCCGATTTATTGGTTAGTTTGGCTCTGCCCGACCTGTAAAAACGGAAGCCGAAGTTACTTATCCCGATTTTAAAATTGTAGGTATAAGGCAGCGGTAGGTGGCTGGGGGGTAAAATTGGTTTGCTATTGCTTGCCG
>DDVC01000039.1 GCA_002345145.1 Bacteroidetes bacterium UBA2322
GTGTTTTTGTTGGGCATCTGCCCAAGTAATGCCGGCAAATGTGCCGCTCAACACCGTACCCGCCCCAATTTGCACATTAAACAACCCCTGAGCGTTGGTGGTTACTGTATGGCGTTCCTGATACTGAACAGTGCCTGCGGCGGTACTCTGCCTTACCGACAAACGCACCGCAATAGCTTGGTTTGTCAATGCCTGCCCCGATGCGTTTCGGGCAATGGCTTGGTAGTTGATGAGGTTAGGGGTTTGGGCAAAGCTATCGAGCAAATTGGTCAATAAAAGAAGTACCCAAATGAGCAAAAAAGGTAATTTTTTCATTAAAGTTGATAAATAGAAATAATAAAATAAAAAAAGCGACTATTGGCACAAATAGGCTCTGCCTTTTGGGTTTTACTGCCTGCCGGCACTTGCACTTGCAGGAGCAGTACCGGCAGGCAGTAGTTTAAGGTTGAGTAGGTTGTAGTATGGAGTGCCACACTATTTTACTTTCACAAAACGTTTAGCTGATTTTTGGGTGGCGGTGCTTAGTGTTGCCATATAATTGCCCGCAGGCAGGTAGCCAATATCAATACTTTGGCGCAATGGCGGCACAATGCCGCTTAGATTGACAGTGGTATGCAAACGCCCCCAAACATCGTATATAGCTAAAACTGCCGGTGTATTATCGGGTAAATCAGCGCTTGCTTCCAGGGTGTTATTGTTAAGGACATAAATACTCCAACTTTTATCGGGCAATTGGGGTATAAAACCGATATTCATTAGGATATCGGTGTAGATATCTATACGAGAAGAAGCTACAATATCTCCCGAACTGTCGCCACCCGGAAAAAAGGCGCGGTTGCCTATGACGGCTGCCGTTTCTTGATAACTCATAATACTTCTTTTTTCAGACAAGGTAAAGTTGGCTTGCCATTCGTTGGTTTGTGTATCATACACTTCCACCATACTTGTAACCGATTTAGGGATATAGTCAGCACTCATCTGCCCGCCGGCAATGATGATTTTGCCGTTTAGGTAGCAGGCTGTAATGCCACACCTTGCCTGCATCAGGTTTTTACCGCTCCATGTTTGCGTTGGTAAATGGTAGATAGCAATTGAGTCCGATCCTTCACCGGTATTGGGGTCAAACCCTCCAATAAACCAAATTTCATCGGGTGTTACAACGGGTGCAGCCTGCACAAACGTATTGATAACAACCCGTTCAGACCAAGTATCCGTTTCGGTATCGTAAATGCTATACTCAAGTGCTTTTTTGAGTATAATATAACGGTTATTGAAAGCCGCAATAGCCGCAGTGCCTGAAGTAAACGGGATATTACTCCCCAATGACCAAGTATCGGTTAAACTATCATAAATTTGAACTGTAGTTGTAAAAACGCTGCTTGTAGCACCGCCCATAAAGTAGGCTTTGTTGCCAATACCCATGCCACGCATGTACCCACGCGGTCCGGCGGGCAGCGTACTGGTTGTCCACAGTTGGGTTGCGGTGTCGTAAATATCTACGGCATCGGTGGGGTCATTATCCGCATCAAAACCGCCCGCATAAATAATTTTAGCGCCCGCTGCGGCAATCGCCCCGGCATAACGCGCCACAGATATGTCTGCTTGTGTCCAAGTGTTGGTAGCAGCGTTGTAAATGTCGGCGCGGTCTGAAGCCAATACGGTATTTTCTGTATTGTAGTAGCCGCCACATGCTGCCATGATATCGCCATTAGCTACCAAGCCAACCTCTATGCGTGCTTGCGACAACTCTGCGGTAGTCCAAATTTGGGCTTGCAATGGATAGCCAAACAAAAAAAAGAAAATGTAAAGATAAAATCTCATAGATTGGTTATTTGATTGTTAGTTAATAAATTTACCGCCTTTTAAGGGTTTACCGTTTGCCTGTACTGCCCACACATAAGCGCCGGCGGGCAGGTGCATGATGCTGTACTGGTTGCCTTGTTGCAGGTTGAAAGCAGCCATTTGTTGTCCGGTTATGGCATACAGAGCAAGGGTTAAGCCCGATGAAGCGTATTTTTGGGCAACCTCTTGGGGAATAACGGCGGTTATAGCGCCATTGGCGGCTGTTATGTTAATGTTGGCTATGCCGGGGTTGGCGGTTTCTATGGCGGTAAGAAAATCAGCCATATCTAATTCCCATGTTTCGGTATAAAAAGTAGAACCATCCCAGCCTAAAGACATGTAAGCCAAATTGTTGTTTGTGCCAAATGCCCAGTCGCCGCGGCCGCCTATCGGGTTGGCGTTTTCGTAGGCAGTCCAGGTTTGTGTGGCAAGGTCAAGCACAAAATAAGTGTGGTAATCTTCTAATGTTGTGGCATATAAATCAATATTAGACAGCAGCAGTTTACCGTTATATATGGCATAAAACGAACAACCACCATCAATTACCGGTACATTGGCAGTGCCGGGTAAAGGGGGCAGGCTTTGCCATGTATCAGCAGTAGGATTATATTTCCACACATCGGAAAAGAAATTGCTGTTGTCACTCATATAACCCAAACCCACATATACACCATCGGCATCGGGGGCTGCAAAGGCAGTTAATCTGCCTTCGCCCGGAAAATCGGCTTTTTGTGTCCAGGTATTGGAGGTGGGGTTATACTCCCATACATCATTCAAGTCGGTTCCGGAAGAAGCACTTAATGCATTTGAGCCGCCAAAAACATACCCTTTTCCGCCATAGGAAAACATGGTGGGCTGGTAGCGCGCTGCCGCCGGAAAATCGGCTTTTTGCACCCACATATCTGTTTGCGGCTGATACTCCCAAAAATCGTTGTGCAGGCTGGCAGGGTCTGCTCCGTTTCCATCGTAGCCCAAGCCGGTGTAAGCTTTACCATCAATAACCATAGCCCTAATGTTTGACCGCACCCCAAAAGGCAGGTCATTTAACTGTGTCCACGCATCGGCAGCAGGGTCATACACCCAAAAATCAGCCATGGCAGGCGGCGCTGCGGGGTACTGCCTGCCACCGCCTACATACATTTTGCCGTTTAGGAAAAACGAAAAGCACCTAAAACGCCCATTGCCCGGAAAATCTGCCTTTGGGGTAAGGGTTTGCGCCTGCACATTTAGGCTCAGTAAAAAACAGGCTAACACGAAAGTAAAAAATCGATTCATAGAAAAATTATTTAGTTTGGCAAATGTCATTTTTCCCTTTCTGCAAATGTACCTTAATCCGGAGCGGTAAGGCAAGGAAAAATTTTGGGGTTTATATCGTAAAACCGGTATTTTTTTTCACCATTTTTGCTAAAAACCATGTAGATTCAAACACTTCATAGTATATTTGCATACTATAACTAACCAAAATAACTTAACAAGAAACAATGAAAATAAGAAAAATAAACATAAAGTAATTTGCCTAAAAAAGCAGGAATACGCCCTATATGGTATTCCTGCTATACAAATTAAAATGAAACGAATAATTATGTCTTTAAGCTAATGGCAATCCATAGCAACTACAATTTGGTTGGAAAAAAATAAAGTTTGCCGTATTACGCCGTTGCTATCCGATTTATTTATGATGCCCAGTTTACCGTTATTAGTTACAGTTATAAAGGCATCAGTACTCATGGTTATGCTTCCCACCATGCCTACATCGGAAGTAATAAGGGGGTAAACAAATGTGGTGGTAGATGTATTGGGTATAAATACATCGTCCCATTCATCGGGCACATGATGTTTAGACCAATTGGCAGCTATATTCCAATCGGCTTTACGCCCCGGAAATCCGCCTATCCAAATATTTTGTGCTTGAATGGTAAAACTTGCCAACCAAAAAGGCAAGCCAAGAAGTGAATTGGTAATTTGATTGTTTTCATAATAAATATTATTTAGCAGGTTATTAATGTGCTAAAAAGCATTGCTCTGCTCTTTTGTTTTTGTTTATGCAAAGTAAAAGCAAGTTTAAATTTAAACCAAAGAATAAAAATGCCGAATTTATCGTAATAAAACTTGTTTTTTTTTAGGCAATCCCTTTACGGTAAAAGAATTTAAAGCATCTTTGCATATCGTAAATTCTCCTAAAAATAAAATTATGAACACCTCCAAACTCATATTATTGCTACAAACTTTTAGCAAAGACGAAATGAAAGCATTTGCCGATTATGTACAATCGCCCTATTTTAACAAGCGCGAAGCACCCGTGCTGCTTCTAAACGTACTGATACCCTATTACCCCGATTTTGCGAAACTAAAACCCGAAAAAGTATTTAAAAAAGCATTTCCCGATAAACCCACTTACAGTGAGGCTTATTTGCGCAATGTGCTGTCAGATTTGTATGCATTAGCCGAAGATTTTTTAGGGATAGAAGCAACTCGCAAATCGCCACTTTTTATTGCAAATTTGGTGTATCGTTTGATGGAAAAAGGCCAATATAAAATGGCAGAAGCTAATTTGGAACGTATGGAAGCCTTACTAAAAACAAATCCATATACTGTGGATATATATAGTATGTTGTGCTACTACTACAAACTAAAAATGATTTTCCATAGCCTCCAATATCAACGACTACTCCTCAGCAAAGCATGTCAGGAATATGCAACAGCCCTAAGAAACCAGTGCCTAAGTGATGTGCTTGAATCTTATAGCACAATGATTAGCCTTCAATTGATACATTATCACTACGACTTCAATACTGATTTTTTAAAGCGGTTTACCGGTATGCTACAACCCGATGACGTTAAAAATGAACCACAACTTACTGTTTTATATTACACCCTTCAGTTGAAAATACAACCGGACTGGCAAACATGGCATAACTTGCATGACTGTTTACAGCAAAACAAAGAAAAATTAGAAGGTAGTATCATCTTCAATTCGAATGCCGAACTTATTGATTTTATTACCCAGCAAAATAAAATAGGCAACAAGCAGCCACCCGGTATTCGTGAAAGACATTTTGCCTTACTTGAAGAAAATATCGCCTTGTTAGAAAAAGGCAAGCAACCTTATATGTTTAACTATTTTGAAGCTATTGTTACTATAGGAATAGCACTAAAAGGCAGTAATTGGGCAAAACAATATATCTACCTCAATAGCCCAAAACTGTCCGATAATTTGCGCGAAGGGCTTACTGCTTATTGCTTAGCAAAATTATATTTCTACGAAAAAGATTATACCGAAACTATTGCTATCCTTAATGCTATTTCACCCTTTTACCACCATTATTATTTCCCGGTAAAAGGACTCTTATTATGTGCCTATTATGAAATTGACAACTATGATGCCTTTATGAATACAATAAACTCCTTTAAAAAAACTTTAACAAATCACCCTGAGCTGGCACAAAATAGCCGTATCGCATTCTCAAATATGGCTAATATCATGCTCAAACTATATCATTTGCGCATACAATACAACCCAAAAACTGCCAATCAATTAGAGCAAATGATAAAAAATCAAGAATTATCTCTTGATGTAAGAAAATGGATAGAAAGCAAGTTTAATGACCTAAAACCAAACTAATACCCGGCTATTCTCGCCATTAAAAATTAAACATTGATGAGTTTGTAGGCAAAAGCAAGATAACTTTGTCTGAAAATTTGCAACTATGGCAGGAAAATTAATCAACAAACTTAAAGATTGCTTCAACCGGATAAAAGAACACCACTACAAAATAAGCAAAAAAGTTTGGTCAGTTATGTGATGACTTCGTTTGCGATGTTTCATTTAAAATAACAGTCGCTACGACCTATTTGCAGTTTGCCCACCAACTAAAATTTCTGACTAAAAACACCCTAAAACTAATTTTACCTTCGGTTTGTTAATACCACCATAGCAGATATTATTTACTTTGCACCCCATTACACCACCAACCAATCTGTTCAACACATTACTCCTAACCATGCAATACACACTCCACCAACAAGGCAAATTTCAGTACGTAGAAGAAGGCGAGGGCGAGGCGCTTATTTTGCTTCACGGGCTTTTTGGCAATATGAGCAATTTTACCGAGCTCATTACCCATTTTAAACAGCACTACAAGGTTTTTTTGCCCATACTGCCCATTTATGAGCTGCCCATTTTTAAGGTAAACCTGCCAAACCTTACCCACCACATAGAAGAATTTGTAACCTACAAACAATTAGACAAAGTAGCCGTAGTGGGCAACTCGCTGGGCGGGCATATTGCCCTGCTTTACACCCTCCAAAACGCCCACAAAGTGAGCGCCATGATTCTTACCGGCAGCTCAGGTTTGTATGAAAACGCCATGAGCGACAGTTTTCCAAAACGAGGCAACTACGAATTTATTAAAGAAAAAACCGAATATACTTTTTACGACCCTAAAACCGCCTCCAAAGAACTGGTTGACGAAGTTTATAGCGCTGTAAATAACCGCGAAAAAGCCCTACGAATAGTATCGGTTGCCAAATCTGCCATCAGAAATAACTTAGCAGACCAATTGCACAATATTAAGACACCTACCCTGTTAGTTTGGGGAAACCAAGACCGCATTACCCCACCCGATGTGGCACGAGATTTTAACCGGCTTATTCCGCACTCTCAACTCCGGTTTATTGACAAATGCGGGCACGCACCTATGATGGAGCAGCCCGATGAATTTAACCACATCATGGAACAATTTTTAGACCATGTTTTTGTTAAAACCAATAACACTGCCATTTAATATGATTGCACGTAACCTTATTAACAAAGATATTCCGCCCCTTAAAATTACCGACTCCTACGGCAAAGCCCTTATGTGGATGAATACCTTTCATCTGCAACAACTGCCTGTGGTTAAGAGCGCTCATTTGGTAGGTATGGTTTTTGAAAACATGCTGCTAAACAACAGCCTCTCGCCCGGCATAACCCTAAAAAACTACCCGTTTGAACATACACCTACACAGGTAACACAAGGCGCACATATTTATGAAGTGCTCAAAATTATGTACGAACATAACCTTAGCTCCATAGCCGTTACTAATGAAGATGGCAAATACATGGGGCTTATTACCCTGCACACACTGTTGGAGTATTTTGGTAAACTGAATGCCGCACAAGAACCCGGCGGCATTATTATACTGGAAATGCCCGAATATGACTACTCCTTAGCCGAAATTGCCCGCATTGTTGAGGTTAATAATGCCCGTATCCTGAGTATGTACCTTACCTCGCAGCCTACTTCTGATAATATAGAGGTAACCTTAAAAATTAATGTTACTGACCTTAACCCCATTATTGCCACCTTTGAACGCTATAAATACCGCATTATAGCCTCCTTTCATGAAAATGACTATGTACAAGACATGCAAGAGCGCCTTGATGCACTGATGAACTACCTTAGTATATAGCTCCCCGTTTTTCTGCCTCACTCTCCCTCCCTACTCTAACCAATTTGCTGCTTTGCACCACTAATCCGCCGGAATTGCTGTTTTTTTACCCCATTGCTGGTATCTCGCTGCTATTTGCAGGAGGTAATAAGGTAAATTTATTTTTAAATGTGTTGTAACAGCGCTATTTCATCGGGTTTATTGCTATTGTTTGCATGGTGCCTTTTATCATTCACCCTCCTCCATGCGCAAACCGATGAGCCTACCCCTAATCTGGTACTGGTAGTAAAACACATTGCCATACAAGGCAATAAACTAACTAAAAATGCCATCATTTTTAGGGAAATGGATATTGCCCCGGGCGATACCCTTGTGGCAGCCGCTATTGAAGCAACCTTGCAGCGAAACCGAAACCAAATTTACAATTCCCGATTGTTTAATGATGTTACCATTCAGATTACTGCACAGCAAGAACAACTTATTGAGCTTACCGTAACCGTTGAAGAACGCTGGTATATACTGCCCGCACCCATTTTTGAACTTGCCGACCGAAATTTTAACGAGTGGTGGGTTACTCATAAACGAAGCCTTCAGCGCACCGAATACGGGTTTTTATTTGTACACGAAAATTTCAGAGGCAGACGAGAGTTGCTCAAAACGCTGGTGCAATTAGGCTTTACCAAAAAAATAGAACTGAGCTATGTGGTTCCGTTTGTAGATAAACAAAGAAAAACAGGCATCAATCCTTTTATCTCCTACATTACCAACCGCGAAATACAGTACATTACCCTCAACAATAAGCAACAGTTTTACCGTGATGAAGAGCAAATTATGCGTATGCGCTTTAAAGCCGGCATTGGCTTTACCCGCCGCCCCAATATACGCACCAATCACTACTTAAATTTTACCTATTTTTACAACACCGTTGCCGATACCATTAAAGCCCTAAACCCCAATTATTTTTTGAACGGAAAAACCCGGCAGCAGTACCTGCACGCCCGATATGAATTTTGGGAAGACCATCGGGATATTGCCGCTTATCCACTCAACGGGTATTTTTTCGGGTTTCAGGTTGCCAAATCGGGCTTTGGCGTTAAAGATGATGTAAACTTACTCACCCTTTCGGCTCGCTATTCCCGATATTTTCCCCTTGCCAAAAAGTTTTACGCGTTAGCCCATGCCCGCGCCAAGGTTTCGTTTCCGCAGCAGCAGCCCTATTTTAACCAAGAAGGGCTGGGGTTTGGCTCTAATTACCTGCGAGGTTATGAATACTACATTGTTGATGGGCAGCATTTTGCCCTCCTGCGCACAGCGCTGCGCTACCAAGCGGTAAAACTGAAAATCATTAACCCGCTGTTTAAAAAACTTACCCAGTTTAGAACCATTCCGTTTGCCGCCTACCTTAAAGTTTACGGCGAAACAGGTTATGTAACTGACCGCTACTACTACCCATACAATCCACTTGCCAACTCGTGGTTAGCAAGCGGCGGTATAGGCATAGACCTTTACTCCTTTTATGACAAAGTGTTTAGCATAGAATACTCTATTAACCGGCACGACCAAAAAGGAGGCATCTACTTTAATTTTAACTACACCTATGAGTAGCTGCTGCTCAAAGCGGTATAATCGGGTCAATAAAACACGGGCTGCGGCTTATGGTTTCGGTAGCGCCATCGGGGTAGAGCACCTCTACCGTAACGCCCGATTTTTTTTGATAATTGTTTATAATAATCCGCTTACCATCTTCCGATAACTCACCTTTTAGCGGTGTACCATCTTTTTGTTGCAGGTTTTTAATAGACTGTGCCGGCTTTTCCAAATAAATCTGGTGCTGCTTAAATACGCCTTCTTCGGCATCGGGAGCGGTAATACTCATCTTTTGCTGGGCAAACGCTCCCATAACAGGCAGTAACATGGCTACCAATAAAATAAACACGTTTTTTATCATGGCTTTGAAATTTTGAAATAAAGATAGCCCCATTTTGGTAAAGTACAAAATTTTTAGCCCCGATACCCTATTTTTATCCTCAAATAGTTTGCAGCCTTGAAAAACAACATCAAACAACCATGGGTAGAAGCCGGCTACCACTTTTTTGCACTGCACGGACCCAACGGGCTTAAAGTGCAGCCCATTGCCCGATATGTGTATAAAAGCAAATCATCGTTTTACCACCTTTTTGCCGATACCGAAGTTTTTACCCAACATTTGCTCCGGCATCATCAAGCGCGCGCCTTAGTTATTGCCCGCCAAGCCGCCCTTTGCACCACCGTGCCCAATATGATTAACCTGCTGCTCAATTGTAAAACCGATATTTTGTTTAACCGACAACTGCGCATACACCGCCATATACCGCACTTTAAAACTGCCTTTGAAACCGCCAATAACTGCGTGGTTAATGCCCTTTTACCCCTTTGGGCAAACGCATTAGGATTAGCCCATACGCCACACTTAGCTAAACTGATTATGAACCTAACTATTGAAAACTTTTACCTCAGTGTTACCGCCGATAACCTCACCTCCCAATGGCTGATGGATTACCTATACCAAATTCAACTCATGGTTAAGGAAATGAGCGCCGAACGGTTAAAGTAACGTTTAGATAATTTTTATTGATATTTTTTTTACAACATAAATAACTCGCTACCAAAGATGCAGAGAGCTTTAAAAGTACCCTCAGCCAAGTCCCCCTATCCTGCTCATTGCAAAACGTTTACCCCAAACCTAAAAAACAAATGCCCTTTTGATTCTATGCCCGCTCCAACCAAAAAACGCGAAGGCTGGTAATATACGCCAAATGAGCCTGCGGTTTCCAGTACCGGTGTTCTTGCCGTTCCACCAAGGGTTTCGGTGTGGTATCTTGGTCCTATAAGCAAATTGACAAATGCGCGGTTCTTGTGTTCGGGCGGTGCAAAATATACCCTTCCGCCTAAAAACATGTTAATGTTGGCTTCGTGTCCCGATTGACCGGATATGAACTTTGCCTTAATAATGGTATAGGAGCAGTTAAACAAACCATCTATACCAAAATACTTCCAAATGGCATAATGTGGTTGAATACCCGCATGAAAACCTATGCCCGAATCAAGTACTTTTAGTAAGGTGCCTGCGTTTGCATGGAGGCTAAATTTAGTGGTTTGCGAGTACGCAGGTAATGACAGCAGAACAAACAAAAGAACAACAAAGAAATAATGCTTTTTCATTAAGAGGGCATTTGGGTTGAGCAGTAAATTAGTGTTTGTAGGTTATTGAGGTAGTATTTAGAGGGCATTAAGGCAAAGCATGGATTTGCTCCCTTGCACTCATTTAGAATTTGGCAGTTAGGTTCCCAGTTCTAACTGGTTGCGAATGAGTTGGTAATAAATGCCTTGCTGTGCGGTAAGCTGGGCATGAGTACCCTGTTCTGTCATTATGCCGTTGTTTAACACAATAATTTGATGCGCATTTTGCACCGTGCTAAGGCGGTGAGCTACCACAATAACCGTTTTACCCTCAAAAACCGTTTGCAGGTTGTGCATAATAATGCGTTCGTTTTGGGCATCGAGGGCATTGGTAGCCTCGTCAAAAAACAAAAACATCGGGTTTTTATAAACGGCTCGGGCAATTAAGATGCGTTGTTTTTGCCCTCCGCTCAGCCCCAACCCATCGGGTCCTATTTTGGTTTCAAACCCAAGGGGCAATTCTTCAATAAACGATAAGATATTAGCAGTATGGGCGGCTTGGGTTAGGCGTTGGCGGTTAATGTTTTGGGGTGGCTGCATGGCAATGTTTACCGCCACCGACTCTGAAAAAATAAATCCGTCTTGCATAACCACACCGCACTGCTGCCGCCAGGTGTGTAGGTGGGTATCTTGCAGGGGCTGGTTGCCTAATAAAATACTGCCTTCTTGGGGCTCGTAAAACCTCAGCAATAGTTTGAGCAGGGTGGTTTTACCGCTGCCGCTGCTGCCTACTATGGCGGTTACTTTGCCGGGCGGAATGTGCAGGCTAACGTTTTGCAGCGCCCAGCGTGCATGTGCGCCGCCATACCTAAAACCAACATTGGTCAGTTGTAAACCTGCATCGGGCGGTAGTGGAGCGGGGGTGGCATCGGGCATCGGCTCATCGGGTTGTTGATGAATTTCGTTTAGTCGTTCCATGCTCAATTGGGCATCTTGCAATTGCTGCAAAAATCGGGCAAGTTCGGCAATGGGTGCGTTTAGTTGTCCGGTAATATAGGTAATGGCAAGCATGGTTCCCAGTGTTATGCTGCCGTTAATAACCTGCTGTGCCGCCAAAAAAACAATGATGATGTTTTTAAACTCATTAAAAAACAGCGCGCCTAATTGCTGATACTGCTCAATGGTAAGGCTGCGCAGGTTAATATGAAAGAGGGCATCTTGTATATCGGTTTGTTTTTGCCGGGCGGGTTGTTCAAAATTGTTGAGTTTAATTTCGGGCATACCGGTTATGAGTTGCACCATATTATTTTGGTAATCGGTCAGTTTATCAAAACGCTCATGGTCAAGTTGCCGGCGTTTGGTTAAAAACAGACTTATCCAAGCCATATACAGTAGGCTTCCGGCAGCAAAAACGGCAAAAACAGACAGGCTATACCAAAACAGTACCGCCCCAAAAACGAGCAGGTTTATAGCAGCAAACAGCACATTGAGCGAGTGGTGGGTAAGCAGCGCCTCAATACGGTGGTGGTCATAAATGCGTTGGAGCAGGTCGCCGGTGAGTTTGGTATCAAAAAACCGAATGGGCAAACGCAGCAGTTTGAGCAAAAAATGGCTTAAAATGGCTTTGTTAACCCTACTACCCACTTGTAAGGCAAGCCGGCTGCGCACAAAATCGGCAGCAGTTTTACCGGCAAACAACAAGGCTTGTGCCAGCAGCAGCAGGTACAAAAAAGGCAAATCGGGGGTTGCTACCCCTCGGTCAATAAGGGCTTTGGTTAAAAAAGGAAAAACAAACTGAATAGCAGCCGCAAAGAGAACTACCAATAGTATTTGTGCCATTTTAGCCCGATGAGGGTGCAGGTAGGGCAACAAAAAACGAAAACCCGATGCCGATGAGGGCGGCAGGTTGGTATGGGGCAAACCGGCAGCATCGGGGTTTGGCTCAAACAGCAGGGCAATTCCCTGTGGGCAGTTTTCGGTTGGTTCCTGAGTAGCCCATTGGGCTAAGAATTGATTTTTGGTATAGGTGGTTAAGCCAAAAGCGGGGTCTGCCACATAAATTTTGGTGGACGTTACCTTATACACTACCACAAAATGCCGTTGCTGCCAGTGTACTATGCAGGGTTTGGGCGCTTGGGTAAGCAATTGCTCATACGAAAGGCGCACACCCATAGTGGTAAACCCCATGCGCTCTGCTGCATCACTAATACCCAGCAGGGTAGCGCCCTCGCGGTCGGTATAACTTTGCTCGCGCAGCCACTGGGCAGGGTAAAACTTGCCGTAGTACGCCCCTATCATGCGCAGACAAGCCACGCCACAATCCATAGAATCTAACTGACGGTAAAACGGAAAACTTGCCATTTGCACAAAATATGGGCAATAATAGGGTTTTACCACCTAATGTACAAGTAAAAGTAAACCACAAAAGCATAATTATTTAAAATGCCGCCCTACCGCCGGCGCCGCACAAAGGCGGTTTGTGCATGGTTATATGGGTGGTAAATAGAGCCCAATAACACTTAGCAGCAGCCGGTTAGGTAAATTAACGTTCCTTAATACCTCATGCCCCAATAAATGCTTATTTTTGCACCCAAAACAACTTTACCCCATTAGCAATATCTATGGAATTTAACCCCGTATCTTCCGGCACCGATTTAATGCTGCTCAACGACCGCATACAGCACGAGAGCGCTTTTATTGACATATTAGAGCAAGAACTAAACAAGGTAATCATAGGGCAACAAGCTATGCTGGAGCGTTTGCTCATAGGCTTGCTGGCACAGGGGCATATTTTGCTGGAAGGAGTGCCCGGTTTGGCAAAAACCCTTGCTATTAAAACCCTTTCTGAAGCCGTACACGGTAAGTTTAGCCGAATACAATTTACCCCCGATTTGTTGCCTGCCGACCTCATTGGCACCATGATTTACAACCAGCAAGACCATAAATTTACCGTAAAAAAAGGACCCGTTTTTGCCAATTTTATCCTTGCCGATGAAATAAACCGCGCCCCGGGTAAAGTACAAAGCGCCCTGCTGCAAGCCATGCAAGAGCGCCAGGTAACCATAGGCGAACATACCTACAAATTAGAAGAACCATTTTTGGTACTGGCTACCCAAAACCCCTTAGAGCAAGAAGGCACCTACCCCCTGCCCGAAGCCCAGTTAGACCGTTTTATGCTCAAAGTGGTTATATCTTACCCCAATAAAACCGATGAGCAGCAAATTATGCGCATGAACGTAAACGATACCTTTGGTAAGGTGAAACCCGTTTTGCAAACCGATGTGCTGCTAAGAGCCCGAAACGTAGTGCGCGAAGTGTATATGGACGAAAAAATTGAGCAATACATCTTAGACATTGTATTTGCCAGCCGAAATCCAAAAGAATATCGTTTAGACAAAATAAGCTCCTACATCAGCTATGGCGGTTCGCCCCGCGCCAGTATCAACCTCGCTTTTGCCGCCAAAGCCTATGCCTTTATTAAACGCAGAGGTTTTGTAATTCCCGAAGACGTAAGAGCCATTTGCTACGATGTACTGCGCCACCGCATAGGCATTACCTATGAAGCCGAAGCCGACAATATCACCCCCGAAGACGTAATTCGCGAAATACTGAATACCGTAGAAGTGCCGTAAATTTCAGTAATCAATCACTTTGCCTGTTTAAAACCATACCCGATTTTTAACCCTTTATGGAAAGCGCTGACCTTCTCAAAAAAGTGCGAAAAATAGAAATCAAAAGCAGGGGGCTCTCCAATCACATTTTTTCGGGAGAGTACCACAGCGCTTTTAAAGGCAGAGGTATGTCGTTTAGCGAAGTGCGCGAGTACCAGTTTGGCGATGATATTAAATTTATTGACTGGAATGTAACCGCCCGATTGCGCACACCTTACGTAAAAGTATTTGAAGAGGAGCGCGAACTTACCCTTATGCTGCTCATAGACATTAGCCCATCGGCATTTTTTGGCACCGAAAAACAGTTTAAAAGCGAAATGATTACCGAAATTTGCGCTGTACTGGCTTTTTCGGCTATTACCAACAACGATAAAGTGGGCGTTATTTTTTTCGGACAAACAATAGAAAAGTTTATCCCCCCCAAAAAAGGTAAAAAACACGTATTGCGCATTATCAGAGAACTGCTCGATTTTGCCTATGGGCAAAAAGCCCAACAAGCCGAAGCGGTACGCCTTAAAAAAGCCGATGAACTCAAAAATAAATGGTGGCACAACCAACTAAACACCATAAAAAGATGGTTTAACCGCTCCACCATACCACACCACACCCCCACAAAGCTCAATAACCAGAAACCGGTAAACGACCCTACTAATATAGAACAAGCCTTGATTTACTTTACCAACGTTATTAAGCGCCGTTGCATAGCCTTTGTGTTATCTGATTTTATTGGCGAAGGTTATGATAAAGCCCTCCGGTTAGCTGCACAAAAACATGATGTAGTAGGCGTACATATTTACGATATTCATGAGCAAGTACTGCCCGATGTGGGCATGATGCGCGTAATTGATGCCGAAACCGGATTTGCCGCATGGTTAGATACCTCCGATAAAATGGTGCGCAAAAACTACTACGCCGCTTTTATGAAAAAGCTCGATTACTGCAAAACCTCCTTCGCCAAAAGCAACGCCGATTTACTGAGCATTGCTACCCGCGAAGACTACGTAAAACATCTTATCAGTTTCTTTAAAAAACGAGGGGCATAAATTATGTATCATCACACACTTTTTTTAATGATTTGCCTTGCCCTAAGCATGAGCATAACCGCCCAAACCGGTAAAAAACCGACAACCGCCCCCGCCAAAAAACCGGCGGCTACTACGCCTGCCAAAAAGCCTGCCGGCGCTATACCGCCCAACATTGCCCCAGAAAAACCGGTTGTAGCGCCTGCAACCCAAACCCCAATGATTCCACAGCGCGAGGCAGATGTGCCTTTAACCAAGTATGAGCTTTACGGGCTATTGAAAAAATTTATAGACTCAAACGGCTATAACCGAAACTGGCTGCTAACCGAGCGCCTGTCTAATTTTTACCTCATCTACAAAGAACCCGTAGCCATCATTCCCCAAAAACCCGAAACCGAATACGATTCAGAAGCCAAAGAAAAGGAAGCACTGCTTAAATTGTATATACCCAAAGCCTACGAATTGGCAATAGAATTTACCCCATATAACCCCCAACAAACTGCCACCAAAGCCTACGACAATAAAGAATACGCCGATAAACTGAACAACCTGAAAGAGCAATACAGAATTGACGAAATTTTTGAAAACACAGAAAATAAAGAGTTTTTTGCTATGGATAATGACGAGCGCAACCGCTTGGCAAATTACCTCATTGCACGCTCTTTCTTAGATAGCTCCACAGGCAATACACCACCCCCTACCGAAGAACTGTTAATTCAGGGTTTTTCAGTAAAAGTACAATACGCCCGTGAATACTACAAAACCATACCTCGGCAAGCCGGCGACGATGCCCGAAAAATAGTACAGTACATAGAAACAACTATCCGCACAGCGCCTAAATAACTGAACTTATTACCCCTTACCCTTTGTTTATTCTGTAAACATTTTCTCCATTAAGCAATAATGATATGGGCGCTTTAATTAAAATACTGGTTATCTGTTTGTTGGTTTATTGGTCGGTAAGATTTATCCTCAATTTAGCGTTGCCCCTTTATACCGCCATCAAAAAAATACAAAAGCAACAAAACAGCCATAATACAGCCGGGTTTACCAATGGTAATGCCACCGCTCATTCTCCTTCGCAGTTTTCTTACAAAGGAGGCGAGTATATAGATTATGAAGAAGTAGAAAGCAGGCGCAGCTAACCGTTTCTTTGGTAATTGGTACTTGGTAATTGGCATTACCCACTTACTATCTACCAAAACTACCGAATACCCACTACCCACTAACAACCAACCGGTCATTGTTGCCATTTTGTTACCGGCAATTTTATTTTTTTGCCTTTTTGGTGATGTAGCTATAAAAATATGGCTAAATTGCAAGCCATTTTTATTGCATCACCAAAAACAAATTTATGAAGCCGTTTGACACTAATAAAATTAAGAATGTAGCAGTTTTAGGTCATGCCGGAAGCGGCAAGACCACCATGGTAGAAGCCATGCTGTTTGAAGCCGGCATCATTACCCGCCGTGGAACGGTGGAAGAAGGCAACACCGTATCAGACTATCACGAAATAGAAAAACAGCGTGGCAACAGTATTTTCAGCACCCTGCTCCACTTGCAGTGGAAAGACAACAAAATAAACCTGATAGATACGCCGGGTTTTGATGATTTTGTGGGTGAAGTTATTTCGGCGCTGCGCGTGGCTGATACAGCTATTATGGTGCTCAATGCACAAAATGGTGTGGAGGTAGGCACCGAACTCATTTGGGAATATACCGAAGCCTTCCAAACACCCATGCTTTTTGCTGTAAACCAAATAGAACACGAAAAAGCCGATTTTGACCGCACCGTAGAGCAAGCAAAGCAACGTTTTGGCGATAAAGTAACGGTGGTGCAATACCCCTACAACCAGGGCGCAGGTTTTAATGCCATTATTGACGTGCTTAAAATGGTGATGTATGTGTTTGCGCCACAAGGAGGCAAACCCGAAAAACTACCTATTCCCGAGAGCGAAAAAGACAAAGCAGACGAACTACACAACGCCCTCATAGAAGCCATTGCCGTAAATGACGAAGGACTCATGGAGCTGTTCTTTGAAAAAGGCACCCTTGACGAAGAAGAAATGGCAAAAGGACTTAAAGACTCTATGATACACCACGATATTTTTCCGGTATTCTGTTGCTCGGCAAAAGCAGACATGGGCACGGGCAGAATTTTGGGCTTTTTGCACGATATTGCTCCTTCTGCCCTTGATGTGCCACCCGTAAAACGCGAAAGTGGCAAAACACTGGAATGTAAGCCCAATGCACCGGCTTGTTTGTTTGTGTTTAAAACCATTTCAGAACCCCACTTAGGCGACATGTCGTTCTTTAAAGTATATGCAGGCGAAATAAAACCGGGTACAGACTTGGTAAACTCTATAAACGAAAATACCGAGCGCCTCAATCAGCTCTTTATAATGAACGGACGCAACCGCGAACAAGTAAACGTGCTTAAAGCCGGCGATATTGGCGCTACCGTAAAACTAAAATATACCGCCACCAACAGCACCCTTTTTGAAAAAGGACACCCCATTCATATTACCCCTATCAAGTTTCCATCGCCCCGTATTACCGTTGCGGTGAGCATTGATAATAAAGCCGATGTGGAAAAACTAAGCCACGCCCTGCACACCCTGCACGCCGAAGACCCCACCCTTATTGTAGAACACTCCAAAGAACTGGGGCAAATACTGCTCAGTGGGCAAGGCGAGCTGCACCTTGCTGTGGCTAAATGGAAAGCAGAAAACGGCTACAAGGTTAAATTTGACTACATTGAACCCCGAATACCTTTCCGCGAAACTATCAGAAAAGCGGTGAAAACCTCCTACCGACACAAAAAACAAAGCGGCGGAGCAGGTCAGTTTGGCGAAGTGCACATGTTAGTTGAGCCCTACTATGAGGGTATGCCTGCCCCCGATGGCATGACCGTTCGTACTACCGAAGAAATAGAATTGGAATGGGGTGGTAAATTGGTGTTTAACAACTGCATAGTGGGCGGCGCTATTGATGCCAAGTTTATGAGCGCCATATTAAAGGGTATCATGGAAAAAATGGTTGACGGACCACTTACCGGCTCTTATGTGCGCGATGTGCGCATAAGTATTTTTGACGGTAAAATGCACCCCGTTGACTCTAATGATATGGCTTTTAAAATTGCCGGCGCTATGGCTTTTAAACAAGCGTTTCAGGAGGCTAACCCCCTCATTTTAGAGCCCATTTATGAGGTAGATGTACTGGTAGCCGATGATGCTATGGGCGATGTAATGGGCGACCTCCAAACACGTCGTTCCATTATTACCGGCATAGAAGCTGAGGGGCACTACCAAAAGGTAAAAGCCCGCGCACCACTTATGGAGCTGTATAAATACTCTTCAACCCTGCGCTCACTTACCCAAGGCAGAGCCAAACACCAACAGCATTTTGTAGAGTACGCCCAAGTACCCGCCGATATTCAACAGCAGCTTATTGAAAAACACCAGAAAGAAGCGCACGAAGAACATCACCATTAAAAACCCCAATTTTTTATCACAATGCCGGTTGTATGCTCATGCTACAGCCGGCATTGGTGTTTTATAACGGGCAGATAAACGCAAACTTGCCCCTGTTTTAAGCCCGATTCTCCAAAATGGGGCAATTACATCGGGCAAAAGATTTTCCGGTGGCGTGTTAATCGGTATAAATTTTTAGCTTCTGACCCGTAAGGAGTTTATCTTGTTTAAGTTTGTTAGCTCTCTTAATGGTATCAATGCTGGTATTAAATCTTTGGGCAAGGGTAAATAAGGTATCGCCGGGCTTAACTGTATAGTTCAATAACGTGCTTTCGTTTTTTAAGGGCAATGTTGCCTGATTAGGCTTGCGGGGTTTGGCATTGCGGAGGAAAACAGTTTCGCCGGGCTGAGGCTTGCCGGTAGCAGAAAGCCGGTTTTTTTTGTACAGGCTGTTGAGGTTAATGCCATACAACCTCGCTACCGATTGGTAAGTTTCGCCCGTTTGGAGGATATGGGTGGTTATATCGGGCGGGGTTCGTTTTTTGGGTGGTTGCAGGTAAATAATGGTGTGCGGCGGAATGGTATCTGTTAATTTAAAGCCATTAAATCCTGATAGTTTACCGGCGTTTACCTTATATGCCTGCTGCACTTGCGCAAGGGTAATTTTGCAATCAAAAAAAACGGTTCTGATGCCGTTAAAGTTAATAGGGGTGGCAATAATTCTTTCGGCACAGTTGCAGCCGTTTTCAGAGGCTTGTTGGTCGAGGGCGTGTAGTTGATAATTTTCTATAATAGTTGTGAGGTGAGCTGCATACGCCGGCTCGGTGGCATAACCTGCTTCTTTCAGCCCTTTTGCCCATTGTTTATAGTCGGATGTTTGGAGTTGAAACAAGTGGCTGTAACGTCGGTTGTTGGTTAAAAAATTGGAGTGGTCTATAAAAGAGGCATACACGCTTTTATACTTTCTGAAACAGTCTTTTGCCAGGTCGTCTTTGGCAAAAATGCGCATACCTTTCCACCCTTTGTGGCACTTAATGCCAAAATGGTTTCGGGCTTTTGTTGCTAAGTAGCTGTTGCCTGCTCTGGATTCAATAATTCCCTGAGCAAGGGTAATGCTGGCAGGTATTTGGGTGCGCTTCATTTCGGCAATGGCAATGCCTTTGTAGGTGTTGATATACCTAATAACCGATTCGGCTTCGCTTATGGCAGGGGCAGCATCTTGTGCTGTAGCTGTACTGTTAGCTGCTCCGCCCAACCAACAAATTAAAAGTAATATCAGTAGTGTTTCAGATTTGGTACTCATGTGTTTTTACTTCGTTCCTCTACTAATATCGGGGGCTATAACAATCATGGTTTGTTAGCTGCGCGTTTATTTACTCCCGATTTTAGGCATTTGCAGCCCTTGTTTGCGCAAAAGCAAAGTAGAGCCGGCCTTAGGTGTTTGAGTAGGTTCTGTTTTATTTAGTTGGCAAAGGGCGCTGAGGTTAATACCATAAAACTGGCAAATTTGCCAGAGTGTTTCGTTGGGTTTAACAATATGTTCTTTTTCAGCGCTTTCATTTTTATCTTTTTTAGCGCTGAGGAATATATTGGTTTTTCCCGGAATTGGCTCATTGGCTTGCAAATCGTTGTAGGCAAGCACTTCGGTTAAGGTAAGTTTATATGTTTGGGCAATTTGAGAGGGCAATACAGCAAAGGCATAAGCCACTGCCTTTACCCCGTTTTTATTGAAACTTTTTTGCTGTGGCAGCATCAGGTTTTCTTTGCTCATATCGGGTTTAAAGGTAATAGTCTTATTGGGAGTATAAGTAGGGCTTGTTTTTTCGGGCATAGTTACCGGTTGCGTTTTTTCGGCAGCAGTTGTTAAAGGTTGTTCTGTTGCTGCTACAGGTATTTGGGCGGCGCGGGTATTAGTTTGAGCGCTTGGTGTGTGGGGTAATGAAACAGTGGCAAATATCCTGCTCTCGTTGTCAGGTTTGGTTGTCGGTTTTTGCGTATTGGGTGTAGTTTCTGGTTTGGGCGTTGCAGCAGGTTCAGTTAGTTTTTCGGCAGAAACCGGGGGCTGAAAGGCAGCCAGAGGTAAGTGTAAACTAGGGTTAAAAGAGGGGTTTAATTGCCGCCCGGGTTCTATGGGAGTCGGTTTTTTTGAGTTGTTATTTCCTGCCATTCCCAGCAAGATAGCCTGGTTTTTAGCGCTTTTAAAAGTAGAGCGCAGTTTTTCGGGCTGAATAGAAACAGCCGGAGCGCCTTTCAGGCATTTAAACTCCATTCCTTTGGGTCTTTTTTGGGTAACTTGTGTAAGCATATCGTCAATAAATACCAAGTCGCCGGTTACAAAAATATCGGCAAAACCGCCTTGGGCAGGCGTAGGAGGCAATACCAAGCCCAGTTCTTGGGTTTGGTATTTTGGCTGGCTAATTACCACCCACTCGCCTTTACCATTAAGGCAAATATTTTCGGCATATACTATTGGTTTGGTGTAGATATTGTCATAGATGTGCAGGTTATAGGTTTCTATGGTGTTAATGATTATATTGGCATAGTCGGCTCTGGTAGCATAACCTGCTTTTTTAAGCCCGTTTGCCCACCCCACATAATCGTTTGGGGGCAGTTTAAACAAAAAGGCATAGTGGTTGCGCGTGGTTATGAGTTGGGAATGGTCAAAATAAGAATCCTGTACCGATGGGTATTTTCTGAAACATTCATTAGTTGTATCATCATCTTTGTAAATAGTTTCGCCTGTCCAATCAAATTTACATTTAATGCCAAAATGGTTGTTTGCCTTTAATGCAAGGAAGCTTTCGCCATATCCCGATTCGGTAATGGCTTGTGCTAATTTAATGCTTGCCGGTATGCCTGTTCGGTGCATTTCTTTTATGGCAATGTCTTTGTAAATTTCTATGTAGCTCAATACCTTGCTTCTGTGGCTGTTTGCTGTTTTGCCTAACAGCAGCATGGGTAAAGGGCTTAGCAATAAGATAAAGGTGAGTAGTGTTTTGGCTGTCATAGGGTAATGAGTGTTTAAAAGAGAAAACAAATGCCTAAAACTATGCAAGCTCAAAAATCGTTCCTATTTGTTTAGGCAATTAGTTTAAGTTGAAGAGAGAAGAAAAATTAAAACCACATAAAAAATCAATTATTTTGGAGAAGGCATTGTAATATGCTGATTAACAGGATTTTACAAACAATTAATTATTTTTATTATTTGTAAAATCAGCGCTTGTTTCCTGCAATTTTCCTTTTCCCAAACAAGGTTGCCCGGTTAATTACTTGCCTTTTTTCAACAAAAAAGCCTCCCTGTTGTACAAGGAGGCTACACCCTTACTAATCCCTCTATTAAGAGAAAATTATTTTGTATTATGATGCTAAACATGGTTTAGCGTGGTGAACGGTGGCTTAGAGCTATGAGCGTGATTTGTTGTTAATACAGTTTAGAGTGGGTATATAATGGTAATATGGGGCATGATTTACAAAACCATTACTTTTCTGGAAAACGAAGTTTGGGGGGTACTTACTTGAATAATATAAGTACCGGCGGTTAAATTTTGGCGTTCAATACTAAAAGTTTGCAAACCGCTGTTCATGTAGTCATTAGCTATAGCTTGTACTAAACGTCCGTTAAGGTCAAATAACCCTATGCTAACTTTTCCTTCTTGGGCAAGGTTAAAACTAAGGGTAGTAAAATCGGTAAAAGGATTGGGGTAGTTGGTTAAGTGGGTAATAGCAGCCGGTGCGTCCACATTTGTTTTAAGTTGTTGTGGGGTTGCTTGCGCGGCAGTGGCAGTAAAAGGAGAAACGCTGCCGGTATTAAATACATAAACCTTACCTTCGTATGATTGAGTGCAGTTTTGGGCGCTGTTAGAAAGCGTTACAGAGAAAGTGTAACTGCCGGCTTTAGCAAAAGTGTGGCTTGGGTTGTTGCCCCCAATGATAGTACCATCACTAAATTGCCATGTTGCGTTCTCAAAAGCGCCGGTAGAACGGTTATCGAAACGAACTGTTAAACCTTGCGTTTTGTATGAAAAACGGGGTTGTATGCTGCAAGTAGCCTGTGCCATAAAACTCATGCTTAAGAGTAGCGCTATTATTGTGACCCAGTTTTTCATGTTTGCTTTGGCTGCTTGTTTTATTAACCTGTTATGCTTGGTTTTACGGCAGCGGGGCAAATAAGGTTACAGGTTGCCCTCAAAAACTGTCATTTATTTGTAAGGCAAAAAAAGGTGCGCGCATTTTGGTAGTTTTGTTTAAGCTATAAATGGCTTTAATGGCTTTTTTAAAAGAAACAGGGCATGTACTGCTGTGCAAGCTACAGTACATGCCCCATCTTAAAACAATGTGCAAGAAAAAGGAAACGAAAGGGTTATTCTTTAACCAATTTTACTACTGAACTGCCTGTGTGGTTATGCAGCCTTACAAAGTACAGCCCTGCGGGCAGTGTGTTTAGCGGCACAAGCGCTTGGTTGTTACCTGCTTGGGAATTGAGCAGTTGTTGGGTTATTGTTTTACCTGCCGTATCAAACAAAGTGAGGTAAACCGGCTGTGCATCGGGCAGGGTAAAGGTAAGCCAAGCCTCTGACTTAGCAGGTACCGGAGCTATGGTTTCAATACGCAGCGCCGTATTGCCGGCAAACAAGCGTTGTAGCAGCACAGTACCTAAAATTTGGGTAGCGCCGTCAAAATCGGTTTGGGTAAGGCGGTAGTAGCTCTTTCCGCCGGGTGGGTTGGCGTGCAGATATTGGTATTGTTGTTGCAGAGAGGTATTGCCCTTAGCTGTTACCTGTGCAATAGGAGTAAAGTTTTGAGCATCGGGCGAGTGGTAAAGTGTGTAGTAGGCGCAGTTGGTTTCTGATGCTACCTGCCATTGGAGTTGGTTATAGCGTTCTAATGTAGCGCCTGTAAAATTGAGCAGAGCTACCGGAAGCGTATTGCAGAAAGGCTTTACCAACACACTGCGCACACAGCCGGCGGCATCGGTAAAAGTAAGGCTATAGTTGGTAGCTGCTCCGTTGAGTTCAAAACTAATGACTGAGTTATCTTGGTTGATAACGCCGCTATAACTGCCCGATACGGTATAGGGCGCCACGCCGCCGGCAACTGAGGCATATACAAGATAATTTAGCGTAACCGCATTGCAGGTATAAACATGAGTAACTGCCATACTTTGGCACAAGGCATCGCAGCTCTGAAGGGTAATACAAACCTCATCAGAAGCAGCGCCACAGGTATTGCTCACCGTTACCGAATAAATACCTGTTTCCTGAACTTGGTAGGCAGACGCATTGCTGCCATCTTGCCATGTATAACCGGTGGCATCGGGCGTAAAGGCATTGAGCAGGTTAAGGTCTTCGGCGCACAAGTCTTGCAGGGGTTCGCCCAAATCAACTGTGGGGGCGGGCGTAACGGAAACCTGAAGGGCATCAATGCTTAAACCACAGTCATTACTTACCGTAAGTGTGTAAACTCCGGCTTGGGCAACGGCAATAGAGGGCGTGGTTTGCCCGTTTGACCACTGATAATTAAAGGCATCGCCAAGGATATTGGGCGTAAGGGTAGCCACTTCGCCCTCACAAATGGCAACATCAGCGCCTAAGTCTAAAAGCAAATCTACTACTAACGGCAAAAAGGTAATGGTATCAGCAGCAAAGCCACAGGCATTGCTCACTAAAACCCAATAAGCGCCGCTTTCTGCTACTTCAATGACCGGATTGGCAGAACCGGTATTCCAGAGGTAGCCGGTGGCGCCGGGTGTGGTGGCATCTAATAATATGGTTTGACTTTCACATATAAAACCATCGGGTCCTAAATTGGGGGCATCGGGTGCAGCAATTACGGTAATGGTAACGGTATCGGTAAAATCGTTGCCACATTCGTCAATTACGGTTACACTGTAAGTGGTGGTTTGGGTTGGGGTGGCAATGGTGCTGGGGCTGTTGGGGTCGGTTAGTCCGGTGGCAGGTTCCCAAATATACAATTCAAAACCGGCGGGTACGCTAAGGGGCACACTCTCACCCGGGCAAATGCTCACGTCTTCTAATTGGTCTGTAAAAGAAATATAGTCTAAACAAACAGCATGAACATTGTTGGCAGCGCCGGTGGCTGAGGTAAACCCCCAAAACACAAAGGGGTTTCCGCCAAAGATATTGTTTACAATATCGCCGGTGTAAGTAAGGCGCAGGTTACAGTCAAAATATACCGAAAGGGTAAGGCTGGCGGCGTTCCAGGTAATGCGCATGTTATGGTTTACACAGTCTTCTACGTTATTAGAGGTGGCGCTTACAGGAATAGGCCCGGCAAGGTTGCCGCTGCCTACGTGGTTTAAGTTGCCGTTTTGCTGTATGGCAACATGGTCAAAGGTGGGGTCGTTATAGTTTGAATTTTGCCAGGTGTCAAACTCCACACCCAACGAAGGCACAATGCCCTCAAAACCCATACCCCCCCCCAAATTGCCCAGCGATGTGCTGATGGGTTGCAGTACAAAATACATACCATCGGCGCCATTAGCATCTACACAGCCAAGAAAGATGTCAAAATCAAGAGTAAAACTTTCTAACAGGTTTATCTGCTCTAAATACCATACCGACCCGGCCTGTGTGTTGAGCGCCGGCGTAAGTTGAAAACAATCTTCATCGGTTTGTATGGCGCTGCCATTGAGCTGGTATTGTGCCTGCATAGGCAATAGCGCAAACAAGATAAGACAAAGTAAAAGGGTAATCTTTTTTTGCATAAGGCAGTTGTTTTATGGTGGTGATGAGACAGCGCATTGGGTACGCAAATTTGGCAACTAATGGAAGTTAAAATCCCGATGCGAGGGCAATATACGGCTTTTTTGTTGTTGTAAGCCTCTTAACCTACTGGTTAGTTTGGATATTTTGCCGTTCTGTACCTTTGCACAAGCCAAAATGAAGGTAATAACATGGTTTATTATTTGTTAAACTTGGAGCTTTAATCTGTGAACTCCCAAAAGTAAGTACACACAATGAAAAATAAACCCAAATGGCAAAAAGTTACCGGTTTGTTATCTGCCAAACCTAACAGATAGTAATACAAACGGCAAACTAAGTTCAATTTAAAGCTTAAAAGCTGTTTTTTAGACCTCCGCAACATAGTATTTCTACCATATACTGACGAACAAAATAAAAAAACGTGCTCAAATCGGGCAATTATAGGTCTGCAAAGCGCTAAAAAGTGGATTTTATGCGTTCTAATAATAAACTTTTATCCCCCGATAATAAACTTTTATCTTTTGAGCATTTTGTTTTATTCAAAAGCCAAAATAAATCTTGCAAAAACCATCTAAAATGCACATTTCTTAACCTCATGCGCACACATGAGGTGTTTGTGCATACATAAAACCTACTTGTGCCGTATAAAAAAGCAAAAGCAGCATAGTTCAATTACCTTATTTGGGTAATCGGGCGCCAAAAAAAAGAGATGCAATTGGGCTAAGAAAGAAATACCTTAATCGCTTACATTTATTTACTTGTATAGGTTGTTCTTATCGGGCAAAGCGTATTTTATCATTTCTTCATACACTTCTCGCCAATCTTCCCAGCCGTGTGTGTTGCTCAGGGAGTGGTTGTGCCAAAGCGATATAAAAACGCCGTTTACATTACGCACAGCGTCTATCAGTTTTTTCAATGTATCAAGCGCTTTGTGTGCAGGTATTTTTTGGTAATGTTGCAGGGTAACATCCATTACCGCAAACGGAAAAATGCGAAGGGTAGTTTTGATTTCGAGGCTCAAGTCGTAAAAATAAAAAGAAGAAGCAGTACCGGCTCTAAAACCAATATGCGAAGCATAGCCCATAGTATAATCATCTTGCACATCAAGTTCTATAAGGTTTTGGTAGGTTTCGGGCATTTGAAGTTTAATAAAGTGCTGGCGATTTTTTTTCACGTCTTTTTTGAGCAAACGCGATAAAATACTGAGTTCTACTGCCAGTTTACGGCTATCTTGATTAGAGGCAAAAGATGGGTGGATACCTACCTCATACCAATCGCCAATGGTTTGTATAAGTTCCTGATAGGCAGGGGTAGATATAGCAATGTTTTTATCGTAAGGTCCATACTCGCCCAATAAAAAGAAATAAACCGGTTTAAGGTCGTACTGGGAGTGGAGTGTAAACTGCCACTCATAGGTATCGTAAGGGTCGGGCAGTAAACCGGCAAGTACTTTTAGCCTTTCTATGACCAAATCTTTTCTAAACTGCACCATATCTTTAAGCATACTGCCCAAGTTGCGCAAAAACCCTTTATGCTTATAGGAATAAGCCAGGTCAATATCATAAGTAGGTATAAATCTGTATTTTTTGGGGTTAATGGGTAACCCGGGGTATAGGTTTTGCAGCAAATCTGCCAGGAGTTTTACCCACATATCTATTACCGGCAGGTGCAAAAAATGATGCTTAAAAGCCACACTATTTTCGGGTTTAAACCTGCCAAACCGGTCTTTTTCGGAGGGCAGGTATTCTTCGTAGCGGCTGAGTAGGTAAAAAGATGCGGCAAAGGGGTCAAAAGGCAGGTGAGAGTTATTTTTGGCTATGAAAAAGATTTTAGTATTTTTATAATCTTCTACTTTAAGCCTTTGTTGTTTTATACCTCGTTCAAATAAGAGGGGCGATGCGTAAAAAAATAACTCATCTTCAAAGCGGCGGCTGCTGTAATTAAGTTTAGCGCCCTCAAACTGCAAAAACTCTTCCTTATCGGCGGTAATGTGCATATTTACGCCGAGCAGGTTTTTGAAGATATGTTCAAAAATGTAACGGAGTCTGTTGGTAATTTTACCGGTGTAAATAAGCAGCATGAAAAAAATGGGTGTTGATTAAAATGGTAGCTTTCAGGCGGGCAGGTTAATGTTGCTTTTTGTCTTAATAGGCATAGGTTTGTATGTAAGGCAACTATAGCAGACTGCAAATTTAGCCCAAAAATGTAAAATTAGATACACCCCAAAAGCAAAAGGCTCACCGGCATAAAACCGATGAGCCTTTGTGCAAACTAAAACGCTAAAAATTAGTTGGTTTTAGTAGCGTTGCCGCGAACGTTTTTCATTTTTTCTTCTACTTGCTTTTGAGTGGGGTTAGTAGAAGTGTTGGTGTTGGCGGGAGTAGTAGTGGTGGTAGTGGCAGGCTTGGTAGCGGGTTTAGTAGCGGGTTTGGTAGCGGGTTTAGCGGCTGCGGGAGCTTTTTCGGGAGTAGCGGGAGCAGCTTTAAGGGCGGCTACAGCGCTAAGAACACTACCCATCATGCTAAAAGTACCGTCCCAGCTTGATTTCATACCGGCAGCTTCATTTTTAAGCGCTTCTAACTGAGTTCTGTAGTTGGTTAAATCGGTTTTAGCTGCATCGGTTTTGATTTCCATTTTTTGTACTTTTTCTTTCCAGCTTTGGAACTGACCGGTCATGTCATTAATTTTGGTTAAGATGCTTTCTGCACCACTACCAATAGCGCCGGCTTTGCCTTTCACACTTTCCAGAACGGTGAACAATGAGTCGGCTTGGGTTTTAGCAGCGCCTTTGAGGGTTTCAGTACCGGCTTTAGCATCGTTAATTTTTGCGTCCATACCGGCAACTTCGCTTTTTACGGCATTGCTAAGGTTAGATACATCACTCACTAACGTTGACCAGTCTGTTTCAAACGAAGAAACGTCTGTAAGCAGTTGGGGGTCGGCAGCTTTGTTGCAGGCAGTCATCCAGAACAAAACCAGAGCTACAGATAAGAGGCTGAATAAATTTTTCATAACTTGTGTTTGTTTTTTTAATTTGGTGGTTATTAAAAACGCCGCAAAGGTACGTAATGGCTTTGTGAATTTGTAGAACTTTCAGATAAATTTTTTTTACCCCTTTGATGTGCTGTGATTAGAAAGGCACAAGGTGTATTTGTTGGGTGTTTTTTTGGAGGTAATTGCGTATAATGCTTTGCACATCGGGGTTATCGCGCATAGGAATAAGGTATTCTCGCACGGCATCGGGCATTGAGGCGGCATATTGGGTATCTTCATTAGGTAAATAGGCATATCCACGGTAGAGGTTGTTTTCTATCAGTATAGCAGAACTCTCATCGGGGTTTCTGCCTTGGTCAAGGATAAGGAAGTTGGGTTGGGGGTAACTGTAATGAGCTATCAATTTTTGTGCGCTTTCGTTATGCTGTTGAGCCGATTGGGGTTCTGGCATATCGGGCGGGGTTTCGAGCAGGTGTTGATAGGCGCTCAGCCCACAATACTGAAGGTTGAGCCCAAACTGTAAGGCAGCATGTAGAATAAATCGGATTGCCCGCCATTTATTGGAAAATTTGGTGAGCAGCAAACCCTCTGCATTGCCCAATGTGGTGATGGTAAAATGTAAAAAGCCGCTTGTGTGCAGGTTTACGTATATGCCCTGGGTATATTTTACCCTTCGCTGGGCACGATTGTAGGGGGGCATGTAGCGTTTAATTTCATCAGATTCGAGCAGCAGGGCTACTAACTCGCTGCCCGTTAGCCGGTATTGCACATCATAAATTGCATTTTTCATCTCCCATTTTTTAAACTCGTTTAAATCAGAATTGAAGTGGGTAAGTACTCGTTTTTTTATGTCGTTACTTTTGCCTAAATAAACTATTTTGCCCTTGTGGTCTAAAAAGTAATACACCCCCATAGCATTTGGCAGATTTTCTACTTTTGTAAACGGCAGGTGCGGAGGTAGTTTTGCGTTTAGTGATGTTTTGTGAATAAGGCTTTTGCTTGTATTTTTATTGCCTAAGCGCTCAACAAACAATTTTTCAAATAAATATGACATGCACAAGGCACGCTGGGGCAAGGTAAACTGCGAGCTGAAATCTATTGACAGTTTACTGCAAAGGCTGCCTATAGTTGTGGTTTTATGGTGTACAAATGCCTCGTTCAGTAGCTTACTCAGGCAAATATGCTTATGTACAAAGCGCAACCCTGCATTTTTAAAAGAGCGCCTAAGCAAAGAGTAGGTGTAACGTATGTTTATACCCGCCAACACTGAATTTGCACAAAAAGCAGCTATTTGCTCTGACACTTCGGCAAATGTGAGCGCTTGTGTCATGGCATCTTTGCTAAATGTTACCAGCGCCCAAATAAAATCGGGCAGTTCACCGTCATCGGGTTTTATGATTTTATGTAAACTTTGACGGTTGCCGTTTTCATCAAGCCGAACCATTGCCACTTCTATGACATAATTTTTTCGGTAGCGGATACCGGAGTACTCTATTTCAACTATGGTAAACGATGTGCTCATATTGGGTGCAGACATAATAAAACAGGGAACTGCGGGTACTTTATGTAATTTTAGTTGTTTTGCATTTTGGCGGGTTTAAAAGCAAAACACACAAAAACGGTAAAGTCTTTGTGTGTTTTGCCAAACCCGTTGCGGCAGGAAAAAAACGAATTTGGCAGCATAAAACTACCTTGCCGGAAAGTACGAATAGAGGAAAATGAGTGTGTATATTTAGTACAGTATAACAGCCCGATAGATAAAATACATAACCGGCGGCAAATTTGCCCTTTCTTACTTGGGCAAACTTGCAGAATACAGTTTAAGAAATACCGGGTATTGGCTTGCGGTTACTGCACTACCAATTTTTGGGTAATCACTTGTTTTCCTTTTGCTACTTTCAGGTAATAAACACCGGGGGTTAATTTACCTTTTTCCAGCACATAATTTTGTGTTTGTGGCAAGGTTATTTTAGCCACTATTTTACCTCCTGTGTCTATTATTTCCATAGTGCCGCCGGCATATAACGCCGGATAATGTACTACTGCCTTATCGGCTAAGGGGTTGGGCTGAATGTGCAGTTGGCGGCTGGCGGCTACATCATTTACGCCTTGCACTACACACTCCTGCACGGTAATTTGTGTAGAAATGGTATCGGCTCCATACTGGTTAGCGGTAATCAATTGTACGTTATAGGTGCCAGCTTGCGGATAAACATAGGCAGGATTTTCTTGATTAGAACCGTAACCGTTACCAAAATCCCAAGTAAAAGCCGATGCGTTTGCAGATAGGTTGGTAAACTGCACGGTTAGGCAAGAGTCGGCAAAAATAAAGTTGGCTTGTGGCAGTATGGGTTGCCATTCGGGGTTTCGGAGTTGCAAAATTTTATCGTCGTTTGCCTGCGGAAAGCCTGCCCAAGTAGCCGCTCTGCCATCTTTATTACTGGTGGCAATAAACACACGTCCATCGGGGGCAATGCAAATGTCGCGCAATCTGCCATACGTGTAGTTAATAATGTCGCGTTGTTGGGTAATGGCGGTACCGCTTTGGTCAAAAATAAGTTGTCGGAAAGTGGGGGCTTTCAGGTTGGTCATTAAAACCGAACCTTGCCACTCCGGTATGGCGGGGTGGTTGTAAAAATCTATACCACAAACGGCGTGGGTAGGTGTCCACACGGCAAGTGGTTCGCGCACATTATTAGCATTGCAAAAGGTTATTTCCGATGCAGTATTACAAAGTCCTTCCACATTAGGCCAGCCATAATTGCGGTTAGGTTCAATGATATTGAACTCATCGTCGTTGCTAGGACCATGTTCTGAGCTGTAAATAATGCCCGATGGGGCACGTACCAAACCTTGGGCGTTTCTGTGTCCCCACGAGTAAACATAACTACCCGATATGGGGTTATCGGCAGGTATAGAACCGTCTAAGTTAATGCGCAGCACTTTACCGTTTAAGCTACTCAGGTTTTGTGCTATTGCATCGTTATAATAATCGCCGGTGGTCATAAGCAGTGTTTGGTCGGGCAACATAAGTAGGCGAGCGCCGCTGTGGTTGCCACCGCTGCTTGCAGTAATACCGGTTAGCAGAATAAGGGCATCGGTAAGTGCAGCGCCGTTGTAAGTATAGCGTACTAATTTTACCTTATTGCCGCCACTGTTGTAGTTATAAGCAACATAAACATAAGGATTATCGTTAAAATTAGGATGGAGTTGCATGCCCAGCAAACCCGATTCGCTGTACTCATAACAATCAGGAATGGTTACCAATGTTTGTTTTGTGCCGGTTTCGGGATTAATGCGGCTAATTCTGCCATTTCTTTCGGTAGCCCAAATGAAGTCATCGGGTCCCCACAAAATTTCCCAAGGCACATTTAATCCGGTTGCCACCACACTTACTTCTAACACAGTAGAATCTAAAGCAAGGGTAGTAGTTTGAGCATGTGTAATATCGGGCTTACTAAAGCAGCCAAATGTTAGCGCCAACATTAACAAGTAGTAGTAATGTTTCATAATAGTGGGTTAAAATTAAATAAAGAACAGGAACGAGGATTTAAAAACAACCAAAGTTAGCACAAAAGGTTGTTTTTTTGTGCCCGATGTTGCAAAATTCTTACAAAATGGCAGTTATTTAGCGGCTACGGCAAATTTCTGCGCGTTTGTTGGTTTTTAAAACTGCTTTATACACGAGTATGTGTTAAGCGGTGTAGCAATAAAAAATAAACCTCTACCAAACAAAAAACCCCGAACCAAAACGGTTCGGGGCTTTTTGTTTATGCAGTTACAGGGCGCCTATTCTTTTACCAATTTTTCGGTAGCGGTATAAGTGCCATCGGTTACTGTTACAAAGTACATACCGGCGGGCAGGGTGCGAACATCAACCGAAATGGTGTTTACGCCATCATGCACTTCATCTTGCTGGCTTGCAACAAAACGACCGGCAACATCAAATAAACTGATGGTAATGCCTTTGCTTTCAACAGCATTAACAGTAAGTGTTACAAAACTGCTGGCAGGTACGGGTACTACAGAACCAATACTAAACTCAACGCGGTTGCGGGTAAGGGCAATCACTTCGGTAGCGCTGCTTTGACCGTTAAAATCAACCTGAGTAATACGGTAGTAGCTAATGCCGGAGGGGGCAGTTTGGTCTAAGTATTGGTAGCTGTTGGTTACATAGCTGGTACCGGCGCCGTTGGTGCGGCTAATTTCGGTAAAGTTAGCGCCGTCAAAAGAACGCTCTACCATGAAGTAGTTGTTATCTACTTCGCTGGCGGTAACCCACTTGAGCAGGTTGCCATTGTCTTGTACTTTACCGGTAAACGATAACCAGCTTACATAGTTACCTTTTTCGCAGTTGGTAGTAGCGCTTACGGTAGCAGAGCAGCCGTATTCATCGGTAGCGGTTAAGAGCCAGGTGGTAGCATCGCCAATGGCGGGCGTTTGGTAACCGGGTGCGCCGGGGAAGAATCCATCGCCCGAAATTTCTCCGCTAAGGGTGTAAGATGCGCCGGGCATAAAGGCTGGGTAACCACCGCTAAGGCTAAATGCGTAAGTGGTTAAACCGGTGGTGTTATCGCAGTTAGGGTCGTCAAGGTTAATCACTACCGGAGTAAGGAACACAACAGGGGTAGAGGTAGTAGAAATAGAGGTGCAGGGGTCAGAAACATCGGGTACACCGTTTCCATTGTTGTCTGTATTACCGGCAAGTGCGCTGATGTAGTAAACCGTATTAGGTGAACCTACTTGTGAGAAGGTACCACTGGTGCTTTCAGCCAAAATTTCGGCGGGAGATAATACGGGGCTGGTATGCAGAACATAACCTACAAAAGAGCCTTCTTCTAATACCGAAGAGCTAACCGTAGCAGTAACTGAGCCACCGGCACAAGCTACTACTAAGGCATCAGCCATGCTGCCTAATTCGTTTTCGGGGCATTTGGTGCAGTTAGCAGTGCCGCTTATTTCAGCGCTGCAACCAAGAGCATCGGTTACTATAATTGCATAAGCGTCTTGGTCGGCAATACCGGGTATGGTGAATGGGTTACCTTGCTCGCCGGTGTTGGTGCCAAACAATGTACCACCTATGGTGTAGCCATCAACGGGGTCGGGGGTACCACCGGTAACGGTAACAGATAAATCAACTGTGCCGGTTTGCGGGTTACAGGTAGGCAGCAAGAAGATTTGAACAGAACTAATGGTAAATTGTACGCCGGCAACGTCTAATGCAGCACAAATTACGCCATCGGCAATTAAGCCGGCAACATCAAAACCGGTAGTTACACCCAATTCAACAGCGGCTAAAATAGTAGCCTCATCGTCTAAACTGTAGTTAAAGGCATGTACGGTGTAAGTGCCGTTTGCATAACCGGTAAAGTCAATACTGCCTGTGGCGCTGATGCCTTGAATAACCAACCCTGCGCCGGAGGTGATAACAAAAATAGTGTTGTAATCGCCGGTAGCATCACCGCTCACCGTTACGGGCTCACTAATAACGCCGGCATTGCAAAGGAATGTATTGGCAGGCGCAGTTACGGTACCAAAGTCGGCTTCGCAGGTAGGTGTTACTGAACAAGGCGACTGCACCGTTACCAATACTGATTGACCGGTAACGTTATCGGTTACCACAAAGGTAGCATCATCGTTGCAGCTAATGGGGTTACTTACATACTGGTTGCCTGTAAGTGTGCCTACAGGCTCAACAGAGTAATCACCACTACCGGTTAAAATGGAAAATACGGCAACATAAAAATCGCCGCCTATGGTGGTGGCAGGTGCGCCTACAGTTAAGTCATCAACCGGTCCGCCGCAAGCAGGGTCTGTGCTGGGTAAGATGGTAAATACAATACCGGCAACATCTAACTGGGCGCAAAGTGTGCCATCAGCAATTAGGCCGGCTACTTCTACACCGGTAGTTACTATGCCATTTGCTAAGGCATCTTCAACAAAAGGAATTTGGTCGTTTAAGATGTTAAAAGCGTGAACGGTGTAGTTGCCGGGCGCATACTCCGAAAAGTCAATACTGCCTTGACCAACAACACCTACAATGGTAAGCTCAGCGCCTTGGGTAACAACCAATACAGTGGTGAAACCGTTAATGTTGTCGCCTTGTACTACTACCGGTCCGCTGCTGCCACCTTCGCAAAGTGTAGTTTCTCCAAAGAATATCTCACCATAACTGGCTTCGCAGGCGGGCGTGCAAGATTCGGCAGTGATGAAGATGACATTTGAAGATAGTTCATAGCAATCGGCAAAAATTTCATCTAAAGTAGCGCCTACAAAAATGGTTCCTTCGTAAGCAATACCCCAAATTAAGTAAGTGCCTTCGGGAGTGCCATCAAAATCAAAAGACGGACCCGGATCTGGACCAAATAATACGTTGCCAAAAGCATCGGCAATGATGTATTCATAAGAAACGGTAGAAGAAGTAGCGGCAAATACGCCATCAAAGGGCGCGCCGTCTGCTTGCAATACTACGGGTGCGCCGGTATTGATTTCGCGAACATAGATATCTTGGTTGTTGTAGTCTTTACCTTCCAAATTGCCGGCAGGGTTGCGGAATACCATACCAATGCCGTAAATGGTAGTACCGGGGGCTAAGCCGTAATAAGAGGCATCAACGGTAATTTGCCAGAGGTCTTCACCTACGCTGTACATTTGACCCACGCCGTCATCTTGACCCCAGTTGCCGATTACGGATTCCCACGCGCTGCCCGGACCGCTAAAGCCGGCGCCGGAGTGCATGTAAACAGATTCAGCGCCTACCAAGCCGGTAGTACCTTTGGTGGCATCGTAGGTAATGGTAATTAACTGCTCGCCGCCGGGTCCGCTGGTGGTAGTAACAGTTACTACATCGGCAATACCGTCGTTGGTGCAGAAAGTAGTAGCATCTTCAGTGCTGAGGGTGCCACCATCCACATCGCAGGCTACGCCGCAAGTACCTACGGTAATGCAGTAAGCGGGTGTTTCGCTAACGGCATAACAAAGTTCGGGCAGTGCTATGGGGGCATCAGCTAAAAATGCAAAGATGCTGGGAATGGTAATATCGCCCAAAACAGCGCTGAAGGTGCTGAAAATTACGCCCAAGTCAGCCGGAATGGGTATAGTGGGTAATCCCAATATAGGTAAGAGTGGGTTGGCGGCGGCGGCTAAGGCATCTAATTCTGATTGAGAATAAGCAAAGCCATAGTAGCAATAGTCGCCATCGGCAAAACCGGTAAAGTCATAAGTACCGTCATAAGTTACCCCTACAATAAGCGGGTCGCCCAAATCATCGGTTTCGGGGCTTGTAACAATGAAAAGGTAGTTAGGTGTATTGGTATCGGTAGGAATTTCAACCGCCAATTCACTGATGTTGCTGCCGTCGTTGCAGGCAAAAAGGGTAGCAGGGGTAGAAATGGTACCGGTGCCGGCATCGCACTCTACTACTGAACAGGCTTCAATGCCGGTAACATAATCAACGGCGGCAAAAGCGGAGTAGCAAGGGGCTGGCGCTCCTAAAACAGCGCCTAAACCGCTTACCGTTTCAATCAATCCGAGTAAAGTGCCTACTGTGGGCGTTTCGCCGCTAAAGGTAGCGGCAAGTTCTAAGAGTGTACCTAAATCGGCAGAGGTGGTAGCAGCTAAGGCGGCACATACAGCCGGGTCAAGTACAAAAGAACAGAGAGGGCTACCACCTACTGCGGAGATGATAGCAAGGATATTGGCTTCGTCATAACCAAATCCGGTAACATACACGGCATCACCTTCGGCTAAACCGGCGGCTGCGGGGTCAAAAACTTCGCCTGCATCTACTATTGCCACAATTACCGTATCGGGTATGGTGGATATGAGGTAGGAGTAATTAGGCGAGCCAGTACCCGGATTATCTGGCATAACCGTGGTGCCATTTGAGCAGGCTACTTCTACAACCGTGGGCGCTACGGCGGTATAACCACAAGTAGCGGCGGGCAGTGTTTGTGCCATAGCTGCCTGCTGGTTAATGCCAAGCAGTACAAACAAGGACAAAAGAGTTGCTAATAGATTTTTCTTCATAACATCCTTTTTATTGAAAGTTTTGATTAAATTTACAGAGTTTGGGGGTAAAGATAGGTATTTTGCATAACAAGGCAAAAACTTTGCGGTAAAAGTAGTTTTTTTTGTCTAAGAGCAGTATATTTCCAGTGGCATCAGGCCTAAAATAGGCTAAAATGCCCGGTTTTACCATGCGCAGGCAAGATGTTGGAGGCAATTTCCTGTTTTACTGCAAAAGGGGAGATACGTACCTTACTTATAAATGACCAACCGGAATGTAAACGCTGCTATTCTTTTTTTGTTTTATGGTTTTGTGTTGGTTTGTAGTAATGCTATTTCCTGAGCTATTTTGGGGTTTTCCGGATTTAAATCAAGGGCTTTGTTCAGGTCGGCAAGGGCTGCACTGTTATGACCAAGTTTAAGAAATGATTTCGCCCTGTTGTAAAAATAGGCTTCATCAGTAGGATTTAGCTCTATGGCTTTGGTGTAATCGGCAATAGCATCTTGCCATAAGCCAAGCTGTTGTTTGGTAAGCGCTCTATTATAATAGGTAACATCATCGGGGGCAAGGCTTGCTGCTTGGTTGTAATCGTTAAGGGCAGCCTCATAATTGCCTTTTCCAAAGTGCAGGGCGGCTCTGTTATACCATGCTTGTGCAAGTTTTGGGTCAAAAATCAGCGCTTTGTTGTAGTCATTAATTGCGGCGTCAATATCGCCTGTAAGGTCATGGGTCATGGCTCTGAAAAACAGGGCTTCTTCATCGTGCGGTTTAAGTTGGAGGGCTTTATTTAAATTGGCAAGGGCTTCGGGATATTTTTCCATTATTCTGTAGGCATCGCCCCGGTATCGGTAGCAAACCTGGTAGTTAGGATTTAGTTCTATGGCTCTGGAAAAATCGGCAATAGCTTTTTCCAATTGGTTTTGCATATAATAAAGGTAGCCCCGTTGCCGGTAAACCGCCGGTTGTGTTGGGTCAATTTTAATGGAGGCGGAATAATCGGCAAGGGCTTTTTGCGCATCGGCGGCATATTGGTAAGCAATGCCCCGGTCAAGCAGCGTTTCGGCATCAGTTGGATTCAGTTTAAGCGCTCGGTTGTAATCAAGGATAGCGGCAGTAATTTTATTAAGGTTAACTTTAACTTCTGCGCGGTATTTATACAATTGGGCATTTTGAGGTTGCAGGGCAATAGCTTGGTTAAAATCGGCAAGGGCGGCTTTAAGCTCACCGGTATCTAAGTTCAGTTTTGCCCTGCAAATGAGGGCTTCGGCGTTATTGGGTTCTATTTTTAGGGCATCGTTAAAATCGGCTATAGCGGCATTGTATCTAAACAGGGCTTGTTTTGCCAGCCCGCGCCCTATGTAGGCTTCTACACATGCAGGTTGCAGCATAATGGCTTGGCGGTAATGGTTAAGGGCAGTTTCAAAGTCGTTGGCTTCAAAACATGCTTTGGCTTGTTGCAAGTACTCAGCTGTGTTTTCCGTATTCATGGGCAGGTAAATAAGTGAGGTCTTACAATGAGTGAAGTTAGTCTTTTTTAGGGCAGTTTTTGCAGCGTTTCCCTTTTTTGTATTTTTTGCAGCATTTCTTCTTTTTGCTGCACTGCCGGGGCTGCACCACCGGAAGTGAATAAAACAAGTGGGTGGCAGATAATGCGGCTCCTATAAAAGGATAAACACAAAGCATAAACGCTGGTTAAGTGTTACTAATATATAGACAGAAAAAGCGCACAAAATTAACCATTAACCCTATAAATATGGCTTGCTGCACTATTTAATAACAAATATGGTGCAAAAAGTAAAAGATTACCACCCAAAATACGCATGAGGTAAATAAATTGTCGTAAAATTGCGTTAAACTTGTTCAAAAATACGAATTTTAACCCCCAAAACAGTTTTTGCTTTTTGGAGCAAAGCACAAAAGATAAAACCGACAGGTATGCGTAACATCATTGCTTTGTTTTTTATTTGTTGGCTAACTGCACTGCACTTTCAGGCAATATGGGCTCAGCCTGCTAACCAAGAAGGCGGACAAGAAATAGCGCCCGAAAACATTGATATTATAAAACCCTACGAGCCGGTACTGGCAGATGCGGTAAAGGTTGATTTTAACCCCGATTTGCCTACCCGCGAAGAGTTGGAAAAATCTAAACCTAAATTTGGCGATTACCAGGTGCCTAACCGTTTTTTAACCCTTAACTATGAACCCCTGCCGCTAAAACCGCTTGCCTATAAACCGCCCACTAAAAAAGAAAAAGATACCGAAGACCTCTATAATGTGTGGCTCAGGGGTGGATACGGCAATCTTAATACGCCGTTTTTTGATGCTTCGGTAAGCGCCGGAAGGTCGGAGCGCTTTATGGGAGGACTTAATGGGTCTTACATTTCTTCGCAAGGTCTGCTTGAGCTGCAAGACTATGCCCGTACCAATATGCGAGGCTTTGGTAAGTATTTTACCAAATCTAACTTTATAGGAGCCGAAGCGGGGTTTAACCGGCAAAAATACTATTTCTACGGTTTTAATGCCGATACGCTGCTCATGCCCCCGCCTTCCGATGCCGAATCTGCCAAACAACTGTTTCAAACCATATCGGGCTCTTTAGAATTTGGCAACAGCATAGAAAACAAAGCCGAAACCGACTATAACCTCAAAACCACCTATCACCGTTTTACCGATAACTTTAACGCCGCCGAAAATAACCTGCTCATAAACGGCAACGTAACCAAACTTTTTAACGAGCATATATCGGCTACAGGCTTGCTGCACACCCATTACTCTAACTACACCGCCGATACCACTACCGTAAACAACCTGCTGCTTAATTTTATTCCCTCTTTTGTTTACAGGTCTGCTTTTGCCACCTTGTCTGTTGGAGCAAATGCCATGTTAAACCACAATAAGTTTTACGCCTATCCGTACCTTACCCTTTCGGCTTTTCCCATAGAAGACAAAGTAGAAATATACGGAATATGGAAAAAGGAATTGGTTAAAAACAACTACATGAGCCTAAGCGCCGCTAATCCATTTGTGCAGCAGTTGCAGGAGTTCCAAAATGCACGGTTGGAAGAAAGAAACGTAGGGGTAAAAGGCAATGTGGGTTTGTTTGGTTTTGACCTTAAAGGCGGGCAAAACATTACCACCAATCAACCGCTTTTTGTAAATGATAGTACCGACCTGCGCCGTTTTAACGTGGTGTATGACAAACTGACCACTTGGTTTGGCGCTGCCGAACTGGGTGTTTACCTGCAAAAAGGTTCTGTAAACTTTACCGCCCGATACAACAGTTTTAAAACCGATTCGCAAACGGTGGCATGGCATTTGTTTCCGTTAGAACTGATGCTGAATGCTACCTACCAACCCATAAACAAATTAGAAGTACAAGCCGGTGTGTTTGTATTAAATGGTGCAAAAGGTAAACTTGCCACAGGCGAAGAGCAAAAATTGAAAGGCGTAATGGATATAAATTTAGCTGCCCGATACAACTTTACCAAAAATATAGGTATTTTTGCCAACCTCAATAACATAGCCGCCGTAAAAGCCGAAAGGTTCTTATACTACCCGGGCTACGGATTTAATGCCTTGGGCGGTTTGCTGCTAAGGTTTTAAGGTGGGTAGTTGATAGTTTTAGTACGTGGTAGTTAGTAGTGGGTAGTAGATGGTAGATAGTAGTCGGTATCGGGTAGTCGGTAGTTATCATTCGTAATTTCTAATCCGCAATCCCGCAACTCCTAACTCCTAACTCATAACTCCTAACTCATAACTCATAACTCATAACTCATAACTCATAACTCATAACTCATAACTCATAATTTTTCACTTTTCACTCTTCACTTTCAAATAAGCCCTCTTAAACAATTTTCTTAAAATCATGGCAAAAAAAGTAAACATTACCGGTTATATCAGCAGTTTGCTGTACGATTACAGTTTAGTTGTAGTGCCCGGATTAGGTGCATTTCTTACCCAGTTTGCTCCGGCAAAGGTAAAGCCCGATGATGGGGTAGTGCAACCGCCGGTAAAAACCTTACAGTTTAACGAAAAACTAAACCTGAACGACGGCTTACTCATTAGCCATATAGCCCGAAACGAACGCATAACCGAAGAAGAAGCAGAGGGATATGTGGCTCATTATGTGGACAACATTAAATCGCAGTTAAACAGTGGCGAGTTAGTTGTTTTAGACGGAATAGGCTCATTTACCAAATCTCATGCCGATGATGCCCTCATTGCCTTTTTTCCCGATGACCAAGCCAATTTTTCGGCTGCTACTTTTGGGCTGATGTCGGTAGAACTACCCAAAACCCAGCCCGTAGCCGGTGTCAATGAAAACGAAGAGGTAACCACGCCCATAGCTGCCAGTTTACCCTCACTTCATACCGAAAACGTGCAAGCAGACGATGCCGAAGACGAACATGCCCAAGAGATAACGTCTTTACCAATAACCAATAACGATAACCAAAAACGCTCCTTGCACGAGGTGTTGGCATCGGGCGCTGCCGGAGGGGTAAGCGCCCAGTCTGTTCATACAGACCCACCCACTGTAACGCCGCCGCCCGAAAAAAGCGCCCCCAGTTATTTGTGGTGGTTAGTGCCGGCGCTCATGCTGGTAGCCTTTATCTTTATTTTAACCCAACTCCCATCGGGCAGAAATCAGGTTGCCCAACAACAAACCGAACCTGCCACACTTACCCCGCCCGATACCACAACTGCTCAGGTGAGCGAAACTCCCCAGAACAACCTTGCCGAAACGGAAGTTGCCGATAATACCACCGGTAACACCAATACTGCCGCCGGCAACTTTGTAACCGATGAAGATGACCCCAAAATTAACACACCCATTACTACCACCACACAAGGTACTACCACAGCAGCAGGCTCAGGCAGCACTACCACAGCCGCTACATCGAGCAGCACAACCAACACCCGAGGAAATGCCGCCACTACCCCTACTACTAAAACTACCACCACAGCGCCAGCTACCACCGCCACCGGCAGGGGCAATGCCGCAAGTACTGCTACCGAAGCACCCAAAGGGTATTATGTGGTGATTGCTTCTTTTGACACACAAGCCAAAGCCCAAAAAGAAGCAACCCGACTGCGTAAAACTGCCAATAATGCTTATGCCTTAACACCCGATAAGGGTAAATACCGTGTGGGGTTGTATTATGACTCTCAGGCAGCAGCCCAATCGGCACAAGCATCTTTAAAGGCGGGTAAATACCCTAGTGCGTGGGTGCTAAAACAGTAACCCACAAAAACCCCGCAAGCAAAACAGCAGAACAAAAAAACCACTCCTTTTAGGCGATAGCTGCGTAGGTAATTTATATCTTACAAAGCCAAGTTTTGGTCAGCAGAAGATTTTATTGCCAGCAAAGACGCAAAGAAAAAAGTTGAAGTACCAATGCACAGCCGTGCGTTTGTAGTGAGATGAATTATAAGAGTTTAGCTTGAAAACAGCAGAGCTAACCCATATTAAAATGCCACCGTTTTTACTGCTGAGTAGTTGTTGTTTTCATTGCACTCATCTACTTTTACATAAACAGGCAAAAACTCCTCTGAACAAGTGGCATCAATTAGCAGGCGTATTTGGGCGCTTTTTGTGCCTATACCCGATATGGTTAGGGTTCCGCTTATGGTGCGCTCGCTTTTTGCATTTAAGGCGGCAAAAGGTTGGCAGTTGCCATAAAAGAATTGATTTTCATTGTTTTGGCTATACTCTGCCAACAAGTTACAGGCAGAAGCATCAGCGCCGCCGGTGTTTTTTATGATGGCGGTAAATGCTACTCTGTAACCAAGTGTTTGGCTGCGTGCCGGTGATACACTTTTTACGGTAAAGTTGGTAATAACCAAATCGGGTTTTTGGCTACATGGGTCTGCTGTAACTTTTTGCTCGCAATTTTGACCGGTGTAACCCTCGGGGCAAACACATTTACCTGTTCTGGGGTTGCAAGTACCGGCATTACAGTTTTTATTGTAGCAAGGGTCTTGTTTTTCACACCGTTCACCGGTATAGCCCGGGTTACAGTCGCATTTTTTAGTTTGCGGGTTGCACTTGCCGTTGGGTTTACAGTCAATAGGGCATAAACCTTCATATAGTTGGCAGCGGGTGCCGGTATAACCCGGATTACAATCGCATTTTTTAGTTATCGGGTTGCAAACGCCGTTGGCGCTGCATCGGAGTTGCTTGCAAATATCCTCTTCTTTGGGCTGCTTTGTTTCGCAGTATTTACCGGTAAACCCATTGGGGCATTGGCATTTACCATTTACGCACTTGCCCCCGTTTTGGCAGGTGATGTTTTGGCAGGGGTCATTAGGCGTGTTTGGCTGCTTTGTTTCGCAGTATTTACCGGTAAACCCATTGGAGCATTGGCATTTACCATTTACGCACTTGCCCCCGTTTTGGCAGGTGATGTTTTTACAGGGGTCATTAGGCGTGTTTGGCTGCTTTGTTTCGCAGTATTTACCGGTAAACCCATTGGGGCATTGGCATTTACCATTTACGCACTTGCCCCCGTTTTGGCAGGTGATGTTTTGGCAGGGGTCATCGGGATTATTTGACGGTTTTGTTTCGCAGTATATTCCTGTAAACCCATTGGGGCATTGGCATTTACCATTTACGCACTTGCCCCCGTTTTGGCAGGTGATGTTTTGGCAGGGGTTAATGCTGAGGTAATCGCGGGGGTTAAACATACCGGCAAGCCAACCTTGCGAGGTATCTCGGTGAAGTTGCCGGGGTGGTTGGTTTGGGTTAGAAACCATAGAAACGGCATTGTTAAAATCTTCTACCGTTTCATAAACAGGAGGTGTACTTTGGATACCCCATTTATTTACAAATCCCCATTTACCATTTTTCTTAACGGCAATGCGCTCATCGTGGAGTTGGCGGTAGTCGTCGTAGGCAGCGCTGAGGTATAATGGTGCAACCCACTCTGCCATAAAAGCCCACATAAAGGCAGGAAAAATAAAAAACCCTATAAGTGCAGCAACAACAATGCGGCGCAGCAAGTTTGTACTGTTGTTGGTATTGTTTTCGTTTACCGATTTTAAACCGGTAGCGGCAAAAGGCACCATGTTTTTTGCCACAGCCCACTCTTGTTGTGCCGGTGGCTGCGAGTATGTAGTAACCACAACATCGCGGTCAAGCACTACTACATCTTTAAAAACAAATTTGCCCAAATCGGGTACTCTCAGCATTACCGATACCTTAATGCAAAGGCTGTAAGTACCTTGTTTGAGCGGGGTTATGTTGTAACGCCATTCGGTATAACTCTCTTCTTCTATGGGTTGTTCCAGCTCGCCTATACGGTCTATGTCAAAAGCTTCGCCATCGGTATCGTCTATGATTTCGGCTTTCATAATGCTGTCTATGCGGATATTTTCAATAACCGCCTCGTCCACATTTTTGAGCCGTTCTTTTAGCGTTTTAAGGTCAATATCTTCGGGGGCAATTCTGATAAAACAGGGGTATTTTTTTTGTACCTCCATAATACCGGGCACCAGGTACAATACTTTCCCTTGTCGGTGCTGTTTTTTAGGTTTGGTTTCCATAGAGGCGGGCATTTCTGACATGGCAACCCCCCTGCTGAGCAAGGCATCTTTTACCAATTGTCCTACCTCATAAGCTATTTGGGTATAACATTCATCGGGCGTTTGCCAAACCTCTTTGTTTTCGGGCGGTATGCCATTTTTTGGCAGCGGCAACATGCGCGCCAGTGGGGTACTTTCCCATATACACTGCCGTACTATAACCGGTACAACCTTTGCCTGCCCACTCTTTTGCAATCGTATGGCAACAGGAAATATGGTTTGGTAGCATACATCAGACTGTATAAAATCGGCGCTTACCAATAGTAAAACCAAATCAGCCATTTCTAACTGGTTTACCATAGATGCCTCCCAATCCTGCCCTGCTTCTATTTTGCCATCGTACCATATTTGCACATAGCCCGACCGCTCCAGCGCTGCCAAATGGGTGCGCAGGGCACTGCAATAATGCACATCTTCTGCCGCATAAGCAATAAATAGGTTTAGTTTAGTATCGGGCACGCCATTCTTATTTGGGCTAAATATACAGCTTTATTTGAGGGCTTTGCCTAATAGCTGAAAAGTTGTTTTAATCGGGAGAAAAAAATGACAAAAAATTAGCTCAGCCTGTAACTTTTTCCCCCTTTTGCCCGATTTATAAGCGCATTTTGGCAGCTACTCCTACCCATCACCAATTTTCCCCCCATTTTTTGCAAAAAAAGTAAAAAAAATGAACAAAAGGGAACTTTTCTATAGTACCTTGCGTTACATAGTAGCAAGCAAAACAAAGTTGCTTCTCACAACAGGTACTATTTACTTAACTTAACCACTTTAAACTCCCATTGCCATGATTATTTTACTTTTAGGTCTTTTATTGGGCATTTTTTCGGTTTTTGTTTTTTTTGCATAAGCCGGCGGTTTTAGGTTGTAATCAAAAGGTAGCACAAATGCTGCGCTGAGGCACAAAATTGTGTAAACATCTTTTTCATACGAAATTGTTCCTCCTCCGGCAATGACTAATTGTCCGGGGGAGTTTTTTGTTTACCCTTACAGAAACCGGGGGCTGGGCAGCAAAAAGTACAAAAAATAACCTACCCTAAATATGTATGGCTTATTTGCGCCGCCCAAGATTTAGGCGGAGGTAAAGGTTGGTAAAAATAAAAGAGTTTTGTTCCTCTATCATTATAGGTACGCGCGAAATCTGGATATCGCCTTCGGCATTTTTAACCAACCCTGCATGAACATTAACCATAGCGCCAATTTCTATGGCTTTTACCATTTCATAAAAATTAGCCCAGTCAAAATTAAAACCTCCTTTTAGCTGAAATCCGGGAAACAGGTTAATGTCGTCCCAACCGTAGGTAATGCCCGATGAGCCAAGTATGAGTCCGTTATTCATAAACCACGCTGCATTTTCGGGGGTGTATTTTTCGTTTCGGGTAATAAAGCCGCCGCGCTCATTTACATCGTAAATAAGCTCTAAGTAGTAAGGTTTTACAATGCCCAGCGAGGGTCCGTAGCCGTAAAACCAAGAAACTTGCACTCCGTTTCGTTGTCCTTTATTGGTAATGGTGTGTATGCTGCCAAAATTTACATTTAGGGTGTAAAAACTGTTTTTTTTGCCAAAAACATACCCTCTTGCCGAGTTTCTGCCCGATGCGTAGGGGCTTTGCTGGCGGCGTTCTTTGGGGTGTTTAATGTTCATAACTTCTATTTCTATGAACTTCTTTTTAAAAATGTTTTGTATGCGCACCAAATTTGCCGATGCACCAAACCCGTGTGTGTGCGCTTTAAGCCCCACGCTAAATTCTTTTTTAAATACAATGTCATCGGCAGTGAGGGGTTGTGTGCCTATAATGGGTTGTTGTGCAAGAGCAGTATGGCTTACCCATACACATAACAGCAGAACTATGGCGGGAGCTATTTTTTTTAACATGACAACAGGAGCTGATGTGCAAAAATTAAGAACTATAAGAGGTACGTAGGAGCGTTGGAAATTAAATGGGCGTTGTTTGTTGTTGTTTTTGGGCTGGGATAATGGCAAGGTCAAAGGTTATTGACCCTAAAGCATAAACCCCCAAACCTTAAAACGCACTGTAAATATACAATGTTTTATGCAAAATGGCTGCACAACCATAAAAATTGCGTTTAGAATTGGTAGTGGGTAGTGAAAAGTGAAAGGGTGTAACCCGAGTTTGATGTGAAATGGCACACAAAGCCCGTGCTGCCTGTGTGAGCTGAAAACCGGCAGCAATTAGCACACGGATAACACGGATGGAGCTGATGAACGCCGATTTTTTAAAGATAAAGGCTCAATTAGGTAAATGATTCTCTTTTACCTGCGTTTA
>DDVC01000089.1:0-5715 GCA_002345145.1 Bacteroidetes bacterium UBA2322
TAGGATTGATTTTGAAGGTTTTTTCACCTTGCAGCATGGTTATTGCACTTTCCGAGAAAGTATTTTACCTTTGCAAGCAATAAAAAAGGGGGCGTTTATTTGCTTATGCTGCCTCATTGGTGTTTGTTTGCCGTTGTTTTGTGTTGTGGCAAACAACAAGTTGGCTTGTTAATGAATTATTAAAAAACAACAAAAGCATTTACAGGCAAACCACCTTTTTTTAACAAGATATTGTAAGCCTGCGCTCCTTTTTACCACTTATAACACACACCAAAAGCTCTATTGCCATGAACTTTTCAGAAAACATCGGGATAAAATACGGCGCCATATTAGGTTTACTGTCTATCATCTTTTATTCGGCATTATATGCCATTAGCACAAAATACCTGTTTAACCAGTGGATAGGGTTGGGTACGTTTGTAGTTATTATTATTACTATGGTTATGGCAGCTCGGCATACGCGGCAGGAGCTGGGCGGTTATGGCAGTTTTGGGCAGTTAGTAGCGCCGGCATTTGCAGTAATGGTAGTAGCCCAGCTATTGGGTAGCATTTACAACTATTTGCTTTACAATTTTATAGACCCCAGCCTTACCGAAACCCTGCGCAATTTTACTTCCGAATTAACGTATGATTGGATGAGCAGTTTTGGTACGCCCGATGAAGAAATAGAGCGCGCCCTTGATGAAATAGAAAATCAGGATTTTTCGGTTACGCTAAGCAGCAGCCTTTGGGGGTTTGCTTCTTCTGCCATTCTTGCGTTTATTATAGCCGCTATCATAGCGCTTATTTTGCGCCGCAAACCGCCGTTGAATTACTTTGAAAACGAGCAACCCGAAACGCCTCACTTTAAACCCGCCGATGCGTTACCGGTGGTGAAGGAAGACCCCGTATATCCCGAAACCGTAACAGAAGAACCCGACTTGGCAGCTGAGCATGATTTGCCCAACAACAACGATGCCGATACCCCCCCTAAAAACCCCGATTTTCCGAGATAGCTAAACTTGTTGTAAGGAAGAAACCGGCACAGGCGATAATTTGGCATTTACCCAAGCCATAAAATCAAAATAAGCAAACACGCGCTTTTCATAAGCATCATCGGTAAGGGCGGCAAGGGTTTGGCGGAGTTGGTAAAATACAGGCATAGTATCGGCATTAGGCGGCAGTTGGGCAATGGTTTTTAAAAACCGCACAATAATATTTTCCAACTCGTATTGTTTTTCCTTGCCTAATAAAAAGCGGTAAACCGATTTGGCAGTTTTGGCAAACACCGGCGCATTGCGCATTTCATAGGTAGTAAGCAGGGTAAGTATTTTGGCAAAGGTAACAATATCGCGCCGTAGGTTAGTGTGTTGGTATTCCAATACACGCATCAGCCATGCGTGTGCCTGCACAAACTGCCCCGCTCCAAAACAAATATGAAAGGCATAAAAACAAAGCATAATAACGCCAATACCGTCAATACGGTCGGCAAATCGGGTTAAACCCTCTTCTAATTTACTTAGGCAAACAAGCCCCTCGGTATAGTTTCCCTGCCCTATGTATAGGGTCATTTGGTGGTAGTAATAGGCTTCAAACAGTTTAAGTTGGAGGGCTTCTGAGGTTTGCCATTTATCATCGGAGAGCATGGCTTGGAGTTTGCTGAGGTAAAAACCTCTTTCGTCTTGTTTTTGGAGGGCGGCGGTAGTATTGAGCAGGTTGTTAATGGCGTTAATATAGGTAATAGCCTCTTGGGGCAGCAGTTCGGGTCTTGACTCTAACAGCAGCACTAATTTGCGGCTGTATTCATAACAAGGCTGCAACTGTCGCATAATAAAAAAGCAGGTAGCTAAGGTTTTATAGCGCAGCAGCGCTGCTTGGTAGCTTTGGGGTTCATTGCCATGCCCCAGTAGCGGGTGGGTAAGGAGTTGGGTTATTTTATCTAAATCGGTAGCATTAGCCGTAATGCCTTGCTGCGCGTTGTGGTAGAGCAGTTGGGTATGAAGCAGCCAATATTGGTTAATTTCGGTAAGTTGTTGCAAAAGGCGCTGGTTATTTTCAAAAAGCCTATGGAGGTCGGCATCGGTATGGGTGGTAAACACCAGCGCTTCTAAGAGTTGTTTTTCCCATTCATAAGCCATAAGCAGCAGTGCGGGTTTTTCGGCATCTTGGGCTATTTTTTTAGCTTTTTGCACCAATTTAAAGGCGTGGTCATAAATACCCTTTTGGTACAGGAACTCCATGCTGCCCATTAACTCGCGCAGTTGGGCTTCAATGGTATTTTGGTTATGATAAACATTCATACTGCGCAACACCAAGTCATATAAATATGATTTGGCAACCGGCAGCCGGTTGGCAAACTTTTTATCGGCAAATTTTTTTAGTAGCGCCTCTTCATTGTAGTTTTTTTGGCTGTCAATGGCATCAAACAGCTCTACATAGTTGTTCTGCTCTCCTATTACATGCCTTGAGGAGTATATTTTAAAAAAGCGCTTTTCGGTTTTGGTAAGGCTTTTTATGAGTCTAAATAAGCTATCTTTTTTTTTCATAAGGAAAGGATAGGGGTTAATTGGTCAATTCTGTTATGGTAATCTCATCAAACTCCACAGTTTGGCGGTCTTCTACATACACGCCAAAACGTTTCCATGATTTATCTGTTTCCAGTGTAGCATCTTTTACCTTCTTACCGTTTGCAAAATAAGTGAGCGTTATACCGCGCACTACCACTTCCAGCAGGTTCCAGTCGTCTGCCAAATTGGTTTTAAAACCGCCTGTATGCGAAACCAAATTGGTTTGCCAATTTCCGTTCTTCTTAGCATTAACCGATACATAACCGTTATGTGTTATACCAAATCGGTAGTAATTTGCGGTATCTAAACTTAGTATAATACCAAACGGTTTATCGGGGCTGCCCAATTTATGGCGGGTTTTTAGTACTATTTTAAAATTTGCCACTTCTTGTTTAAGGCTTAACCACGACCACCAAAAGTAGCCTTTTTCTTTATAGTCAATGATATATTTGCCGTCATAAACTATTTTCATTCCATTTTCTTGCAAACGGGTATCCCATTTATTAAGGTTATCATCAAAAGTATCGTTAAACAAAAGCTGCCCGCTGCCGTAGGTAAATTGCCTGCTTGCAACACAGTTACTTAAACTATCGGCATATTGAGCAACCATTTCCTCTAACAGAGCATTTTGTTCTTTATAGTGCTGATACCATACCCTAAAGAATAATAAGTATGCCACAAACGCAAACAAAATTCCTCCCAACAAACTTGTAAACACAAAAGTACTCCTTTCCACACAAATTTTTTTAAGCAGGTAAAAAGCGCATCGGGCTAAAAATGTGCAAGCATATAAAATAATCTAAGACAATAAAAACAGATTAAAGTAAATATATTTCGGCAAAAGTCGGTAAACTCTGTACAAAATACACCACATTTATGCCCATTTTTTTAAACAAAAGAGGGCAGAAAATGAAATTACTATTTATTTTTGCAAAAATGCCAAAAATGATAGCGAAATTATTTTTCCCTCATTACCTTTGCAGCGCCGGCACAGCTAACCGTCATTTTTGCGCAGTCAGAACAAAGTTAGCTATTTATTTTGCCCTTTCAGAAAAAATACCTGTTCCTTTTTCCACAAATAAACAATTTTTTCTAAAAACCACCCATTTATTCTGTTTATGACTTACTCCACCAACACTACATCACAACCTAAACTACCCAAATTAACCCAAGTTCTCTGTATCTCTCTTTAAAAGTCTAAACAAAGAGATATTTGGCACTATAATTGTTGTATTATCTACCAACACAAGCCTTCAACAAACGAATTTATGAAAAGATTATCAATTTTCATTGTATTTTTTATTTTTCTGCTATTTTCCGGTATTTTGCCAACAAACATACTTTTAGCAAATGGAGCGTCATTTACTATCTCATCTGCTGAAAATGCCGAAAATAATTTTACCGATCCGGAGCTGATAACTATTGTACTTATAGGCGCCGTGGTTAATACAAATACGCTTCAGCCGGTAGGAGGTGTAGAAGTAGAATTGCTCAGAACAGATGATAACCAGCGGCAACTGTTTGTAACCAAAAAAGACGGCAATTTTTATTTTAAGTTAGAACCCAATAAAAAATATAAACTCACCAGTGTAAATAGCAAAAATGCCGAAAATCCTAAAGAAATTAATACCGATAATAAAAAACAATCTGAAATTTTGCGTGCAGTATTGAAAGTCATTCCTAATACTACTGTAGCAGTAGCACAGGCTACCGAAACAACGCCCATTAGAAGTTATGAGGTTATTCCTTCACCTAATACCGCTAAACCTGTTTCCCCATCAGCCGAACCTGCCGATGTAAAACCCGAAACGGTAAAGCAGATTCTTACCTTTAAAATACAATTAGGTGTATTTAGAAACCCCCTAAGTACAAAATCTCCTTTTTACACAAAAGCAAAAGACCTTTTTGGCAATGTGGATACCGAAATTACTGCCAATGGCTTTACCCGTTATATGGTAGGTAATTTTTCTGATACCAAAAAAGCAAGAGAAAAAGAGAAACAACTCAGAGAATTGGGCTACGAAAAAGCCTTTATTGTTTCTTACTTAAATAAAAGCAGACTCAGCCCCTCCATTAGTCCCGAAGAAGCCCTTAAAAAATACAACAACACAACCGCTTCGCAAAAAGGAGTACAATAGAGAACGCAAAGGTCATCAAATTTAATTAAAATGAGAATAAAGTATAATTGCCGGCAATTCTTGCTATAATTTGGTGCTACAACTTGGGTATTTCCACTATACAACAACCGTTGCCAACAAGCTGCCTTACCAAGCCAATTTTTAGCAAGCGCCCCCAAAAAGCATACAGATTAAAACAGTGCAATGGCTACTACGGCAAAAACATTTAATGGGGCGTACTTGAAAAGAACTTCCGCCTAAAGCCTTGGCAGATAAAACTCCTAAAAACACCTATCACAAAAAGCATCGGGCAGCCCCAAACTACCCGATGTTTTTTTTGTTTACAGTATTATCACGTATTACAAATTTGGTTTTATGCCCTTGCTTGCCTACAAAACCCAACCATCTGTTTTCCTATTTTGTATTGTCATGTTTGGTTTTTTGTTTTCCTGCACCAAATCGGAAGCACAGGTTAATAACCCTGCTTACCGAACCATGCTCAAAGGTATGTATAAAAATACCGTACCACTCATGAGCGTACAAGAGGCTGCAACTTGTAACAAAGCTGTTTACGTTTTTTTAGATACCCGCGAAAAAAAGGAGTACAACGTAAGCCACTTACAAAACGCCCTTTGGGTGGGGTATAACGATTTTACCCCTGCCCGTATAAGCGCCATATCCAAAGATACGCCCGTTGTGGTGTACTGCTCCGTAGGCTACCGAAGCGAGCGCATAGGTGAGCAACTGCTGGCACTGGGCTATACGCAAGTGTATAACCTATATGGCGGCATTTTTGAATGGGTAAACCAGCGCGAGTCAGTGGTAGATAACCAAAACCAAAACATAAAAAAGGTTCATGCCTACTCTAAAACATGGGGCATTTGGGTAAGTGGCGTTGAAAAAGTGTATGATTGAACTACTTTTTTGCAACTACTTAGGTACGTAAGGTGAAACCCCGAGTTCGATGTAAAATGACACACAAAGGCTATACTGCCGGTATAAGCAAAAAACCGGCAGCAATTAGCACACGGATAACACGGATGTGGCTGATT
>DDVC01000089.1:5906-28057 GCA_002345145.1 Bacteroidetes bacterium UBA2322
GATAACACGGATGTGGCTGATTAGCGCTGATTTTTTGAAAAATAAAGGCTCATTTGGCTCAATGATTTCGGGATTGCTTCGATTTCGGATTACGACTACCAGCCTGATTTTGTTTCTCGCAAAGACGCTAAGGCACAAATTAGTGGTTATTGCTTAGTATCCACTACCCGATATTATCTACCAAATACCGAGATACAGCGTAAGTAGTTGCCTTTTTTTATTGATTTATTTGCACTTAACCCCCCCAACAACAATGGAACCGGTTATTATTACCCATGCAGCGTTTGCTGCTTACGAGCGCATTTACCGCGCCAATCTCATAAACAGCATCAGCGGTTATAAGCCTGCTATGCTCATAGGCACACAAAACCCGCATGGCCAAACTAATCTTGCCATTTTCAGCTCATTGGTACACTTAGGCGCTAACCCTGCTCTGTTGGGGTTTATACAACGTCCGCTGGGCACATCGGGGCATACCTATTTCAATATTAAGGATACGGGTTATTATACCATCAATCACGTTCATGAAAACTTCCTGACGCAGGCACATTACACCTCAGCAAATTTTAACCAAGATGTGTCGGAGTTTACCGCCTGCCGGCTTACGCCGCAGTACCTGCATCATTTTCCGGCTCCTTTTGTGCAAGAAAGCCACCTAAAAATTGCCATGCAACTGGTAGATGAAGTACCCATACCCTACAATAATACCCGATTGATGATTGGTAAAATAGCGTTTTTGGTTTTACCGCCATCATGTTTAGAGCCCAATGGCAACGTAAACCTGCAACAGGTAGAAGATGTGTGCATATCGGGTTTAGAAAATTATCATCGGGTAACCCGAATTGCCTCGCTCCCCTACGCTAAACCCGATGAGTTGCCTTGGTAAAAGGCAGCATCTTGTATCTAAAACCCTACCAAACCCTGATAGGGGGAGTAGGTATAACGTTCGGGCAGCGGGGTTTGGGTAAAGGGGGTATTGGGGTCAAAAATTTGATTAAGCAACAAGCAAAGTTGTTTTTCAAACTCGGCGAGCAGCTCGGCAGATAGGATTTCGCCCTGGCGCAGGTAGCGTATGCCGCCACTTAATTGTTTAAGGGCATACAGCCCCGCCTTGAGAGCGATATTTTTATGATGATGCACCCAAAACAGGTAGCTGTACAGGTAAGTCTGGAAACCGGTTTTATAGTCGGGCTGGATAAAATAGGCGTTTAGGTAATCGGGCAAATCTTTTTTGAGTGCGGTGGGAGTTTGCAGTTTCACATTACCCGTTTTGTAGTCAATAATACGGTAAGCTGTGCTGCCATCGGGCAAAAATACTTCGTCAACCCGGTCTATTGAGCCACTTATAACCACCTCCTGCCCATTGGTAAGGGGTAGCGTGGTGGTGTACTCTCGGGTTTCTAAACCTACAATTTTAAAAGGGGCATCGGTTTTATCGTTTTCAAGCACTTTTACCACTAACCGTTTAATTACCCGTTTTAGGAGTAGGTTTTTGCCTTCTTTGTGGTGTTCAAAATGGTTATCGGTAAAGGCTTGGTTTAGTTTTTTGGAAATAAGGCGGTTATTATTGAGCAGTTGGTCTATAATGGCGGCAGTAATAAGTTGGTTAATGTAAGGCTCATACAGCAGCTCTATGGTGCGGTGCAAGATATTGCCAAAAAGGAGGTTGTTAATTTCTTCGTCAAGGTTTTGGAGTTCGTAAAGGTTGGCTATGTATTTAAAGTAAAATTGTGCGGGGCAGTTTATATAGGTGCTGAGCGCCGTAGGCGATAATTTGGCTTGGGTTGGTTCGTTTAAATGGGCAGGGGGGAGTGGTTTCAGGTATCGGTGCAGTTTGTTGAGCACATCGGGTGTTTTTTGTATTACTACGGGTTTTCGCTTGGCGTTATTGCTTAGTGGGGTAGAAACCAAACTTTGGCTGAGGGTTACGTTTGTATGGGGCAAGGCTTTAAGCTCCTGTTCCAATTGAAGCAGGAAACGGCTTTTTTCGTTGCCGCCGGTAGTGCCGGCTTCGGTATTATAGAGCAGATATACGTTTTTGGCGCGCTGGAGCAGGTGGTAAAAATGGTAGGCAAAAATGGCATCTTGGTCTAAAAAAGTGGGCAACCCAAATCCTTTTCGGAGGTTAAAAGGAATGAAGGTAAGGTGCGGTTTGGTGGCAGGAATAATGCCCTCGTTTAACCCCAGCACAAAAAGGTTATCAAAATCGAGGGTACGGGTTTCTAAAAAGCCCATAATTTGTAAACCTCGGAGCGGTTCGCCCGAAAAAGGGAGGGTAACGGTTTGTACCACCTCTCTGAAAATTTTCCAGAAGGTATCTATGGTAATGTTTTGGCGGTATTTGTGCAGGGTTTCGGAAAGCAGGCGCAGGTGGCGGAGCAGGTGGTAAATAAACTCCATTTCCATAAACTGCCCCGAAGCAGCAACCGGTTCTTCATGGGGCTGTACTTCATCGGGCTTAAAATTTGGGTCATCATCGGGTTCGGCAGCATCGGGTGTATGGTGTTGTTGTTTTTGGCGTTGTTTGGCATCGTAAAATAAGGTATTCAGCACGTTGCTAAACAAGGTTATGAGGTCTAAAAAAGTGTTGGCTCTGGCAAAAAGTGTGGTAAAAACGGGGTGTTGCAGCTTTTGCGCTATGTTGTAGTTGTAGGTATAAACAATATTGTATTTGGTTAGGTAGGCAATAAGGTCATCGGCTTGTGTGGGGGCAAACTGCTTAATAAAGGGGTTTTGGAGGAGTTGAATGATGAATTTGCTGTAAAACAGGGCTACTTGCTCCTGTTGGTAAATAGTTTGTTGTTCGTTTGGCGGTTCTTGTAGCGGGGCGGCATCGGGGTCTTCGTCATCATCGGGTTTGGGTGGCTGGGCGGTTGGTTGGTTGGGTTTGGCATGGGGTATTTGGGCAGTTTTTTGCAGTTGCACCAAGGTTTCCAGTAGTCGGTATAAGGGCGTATCGCGCAGGGGGTAGCCCATGGTTATGTTTACCGCATCTACGCTTGGGGGCAGTGAGTAAAGCGCCGGAAACAGCAGCCCCTCATCGCCCAGCACCACAGCCGTATTGGTGGCATCTATTTGTTGTTCTTGGAGCAGGGTTTCCAGCATTTGACCGGTGTATTTAGCCTGCCCCACGCGCAGTGGCACCCCAATAAGGTGTATATGGAGCGGGTTTTGGGTAAACTGGGTTTGACTGCTCCAGTTATGGCAGGGGGGGTTATGCCAGCGTTCATAATAGCGGCGCATAAACCTGCCTGCTTCTTGCCTCGATTTAGGGTGCATATAGTAGGCATCGGTATCCCAGTAAACGGTGGTGTTGTAATGCTCGCAGAGGTGCTCTACTATGCCGGTTTCGGCAGTGGTAAGGGCGTTAAACCCCGCCCACACTATGTGTGTGTAGGGCAGTTTAAGGCTGCCGTTTTGGAGTTGCTCCAATACCTGCCGCTGCGCCATGCCCTCATAAGCCGCCTGATTAAGGCTGAGAGTTACCTGAAAATCGGTATAAACCTTGCCCAGTACCTCCCAAATTTTGATAAACTCTTGTTCGGTTTCCGATAGCTGGGGCTTATCTAAAACGTTCCAGAACTGTTTTAAAAACTGAAGCTGCTCATTGGGCAGGGCAAAATGCTCTTCTATGCTTTTAATGTCTTTTAGGTTGGTAAACAGCTTTTGGGCATCTACCATGTATTTGTCTATATCATCAAAATCTTTTAAGATAATTTGCCCCCAAGGGTAAAAGGTATCAAATTTTACCTCCGGCTCATAGTTTTTGTATATGGCATACAACTCAAACACTAAGGTAACGGGGTTGAGTATGACTTTTTGGGTGAGCAGCTCAATAAACTCTACCACACTACACACCACCGGCGACCAAAAGTACTGCCCCTCAAACCGCTGTGCTAAGTATTTTTTAAAGTAAACGCTTGCCCGGCGGGTAGGAAAAACATAACAGTGGTCTTTTAATGAGCAGGGGTCTTGCCCGTTTAGGTCAATATCGTTTACTATTTGCTGAAGGAAGGGAGTCATTTTATTGTGTTTAGTGGAACGCAATGGAAGCAGGTACTGAGCCAATATCTTTATACAAAAGATTACCCCAATTAAGGCAATTTTTCCGTTAGGTTTGAGACAAATAAATAGTAAAGGCAAAAATGCAATGAATTTGGCAAAATTTACCCCAATTTAGTCTATTTTTGCGCACAAAAACCAAAATACCCCACAAAACATCAAAATCCGATGAGCGTTTTAGTTAATAAAGATTCAAGAGTAATAGTACAAGGTTTTACCGGCAAAGAAGGTTCTTTTCATGCCTCGCAAATGATAGAGTACGGCACCAATGTAGTAGGCGGCATTACCCCCGGCAAAGGTGGCACCATGCACTTAGACCGACCTGTGTTTAACTCAGTAGAGCAGGCAGTAAAAGAAGCCGGCGCAAATGTATCTATCATTTTTGTGCCACCCGCCTTTGCCGCCGATGCCATTATGGAAGCCGCCGATGCCGGTATAGGGGTTATTGTAGCCATTACTGAGGGCATACCGGTGCAAGATATGATTGTAGCAAAAGATTTTTTAAAGGGTAAAAACTGCCGGCTTATTGGTCCTAACTGTCCGGGCATTATTACCCCCGGTCAGGCTAAAGTGGGCATTATGCCCGGTTTTATACACCGCCCCGGCACCATTGGCATTGCTTCGCGCTCCGGCACACTTACCTACGAAGCCGTTGACCAGGTTACCAAAGAAGGACTGGGGCAGTCCACCTGCATAGGCATAGGCGGCGACCCCATCATAGGCACTACCACTATGGAAGCCGTTCAACTGCTGATGAACGACCCCGAAACCGAAGCCATCATTATGATTGGCGAAATAGGCGGCAACATGGAAGCCAACGCTGCCCGCTGGATTAAAGAACACGGCACTAAACCGGTAATAGGATTTATTGCCGGACGCACCGCCCCCGCCGGCAGACGCATGGGGCACGCCGGCGCTATTATAGGCGGTAAAGATGATACCGCCGCCGCTAAAATGGAAATTATGGCTGCCTGCGGCATACATGTAGTAGAATCGCCGGCGTTTATAGGGCATACCGTAACTAAGGCGCTTAAGGGGTAGAAATTAGATAAAAGGTACTTTGGTTTGCAATTTACAGGGTAAAAATAAAAAAGGGCATACCTTAGAGTAAAGAGTAGTGTGCCAAAGAATAAGCGCAGATATGCACAGATATTGGCGTTTGCTGAACACATAGTTTTATTAAGCCAAATCAAAACTTCAACCAATATGGGATTACTTACCGGCAAAACCGCCCTCATTACCGGCGCTTCAAGGGGCATAGGCGAGGCTATTGCCCAATGTTTTGCACAAGAAGGCGCTAATATAGCCTTTACCTACCGCAGCTCCGCCCAAAAAGCAGCAACACTGCAAACCGAGCTGGAAAGTTATGGCATTAAAGCCCGTGGTTACCAGTCAGATGCCGCCTCGTTTGATGCCGCCACCACCCTTGTACAACAAGTTTTAGACGAGTTTGGCAACATAGATGTGTTGGTAAACAATGCCGGCGTTGCCCGCGATAACCTGCTGCTGCGTATGACCGAGCAACAATGGGACGAGGTTATCAATAATAACCTCAAATCAATGTTTAACCTCACCAAACAGGTACTTAAACCCATGCTAAAAGCCCGAAACGGCTCTATCATCAACATGAGTTCAATAATAGGCATGCGCGGCAATGCAGGACAGGCAAACTATGCCGCCTCCAAAGCCGGCATCATCGGGTTTAGTAAATCGGTAGCACAGGAATTGGGCTCACGCAATATCCGTTGCAATGTTATTGCACCCGGTTTTATTGAAACCGATATGACCGAAAACTTAGGCGGCACCAACAAAGACGAATTCCTCAAAAAAATACCGCTGGCGCGGTTTGGCAAACCCGATGAAGTAGCAAAAGTTGCCCTGTTTTTGGCCTCCAATCTGTCGGCTTACGTATCGGGGCAGGTTATCAGCGTTTGCGGCGCTATGAACACCTAAACCACTCCCCTCCCCTTCTTAGCTTACTATAACCCCTTGCTGCTGTTGTACCATGAAAAAACCGTCTTTTAAGTTAGTCATCATCTTACTCTTGCTGGCAATGGCGCTGCCGGCTGTACTGTATTTTACCCATCAACCTGCCAATGCATGGGGCTTTTGGGCGCATAAACGCATCAACAGGTTAGCCGTTTTTACCCTGCCGCCCGAAATGATTGTGTTTTACAAAAAACACCTCGAATTTATTACCGAACACGCCGTTGACCCCGATAAACGCCGCTATGCTACCGTGGACGAAGCCCCTCGCCATTTTATAGACATTGACCGATACGGCGCCTACCCCTTTGAAGAACTACCCCGCAACTGGAACGAAGCAGTAGCCAAATACACCGAAGATACCCTAAAAGCACACGGAATTGTGCCATGGCACATAGAAGTTATGCTTGCCCGATTAACCAATGCCTTTAAAGAACGCAACGAAAATCGCATACTCCGCCTCTCTGCCGAACTGGGGCATTATATAGCCGATGCCCACGTGCCACTCCACACCAGCAGCAACTATAACGGGCAAAAAACCAACCAACAAGGAATACACGGCTTTTGGGAATCGAGAATACCCGAACTGTTTGCCGAAAACTACGACTACTGGGTAGGAAAAGCCCGATTTGTGAGTAAACCCAGTGATAATATCTGGACTTTTGTACTCCAAAGCGCCGCCGCCGTAGACTCCGTACTGAATTTTGAGCGCGAACTTACCTTTTCAGTCAATACAGACGAGAAATACTGCTACGAAACCCGCGCCCAAACCATTGTGCAAACCTACTGCGAAGGCTTTTCGGAGCAGTATGCCAATATGCTTGATGGTATGGTAGAACGCCGCATGCGCGATGCCGTACTAAGCATAGGCAGTTTTTGGTACACCGCCTGGGTAAAAGCAGGTCAGCCCGATTTAAACAATCTTCAGCAAATTCCTTTAACTGCACAAGAGGAACAAGAACAAAAAGAATTAGAGCAAATGTTCCAGAAAGGAGAAATTAAAGGCAGAGAACACCCCAATCACTAACATTACCAGATTTTTCTTTTTTCTTGTGCAAGTTATACACACTACCCTCTACCTCAGTTTTAAATAAACAAAAAAAACTATGTACCTATACAACGTAACCGTAAAAATAGACCTGTCTAAACATGATGATTGGCTACATTGGATGATACATGCACATATACCCGATGTAATGCAAACCGGCTTATTTACGGCGTACCAAATATGTAAGCTATTAGAACAAGATGAATCAGACGGCGTAACCTACTCCATTCAATACCGATGCGCTAACCTGTCGGATTATTTTACCTATCAAAAACAACACGCACCGGCACTCCAGCAAGCCCACGCCCACCGGTATCAAAACCATTTTGTTGCTTTTAGAACCATTATGCGCTTAGTGGCAGAGGGAAGTTAACCCACCAAATTCATCAAGCTATACCAAAACTGTCATAAAAGAGTAAATATTTGGGTGAATTTCTCTCAATTCTCACAAACTTTGGCGGCGCTTATTATTCGGTTATATTGTTCTGTACTATCTAAACCTCTGCATAAACGGCTTAAAATCATCTAAAACTGCTTGCAAACCAGCATTTTCAGCCTATTGCAGCATAAATTTTTCGGTTTGACACTCAACTTATAACCAACCGCCGGTAAAGTTGGTACTGTTTTTGATTTTAAAAAAATGCCCCCAATTTCACCATCTTACTACAACATAAACCTATTCAATATGAAAAAGCTATATTACGCCGCCTTCTTAATTTTAAGCATGCTATTTTGCTTAAAAAGCGCGTATGCACAAACCTCTGACCCAAGACTCAAAAAAGCAGACCAACTATTTGACCAGTTTGCCTACCCGGCGGCAGCCGAACAGTATAAAAAAATCTTGGCAAAAGACGATAATATAGGCGAAGCCAAAATTAAACTGGCAGAGTGCTACCGGTTAATGAACATGCCCGTAGAAGCCGAATACTGGTACGAACAAGCCGTTGAACTACCCGAAAGCTCACCGGTACACAAGTATCATTATGGTATGGCGCTTAAAATGAACGGCAAGTTTGACCGAGCAAAACAAATGTTTCTGGAATACGCCCAATTAGTGCCTGCCGATTCGCGCGGACTGCGCCAGGCAGAAGCCTGCGAGCAGGCTAATTATTTCCTCACTAACCCCGGCATTTACCAAACCAACCTGGCAGCATCGGTTAATTCCGACAAAGCCGATTTTGGTCCTGCTTTCTACAAAGATGGCATTGTGTATGCCTCCGAAACAAATGTTAAAGACAAAAGTAAAACCTATAACTGGCGCGAAGCTCCTTTTTTAGACCTTTTTTACAGCAAACAAGAAGAAGGCGACAGCCCCACTAACCTTAGCGCACCCGAAATCTTTAAGGGTAAGGTAAACTCATGGGTGCATGAAGGCACAGTTGCCTTTTCCCAAGATTTTAAAACCATGTACTTTACCCGTAACAACTACGATGCCGGTAAACTAGGGTATGATACAGAGGAAATACTCAATACCGTAAACCTCAAAATTTACGAAGCCAAATCAGACGGAAACGACCGATGGAGCAGCATCAAAGAACTTCCCTTTTGCAGCGATGACTATTCCGTAGGACACCCCACCCTTAGCGCAGATGAACAAGCGCTTTATTTTGTTTCCGACATGCCCGGCGGTTATGGCGAAACCGATATTTATGTGAGTTACCGCAGTGGTGATAGCTGGAGTACGCCCGAAAACTTAGGTCCCGAAATCAATACCGAAGGACGCGAAATGTTTCCCTACATCAGTAAAGACGGCACACTCTATTTTGCCTCTGATGCTTTACCCGGCTTAGGTGGCTTAGATATCTTCTCCTCACAGTTGCAAGATGACGGCACATGGAGCGCCCCCGAAAACCTGCGCTACCCCATCAATACCAATGCCGATGATTTCTCCTTTATTATTGATGCCTCTAACGCAAAAGGCTACTTCTCATCTAACAGACCGGGCGGTAAGGGCGATGACGATATTTACAGCTTTACCCGCCTTACCAACGTATTGCTGGGCATAGTAGTAGATTGCAACACCCAACAACCAATTGAAGGTTCACAGGTAGAACTCATAGAAAATGGAAAAGCAATGCAAAAACGCAATACTAATACCAAAGGCGGGTTCTCTTTCCCTATTTCGCCCGGTAAAGCCTATATAGTAAAAGCCTCTAAAAATAACTACGATGACGGCAGCCAGCAAATTTCTACCGTAGGCATGAGTGGTACACAGGTAGAGGTGAAAATTCCGTTATGCCCCAAGGGCGGACCCGGCTCTACTGCTGCCGCTAAATGCCAGGGCGAAGGCCGCGTTTTTGATAAATCTACTGATAAAGCTATAGCAGGAGCTATTGTTACCATTACCAACGTAGATACCAGAGAAGAAAAAACCATTGTTAGCGATGCAGACGGAAAATATACCTTTGAACTGGAAGGCGAGTCGGATTACGTAATTCATGCAGCCAAAGAGTATTATTTTACCGAAGTAAAATCGGTTTCTACCAAAGGTAAAGACTGCGCCTCGCCCGCCGATAGCAAGTTGCCCTTAGATTTCCCCATTATTAAAGTGATTGACGAAACAAAAGTGGGTCCCAAAGGACAAATTTCGCCACAAGACCAAATTGTTATTACCGATGGTATCCCCAGCGACGTACTCAGCCTAAACCATATTTACTACGATTTTGACGAATCTTATATACGCAAAGATGCCAAAGTAGAATTGGATAAAGTTGTGGATTTTATGTACCGCAACCCTTCTATCGTTTTAGAATTGCGTTCACATACCGATTCTCGCGGCACGCACGAATACAATCAGGCACTCTCTGAACGCAGAGCCGCCTCAGCGCTCAATTTTGTTACCGGACGGGGCGTGGGCAGCAGCCGCATTTCGGCACGCGGTTTTGGCGAAACACAACTTACCAATGAATGTTCAGACGGTATCCCCTGCGATGATGCCAAACATCAAGACAACCGCCGCACCGAGTTTGTAATAGTGGGTTATGCCGCCAATGCTATTTACAGCGCCCCTCGCTACTATGGCTTACAGGATTACCACAGAGGCAAAAACTTCTATAAAGACAAAAACCTCATTAATGGCGGTGGCAGCCACAAAGGTGGTAGCAAACCTGCTAAAAGCAGCAGCAATGACGGCGCATACAGTGTTCCTGCCTCAGACAATTCTTATGCCTCGGCTTCCGAACCCACCTCTTTTAATGATACGCCCAAGAGCAGCAAAAGCAGTAAACTGCCTCATGCTTACACCACAGATAACACTACAAGCAGCGCTACCGTTCCGGCTGCTACTGCTAACAGCACATCGGGCAATATCACCACTACTGCCGGCAACACCCCCACCTATTACGATAATTTGGCAGTAAGTAATCCTGCTACAAGCAGCAGCTCTGGCAATGAATACCGAATCCAATTAGGTGTTTTCCGCAATCCCGATTTAGCACAGTATGATAAACTGAGCGATATAGGCAAAATAATCACAGAAACCAGTACCATGGGCGAAGCACAACGCGTACTTATTGGCACTTTTACCGACCAGATAAGTGCAGATGAAGCGCTTTACAAGGTTAAACAGCGTGGTTTTAAAGATGCCTTTATGGTAAATTATGTAAACGGTTTGCGTACCGGGCGCTAATTACCCCCTTCATACAGTTGCTTACCCAAATGAGGCAGTTGGATTTATTCTAACTGCCTCATTTGTTTTTGGCTGCTGCTTGCGCAAAAATAAAACCAAACTACCCGATGTAAGCTATACCATTAGGTTACAACCGCGCACATCACTGTTGTCAAATCTGCCCAGCACTTCAAACGAGCTGTCAGAAAAAGTGCGCCCTACATCTTGGGTAGCAATAAAAGCGCAGGAGTGTATATTGGCAAGGTCTATAAAGCACAATTGTCCGGTTTCGCCATATTGAGCAGGCTCAAAGGGGTCGTTTATTTGACGGGTGGCGGCATGTAGCCATGGCACAGGTTGATATATACCGCTTCCTTTGGAGTAGGCTTGCGAAAGCAACTCCGTCATGCCATACTCAGAGTGTATATGCGCCACCCCAAATGCCTCACTCAGAATATGGTGCAGTTGTTGCCGTACAATTTCGGGTCGTTTACCTTTCATGCCGCCGGTTTCCATAATAACGGTATGTGGCAGTGGCTGCGGATATTGTTCGGCAAGGTCCCACAAAGCAAAGCTAACCCCCAGCAGCAGCGTTTTTTGACCACCTTGGTTCAGAAGTTGCAGGGTTTGACTTAATTTTTTGTAATCATAAAGGTAAAAACCACTAAGCGGATTTCCCGATTGGTTAATTAAATGCCTTGCCATATATACCAATGAGGAGCCGGTGCGCTCCATGTAAGCAGGCAGTAAAGCCAGTAGGCAAAAATTGGCAGCGCTGCCATAAAAATGCTCAAAACCCCGGGTAAAACTCTGCTCATAGAGCGTAGTATCGTGTACATAGTGGCATGAAGTAACCGTGCCGGTGGTGCCACTACTGGTAAACATGCGTTGCACCTGTACCTCGGGCGGACATAATATGGTATGCGTTTTAAAAAACTGTATTGGCAAAAATGGAATATCGGTTAATTGCTTTACCCTTTTCGGGTTTATTTTTAATAGCTGTAGATATTGGGCGTATAAACTGCACTGCTCTGCCTGATAGGCAAACAAGTGTAGCGCTAATTGCTCAAAATTAGCGGCATTTGCCTTAAAAATGGCTTGTTTAAATAGCTCTGCTTTAAACATGGGTACAAAAATGCACTTTTTTTATGCAGCAGCCTACCAAAATGGGGTAATTTTGCGTTCTATAGTACATCTGTTGCTCAGTGATTAATAACGCTGTTTTGGATTAACCCATGTGCTGCTGTTTTTTTGTTGGGCTTTATCAAAAGTATTTACCAATATGTTTGCAAAAAGGCATTTTTTTACCCGATTTAGTTTGCTGCTGTTGTGGTGGTTAGGGGTGTTTGTTGGTTATACAGGCTGCATTCAACCCGATAAGTTTCCTGATGAGCCCCACATTAAAAGTGTGAGCATTAACAAAACTACTATAAAAAACCTACTCGAAGATTTTATAGTATCGGTAGAATTTGAAGACGGCGATGGAGATATGGGCATAACCGATACCTACCCTGAGGCAAATGCTTTTTTGATAGATAACCGAACAGGTTATGTGGATTCGCTTAAAATACCGTACATATCGCCATCGGGAAATGTAAAATCAATATCGGGCACTTTAAATTTTACCATTCTTAGCGAGTGCTGCATCGCTCTTGCAGGCATAAGTTGTACGCCCAATGCCACCTATCCTGTGGCAGACACGGTTAAATACAGTGTAATTATTAAAGACCGTGCCGGCAATGTAAGCAATATGGCAGAAGCGCCGCCGCTCATTATTACCTGCCAGTTTTAGCTATCGGCTGAGCGATTGATGCGGTTGTAGTAGGTTTTTTTAAGCTCGTTTTCGGCTTGCATCCACTGTGGCAAGCAATAGTAGAAACCGCGCATTTTGCCCTCTTTGTATTTAACTAACTCATTGGTTTTGTTAGAAAGGTTGTGGAGCGATTTGGCAATGGCGCGCTCTTCAGCAACCATTTCCTCATCGGCAAATTTAAACTCGGTTTGGGCGGCGCTTATTATCTCTTTGGTTAGCAAGGGGCGTTTGCGGTCGGCAATGGTTTGGAGTATAAAATTTGCCCAATCGGCAGGTGATATAGGGCGGTTATTTCCTTCTGCCAAAACTGCTTGGCGCATTGCTTCCATATCGGCGGCTGTTTTGCGTCCGGGGCGTTTTATTAGTTGTGATGCTGCCAACTCTTCGGTTTGTTCAACTTGGGGCTTGGGGGGTAAAGCGGCTTGTTTTTCTTTGGGGCTTGCTGATTTACCTGATTTTATTGGGGGCAACAAGGCGGGGGTACTCTGTTGCAGTGTTTCTGCATCGGGCTCTGTATTGGCAATTTGTATTGGCAAAGTTGCATCAGCATCGGGAAGTAGGGCAGCCGCAATTTCAGATAGATCATTGGTAGCTACTTCTTCTTGTTTGGCTTGTTGTAAGAATAATACCCTACTCACTTTTTTGCGCAGTTTACTCACTTTGTTTTCGGCTGCCTGTAGTTTTTTTTCGGCTTTTTTAAGTTTTTTTTGGTAGTGGCTCAACAACAATTGTACTTCGGAAGGGGAAAGTTTATTTTTTGCCATGGCGCATGTAATTCTAAATGAACAAATGAATTTACAAAGGAAATAAAAAAAACGGAAAAAACAAAATGAAGTTGTTCTTTTGTTTTAAAATTTTATTAAAACGCTTCCTTTTTCTACGGCTTGCCCCTTTGTAACCTCTATACTTTTAATAACGCCGTCGCCGGTAGCTTTTAGTACATTTTCCATTTTCATGGCTTCTAAAACCAAAAGCGGGTCGCCTTTGGTAATTTGTTGTCCGGGAGTTACTTGTATATCTAATACCAAACCGGGCATGGGGGCTTTAAGGTCGTTTAGTTTTGCACTATGCCCTTTTTGGATGCCTAATTTTTCCAGCAGCAAATCCATTTTGTCTTTTAAAGCTACCTGATAGTGATTTCCATTTACACTTAGGGTAACAGTTTTGGTTTCCAAATCGGTTTTGGCTATCCTGATATTATAGCTTTGGTTATTTTGTATAATGTGGAACGAGCCGTTATGAAGGTCTAAAAGATCTAAATTCTGTAAAGCGGTGTTTAAGTCAATTTCAAATTGGAGTTGGTTATTTACGGTAGCCTGATACATGGTAAAATGTGATTTAGTTTGGTAAAGGTACGCGTTTTTATGGTTATGGAGGAAAATTAGTACAAATTTAGGTATTAACCATTTCAAAAAACGCATCTTCGGTTAAAATGTTGATAGTGGGTATTTTTTGGGCTTTTTGTAGTTTAGAGCCCGGTTCATCGCCCACTACTAAGTAATGCAGGTTTTTACTTACTGAGCCCAGTATAACCCCTCCGTTTTGTTCTACTATTTTTTCGGCTTGGCTGCGTTTTAGGCGTTGGAGGGAGCCGGTAAATAAAAATGTTTTACCGGCAAAGATGCCTTCTTTTACGGGCATATCCTCCTCGGTTTTTTGGATATTTACGCCCAGTTGCCGGAGGGATTCTATGAGTTGCAGGTTTTTAGGTTCGGAAAAAAAGGCGGTGATGTTTTCGGCAACTTTGGGTCCTATATCGGCAAGTTGCATGAGTTGTTCGGGGGTAAAGTCTTTTAGGTCAGTAACCGACTGCACTGCCTTAGCCAGTGTTTGGGCGGTGGCGCTGCCCACCTCTCTGATGCCCAGCCCTATGATAAGTTGCTGAAGGGGGCGTTTTTTAGAGGCTTCTACACTGTTTATGAGGTTTTCTACCGATTTTTGCCCCCAGCCTTCCATTTGGGCAATTTGGTTGTAGGGGAGGCGGTAAATGTCTTCAATAGATTGTAAGATGCCCAACTGAAAGAAGGTGCGGATAATTTTATCGCCTAAGCCGCGTATATCCATAGCATCTTTGGAGGCAAAATGAATAATGCGCTCCTCTACCTGCGCCGGGCAATCGGCATTAATGCAGCGCCAAACGGCTTCGGTATCGGGTTTTACCAACTTACTGTTGCATGATGGGCAATACTGCGGAAAAATGATGGGTATCTCAGCGCCGGTTCGCTCATTTTTGAGCGCTTCGGCAATATAGGGTATCACGTCGCCGGCGCGCTCAATAACTACTTTATCGCCAATGCGAATATCTTTTTCGGCAATAAAATCTTGGTTGTGTAAAGAGGCGTTGGAGATATTAGCTCCCGATAGGTTTACCGTTTTGAGCTTGGCAACGGGGGTAACAGCGCCGGTGCGCCCCACCTGAAACTCTACTTTTTGGAGGGTGGTAATGGCTTGTCGGGCATCAAATTTAAAAGCTATTGCCCATCGGGGGTGGTGCCCGGTAGAGCCGCAAATGTCTTGCAGTTGGAGGTCGTTTACCTTAACCACCAGTCCGTCTATTTCATAGGGGAAATGCTGCCGTTGTTGAATCCAGTTTTGGCAGTAGGTAATCACTTCGTCTATATTTTGGCAAATATGCACACTCTCATCTCTTGTTTTAAGGGGTGTTTTGAAGCCAAGGTCATACATGATGCTCATGCCTTGGGTATGTTTTTGAATGGCCGGAATGGTAATATCATTGCCCGCTTGGTCAAAGGCAATGCCTAATTGAAACACAAAGGCTTCTAATTTTCGCTCGCCTATTTTGGAGGCATCTTTCATGCGCAAAGCGCCGGCGGCTGAGTTTCGGGGGTTAGAGAGCAGCGCTTCGCCTTTTTGTGTACGGAGGGCGTTTATTTGTTCAAATTTTGTTTTATCTATCACCACTTCGCCGCGCACTTCGGCACGGTAAATGCCATAGGCGGCAAAATTGGCTTTGAGCGGAATGGTAGGAATGGTTTTTACATTATTGGTAATATCTTCGCCTTCTATGCCGTTGCCGCGGGTAGCGCCGCGCACCAGTAGGTTGTTTTCATATACTAAGGCTATGCTTGAGCCGTCAAACTTGGGCTCTACGGAGTAGGTTATTTCAGTGCGTTCGGTGAGTTTTTTTATGGTGGTATCCCAGTTATACAAATCGGCTGTGGAGTAGGCTTTGTCTAACGATAACATGGGGGTAAGGTGCGTTACTGTTTGCACTTCTTCGCTCAGTCCGCGGGCTACGCGTTGGGTAGGCGAATCGGGGCTTTGGAGGTGGGGAAACTGCGCTTCGAGGGTTTTTAGCAGGTTGAACAGAAAGTCGTAGTCCACATCGGGAATTATTTGTGTGGCTTGTACGTAATACTGCCAATCGTAATAATTTATTGCCATTTTTAGCTGATCTACCAGTTCGGCGGCTTCTGTGGGCGGCAGTTCTGTGGCACGGCTTTGCCTGATGTTTAACAACTGCGGGGTAATTTGCTCTATATAAGCCGTTTGCTGGGGTGTGTACATGGGTTTTGGTTTTTAGGGTAGTTTTACACGGGCATAAGAACAGAGCAAAGATAGGGCAGTTTTGGTGAGAATGGGTGTGGTGTGTAGGGGTTTTACCTAAAACAACATTTCCGGCAAGCCGGGCAATTTTAGCGCCAAACCTGCCGGAAATGAAACGGGGTTAATTGTTTAAGCTGTGGGGGGCTTATTCTATGGTTAATTGGTAGGGCATACGGCACTGTGCTCCGTTTAGTTTTTTAAGGTCTTGTATCATGCGCAGGTATCGGTACGATTCGCCCAGTTCGTTTTTGAGGAGGGTTTGTCGGGTTTGGTCGGCAAAACTTTTGGTGAGTTTTTCAAATGCGCTTTCTTTGGGCGGATAAGCGGCAGTACGGTAATCGCCTTCGTTTAGGTTGGCTTTGGCGGCGGCTATTTTAATGGCGTCTTCTATGCCTCCCAGCACATCAACCAATCCTTTTTGTTTTGCCTGTGTGCCTGTCCAAACGCGTCCTTGGGCTACTTCATGTACGGCATCTTTTGCCATGCCCCTACCCTGGGCAACGCAGCCCAAAAAGTCGTCGTAAATGCGGTCAACGCCGCGTTGCAGGATAGCTTTTTCGGCATCGGTAATGGGTCGGCTCATGAGTAAAGAGTTAGGAAAATCGGAAAATTGGGTAGTTTTCACCGTATCAAAGGTAAAGCCGAGTTTGTTGTCGAAAAACCGGTTTGCTTCGGCAAGCAACCCAAAAACGCCTATGGAGCCGGTAATGGTATTTTGTCCGGCAACAATGGTATCTGCCATGCAGGATATGTAATAACCGCCCGATGCTGCCACATCTGCCATAGACGCAATAACGGGTAAGCCTTTTTCTTTTGCCAGTTTGAGCTCACGCCAAATAATATCGGAGGCAAGGGCGCTGCCGCCGCCGGAGTTTACGCGCAGTACTATGGCTTTTACGTTTTCGTCTTGGCGAACTTTTTGGATAATTTTTACATAATCTTCTGATGCTATGCCGTTTTCGTCTCCTTTACCATCGGTAATATCGCCTTCGGCATAAATAACTGCTACCTTGTTCTTTTTGAAGTCTTTTTTGTTTTTATCGGGCGCTTTGTTGTATTTGGCAAGGCTAACAAGGTTTATTTTATCATCGGCTTTTAGCGCCAGTTTTTCGCGCAGGTTGGCTTGTACTTGGTCAAAGTAGTATAAATCGGTAACAATGCCTTGTTGTTTAGCATCGTCGGCATTTTGTATTTTGAGCTCGTTAATGATGGTATGCAGTTGTGCGGTGGTCATTTTTCGGGCTGGCGCTACCTGATTGAGGTATGATTGATAAAATCCGTTAATAAGTTCGCGCACTTGTGTGCGGTTATAGTCACTCATTTTGGTATAGCGGAAAGGCTCGGTAGCGCTTTTAAAGTTACCGGCATAAAATACTTCGGGTTCTACGCCTAATCTGTCTAAGGTATTTTTAAAGAAAGTAAGTTCGGTACTAAACCCTTGCAGGGCAACAATGCCTTTTGGATTGAGGTAAATTTCATCGGCTACGGAGGCAAGGTAATAGGCTTTTTGGGTCATTACTTCGCTGTAAGCCACCATAAATTTACCCGATTCTTTTACTTCGAGCAGTTTATTGCGTATTTCTTCCAGAATGCCAAAACCGGTGGGCGTACTGCTAAGGTTAAGGAAAATGCCTTTGATGTTGTCATCGGTTTTGGCTTTTTCTAAATTAGCCAAAATATCATTGAGACCTAACTGGGAGGTCATTTCAAAACTACCGGGCGAGAAGGCAAAATTGTCTGATTTAGTGCGGTCGGGCACGTCATAGTCAAAGGTAAGCTCCAGCACGGAGTTGGGCTTAATTTTGGTTTCTTTATCGGAGGCTGCCATGCCTATGATGCCGGCAAAAATAAGGAAGGTTAAAAAGCAAAACAAAAACAAGCCCAGCAGGGTGGCAAGGGTAAACTTAAAAAACTGTCGCATAGTACGTATGGCAGGTTAAAGTGTTTAACTATAAATTACTGCCCATTAGTAGTGTGGCGTGTGGGTTTATTACATGTTTTGCTTTGCTTGTTTTAGGGTATGCTCCCGTTGTTGGCAAAATTTTTATTAAAATCTTTTTGGGCAGCCCTGCACTATGGTGGGTTTGGGTTTTAGCAGGGGAATTTTTATTGCCCAGTAAATATCGGCTTCGTTTACCTGTTTTTTGGCAAGTGAGGTAAAAAAGTTTTTAGAACCCAGTACAAAAGGACCTAAGCGCAAAAAGCCGCCTACGTTTACCCCTTCAAATTCGTTTATAGATACCGGCAAACCGCCTGTAATGGCAATGGTGGTAAAACCGGGGGTAAATACGTAAGAGTTTACCGCCTTTAACCTGCCATCGGCGCTGCCCATAGCTACGGCAGTGTAGGAGTTAAAGCTGAAATAGATATTGTTGTAACCGCCTCCTTCAAAAGCGCCGCTATCCCACAGGTAAACCGTTCCCTGAAAACTTAGGGCAGTAGGCAGCGCCATTTTAAACTGCCTTGCATCGGGTTTATAGGTTACCCTGTTGGCTATGGTATCGTTAAAATCGGTTAGCGACTCAAAGGTTACATCGGTTAAATCCCAGTTATTGATATTTGCCGTAAAATTGCCGCTTTGGGGCGCTTTGTCAAAGGTAAGCGTGCCCACATCTAACAAGGAAACGCCAAAAATAAACCTGTTTTTAAAAGAGTATTTAAAGCCTAAATCGAACCCAAAGGAGTGCGCCTGCGGCTTAAACCGAAGGTACGGACCGCCGGTTTCGGTATGTCCGTAAGCTACATTGGTGTTGTAAACGCTCAAAATATCGCCGTCATCAAACCGAAAGCCGGCATCGGGGCTGTTTAGGTATAGGGCGTTTAACCCCATTAAGTACTTGGCGCGCGCTGCCATTTTAAACCTGTGTCCGCCGCTAAGGTAGTGCAGGTAGCCGTAGGTAACGCCTATTTCGGTCCAGCTCAACTGGTTTATAGATATGCCCGGCGTATTGTAGGTTTTGCTCAGGTAGGGTTCATACTGCAAATCTTCGTAAGATTGTTTTACCAATTCTCTGCCTGCATTGGTAAGCTGTGCCGATGCGCGGGCTTGTATGGTTAGCGCCACTGCCATATTGGGGTTTATTTCAAACATGGCGCTGGGCAGGTGCAATCGGGTATGGATATAGGCTTTGGTAAGTACGCCGGTAGTATCTGACTCGTTTGAGTTAGCTTGGTTGAGCGACCATCGGAATACCGATTTGGGGTTAAAGGCAAGGTAATTATTGCCTGCATACAGGCTCATACCTACTAAATTTATATCGGCTTTATAAACCGTGCCCAATATGTTTGCCGGCTGCAAATCAATACCCGTTACCCCCGACCATGGATTGGCATTAAAGCCTACATAATCTTGCGCCCTAATGCCCACCGCCGTACAAAAAAACAAACATACCGCCGCTAACATCACCCTTACACGGCTCATAACTACCTGCTGCATACAATGGAGGTTTTAAGTTTGGTTAATTTTGGGCGCAAAAGTACCTATTTTTTTTAGCACAGCCAACTGTTGGGTGGCGAACTCGGCATGACTACAAATTGCCGGTATTTGTGTAAAGAATGACATCGGATTTTTGTCTGTAATGTCTTGCCTATTTTACAAACATTGTGTTTATTTTCTGCGTCTTGCAAAGTTATCTTGCGCACTTTGCGGTATTTCTATGCGTGAAAACGAAGCCTGTTTCAGCAGCGCTACATGCTAAAATAGCAAGTATTGCAGTGGCGCTCAAAAAAATATAAAACAGCCTAAAATCTTACAATTCCATGGCTATAATGCCAAAAACATAAGGTATCTTTGCTTTACTGATACATGCCTAAAACCATAGTAGGGTATGCTCAACGGCAACCCCATTTGTTTAAATGCACTTTTTTAAATAAACACGCTTAAACAAACCATGTATGAAAAACAAAAATTGGCGTAACCTTGCAGCCGCCTTATGTTGCCTGTTGTTTTTTGCCTGCAACAAAGAACAAGACCTTGCCCAACTACTGAGCAACGAGCTAATGCCCGCCAATGCCACCCTAATTTTGCGGGGGGGGGGAATGACCGCTCCAACGATGACCGCCCTACCATTTTAGGGCAGCAACTGCCCAATCCGTACCATGTAACCGTTATGACCGAAGCCTACAACCTGCTCTACGAGCCCGATGTGCCAAGCCTAAACCCCACCCACCTCTACCTGCGTTTTTTGCCCCGCAATGCCGAAGAAGCCGCCGTATTGTTTCAAACCGAGTTTGAACTGTTTGACGTGCCGCTCGATTACAACATAGAACAGCCCGGCACTTACTACCAAGACCCCTCGCTAAACAACCCAAATTTGGCATGGTTTTATACCGTAGTGCCCGCCAAAACTACCCTGCCCGCCCATATACAAACCGAAGTGTTAGCCCCGCTGGTATTAGCCCCCTACCAAAGCTGGCTCACACTAAAAGCCCATAAATTGGTAAACGCACCCTACAACAGCAACTGGGCAAACGCCCTAAAAAAACCTTGCACCGAAGACTGCCTCTACTACCCCGATTGCTTAACTGACAACACCATTCCTTGCAATGATGAAGAACCCGATTTTCCGGGCACTCCACCGGCAGGTGGCGGTACAAACACCCCAATTACCCCGCCTTGCGACCCCTTAGATGAAAACAGCACTTTTCCCGATTGCCTTATGGTTTCTCCGCCTCCGGGCGCCTCTACGCCGGCACCCCCGCCCGACAACCTATGCCAATGCCCCCTAAACGGCAATCCCAAAAAACCCAGCGGACGCGTACAGGTACAAGATACCCAAATAGGCAATACCGGCTGTATGGAGCCGGTGCGCAGGGTAAAAATAGTGGTTATGGACAACCTGTTTCAGTGGCATACCACTTATACCGATGATAACGGCTGCTTTAAATCGGACCATACTGCCACCGGCGGTTTATTTTTTAAATCGCGCATGTGGGTAAGTTTCACCAATAGCCGCGCCACCATAAGAGGACTCCGAAACGCTAATATATTTGACTACTCACACCCCGTGCGAGACTGGGTAGTACCCTTTGACAATACCCAACCCCTCAACAACCTACAAATAGTATATGGCACATCTGCCAACAAGTACTCAAAAGCCAAAATGTACTGGACCGCCGCCCATGCCAACAACGCCGTACACGAGTGGCATGATTACGCCGCCCTATCCGGTATAAACGCCCCGCCACACGATTTGAAAATACTGTGTACGCCGTTTTCAGGTGGCAGCGGTGCTGCACCCATGTTCCACCAAATTTTTGGCGGTTATCTTCCACTAATTGGGGCTTATGTTGGTGGTCAAATGGCTACTGTTGGGATACAGATTTCGGCTTATGTAGCTTTTTTGTTTCCTGAATTGGCGGCACCGGCTCAACTTGCCTCAAATGCCAGCTTGAGTATTCCGCTGATTACCACGTATTTTACTTCCTTTCTACCTGATGTGATTATGAGTATTGGAGAAAATAACCAAGAGTCAGACCAAGTAAAATCACACCATTACCACGAACTTGCCCATGCCGTACATTACAGACAGGTGGGTAATGGATATTGGATACCACACATTGCTTATACCATTCAGCACACTGGCTATGGCGATGGTACAGCGCCTAATGCCGGTAGGGTGGAGGTAGTAGAAACTTGGGCAAATCATATAGAAACGGTACTGGCAGATTGGAAATATGGCTTGAACCATAGTAGCGCAGACGATATTGATTCTCCTACTGCTTCTGATATTGAGCGATTGCGCCATTTATACGCCTTGGAATCGGAAAAATTCTACAATGAATTTCACGATTTTATCCCATACGCCATTTTCAGGGATTTGGTAGATGATAACAACTTAAACCCTTCCGGAGTAGAAGAATACGATGACCCTGAACAAGGAGGTCCGGTTATTGATGTATGCAAAGGCTTCACAAATTTACAGCTATACCAAGCGCTAACTTCTGACGTACAAAGTATGCCCCAGTTTAAAGAAAAACTAAGCACACTTGTACCCGATTTAGCTGGCAACACCCAAACAGACTATGATGTTCTGTTTAACAGCTACGGGTATTAAACACCCTGTTGG
>DDVC01000089.1:28386-31787 GCA_002345145.1 Bacteroidetes bacterium UBA2322
CAAATGGTATCTTGAAAAATACATCGACAACTGTGACGGCGGCTTAAATCATACATTGTACACATTCTACCTCCCCTTCACCTTTTCCCCAGCCAAAGACACCTTTAAAATAAACGATACCATACACATTCACGCCAATTTTTCAGACCAACTCTTTGACTCTACCAACCTAAAATACTATAATGTGGAGAATGTGGTATTGGAAGGTTTCTTTTCCATAGAACGAATAGATACCGTAGGCGATAAAGTAACTCTAACTGATTTTACAATTTTAGTAGATACCGGACAGGTTGCAGGAAGTGGGCTTATGTGGGTTAAGTATATTTATCAACACAATCGCTATAAGTTTCATGCAAGGTTGATACCTAAAAAAAAGGGACAATATACGTTCCGCATGGGTGCTGTAGGCGGGCAGGAAGTTGATTTACAGGAATATTGCAGAGAAGAGGCAATGAATTTGTACTTTACCACCAATGGCGGAGCTGAAAACAATTTTTACCTTCTTGCAGAAAGCCCCAACCCTTTTTGGTCTAATTATACATGGTATGCTTTCAACAGAAATGCAAGTTACGCCTTCCGCGTAGTAGAATAGCCCCACCCACTCCCAGCAACACCAAAAACAAACCACAGCACACAGCCTCCGGTTTCGGTTTTTGGGTGTCGCTCCGTAGCGTAGGGTGTAGAAACTTGCGCGCCATAAAGCAAAATGGTGTAATATTGTGTGGTGGTTAGCGGTTACGGTATTAAACACCCTGTTGGTTGAAGTAGGCTTCCCCGTTTGCTTCGACCAACACTTTTATTATTCACACAAAAAAGTAAACAATGAAAAATAAAACACTTTTCAATTTTATACTCTTGCTCTGTTTGTGCAGCTTTCACTTGAGCTGCAAATGGTATCTTGAAAAATACATAGACAACTGTGACGGCGGCTTAAATCATACATTGTACACATTCTACCTCCCTTTCACCTTTTCCCCAACCAAAGACACGTTTAAAATAAACGATACCATACATATTCACGCCAATTTTTCAGACCAACTCTTTGACTCTACCAACCTAAAATACTATAAGGTAGAGAATGTAGTGTTTGAAAGCGCTTTTACATTAGCTCAAACAGATACAGTAGGCTATCCAAGATCTTTTTCTGATTTCAACATACTGATTGATACCGGACAAGTCGCTTGGGGTGGCGGAGGCGGTATCTTATACATAAAATATGTTTATCAAAACAACCGTTACAAATTTCACGCAAGGTTGATACCTCTTAAAAAGGGCGTTTTCAAGTTCAGTCTGGTTTCCTTAACTAATCAAGAAGTTGACCTACAAAAAGACTGCCGAGAAGAATACATGAATTTATTTTTCAGCACTAACGGCGGCGCTGAAAACAATTTTCACCTCCTTGCAGAAAGTCCGGAACCCTTCTGGCAAAATTTTACTCAACAAGAGTTTAAAAGGCAAGGGTATTATGTATTCCGCGTAGTAGAATAACCATATCCCTTTTTCTCACCCCAAATAAAAATCACACCTGCTTTTAAAACCAAACTACAAACAAACAACCCTACGCTAAACGGCAACACCCAAGCAGACTATGATGTTCTGTTTAGTAGTTACGGGTATTAAACACCCTGTTGGTTGAAGTAGGCTTCCCCGTTTGCTTCGACCAACACTTTTATTATTCACACAAAAAAGTAAAGAATGAAAAATAAAACACTTTTCAATTTTATACTCTTGCTCTGTTTGTGCAGCTTTCACTTGAGCTGCAAATGGTATCTCGAAAAATACATAGACAACTGTGACGGCGGCTTAAATCATACATTGTACACATTCTACCTCCCCTACACCTTTTCCCCAGCCAAAGACACGTTTAAAATAAACGATACCATACATATTCACGCCAATTTTGAAGACCAACTCTTTGACTCTACCAACCTAAAATACTATAAAGCAGAAGACGCACATCTATTAAGTCGCTTTTCTATAGACAAAATAGATACTGTAGGACTTGTAAGTGCTTTTAATAGTTTCAATACTTTAGTAGATACCGGCGAAATCGCATTGGGAGGAGGAGGAGGGTTGTATTTAATGAAATATGTTTACCAAGACAACCACTATAAATTTCATGCAAGATTGATACCCCAAAAAAAGGGTGTTTATGTATTTTATCTAACTGCAAGGCCTTATCAAGAAGTTGATTTGCAAGAACATTGCAGAGATGAAGCAATGAATCTATACTTTATCACTAACGATCTTGCTGAAAACAATTTTTATCTCTTGGCAGAAAGTCCGGATATCATTTGGAATGGTATAACAAGATATGATTTTAATAGGTTTGGCATGTTCTGCTTCCGCGTAGTAGAATAACTCCCCCGCGCTACCACACCTACCATACACGGCTATTTCTTTTGCAAAAAAGGCATAGCCGTTGTATTTTTGTACGCCGCTTCGTTTTCCTTGCTCCCTATTTCTCCCCTTACACAGATGCAAAACATTCCCGCTTTTAAAACCAAACTACAAACAAACAACCCCACACTAAACGGCAATACACAGGCAGACTACAATGCGCTGTTTAGCAGTTACAACTATTAAACTCATTCAATAGCCCTATTTGCTATTCAGGTAGGAAATGGGGTTATTTTTCATTTCTAACAACTACAAACATGAAAGTAATCAACTATCTTTTTGCCTTTTGCAGCATATTAGTGCTGATGGGGGCGGGCTGTATTTTTAAAGAAAAGTGCGGCTCGGGAGGCGGCACATACAAATTTTACGTACCATTCAGCATTTACCCAACAAGTGACACCATAAAGTTAAACGACACACTTTGGCTACACGCTAATTTTTCCAATCAGTTTTTAGATTCTTCAACACTCAACTATTACAAAGTTGAAAATCACCCGCTTATGAATTTCATTTACATGATAAGAATTGATACGCTACCGATTATTGATGGGTTTAAAGACTTTACGGTATTGCCCGATACGGGATCGGTATTTAACAGTCTTGATCCCGACCAAGCATTGCGATACATTTTGTATTTATATCAAAACGATAGGTATCAATTTAGTGCAAAGGTATTGCCACACAAAACAGGAGTGTATTTATTAGGATTTGGCGCTATACCGAGACAAGAGGTAGATTTTCAGGAATATTGTTTTGAAGAGTATATGAATATATTCTTTACCACCAACAATAATACTACAGACAACAATTACTACCTTTTAACCTTATGCCCCGATACTGCGTATCAAAAAATTCCGGTAGAGGCGTTTCTAAAAGTGGGCAGTTTCTGCTTCCGCGTAGTAGAATAACCCCACCCACCCACTCCCGGCAACACAAAAAACAAACCACAGCACACAGCCTCCGGTTTCGGTTTTGTGTGCTGCTCCGTAGTGTAGTAGGGT
>DDVC01000129.1 GCA_002345145.1 Bacteroidetes bacterium UBA2322
CAAACCCCTAACCCCCAAAACCCCAACCCTAACCGCACCAAAGCCGACAAAAAACCCGATAACTCCCAAGAACCCCAAGAGCCGCGCCGCAAGTTTATGGAAAGACTTAAAAAGATTTTTTCTGACTAAAAAAATTATATTGCCCCGGCGCCACATCGGGTTATTACCTTCATTCACCCATTTCACCCCAGTTTTATGAATCTAACCATAATCGGGCTTGGTCTTATAGGCGGTTCAGTTGCTCTTGATTTGCAGGCACGCGGTTTTACCCATCGGGTAACCGGTTTTGATGCCAATGAAAACCATGCGCGGCTTGCCCTCAAGCGTGGCATTGTAAACCACATTGCTCCCACACTGCACCAAGCCATAGCCAATGCCAATTTGGTTGTACTGGCAGTGCCGGTTAAGTACATTATAACCTTGTTGCCACAAGCGCTAACCCTTGCACCGCCAAATGCCACCATTACCGATATGGGTTCAACCAAGCAAACCATAGTGCAAGCAGTAGCCAACCACCCCAATCGGAGCAATTTTGTAGCATCGCACCCTATGGCAGGTACTGAGTTTTCGGGTCCGCTGGCGGCTGTTTACAACTTGTTTAACCAAAAAGCCGCCATCATTTGCAACAAAGAGCAAAGCCACCCCGATGCGCTCAGTATTGTAGAAAGCATGTATAGAACCCTTAATATGCGCCTTATTTACATGGATGCTGCCGAGCACGATATGCACGCCGCCTACGTATCGCACATATCGCACATTACCTCGTTTGCCCTTGCCAATACTGTTTTAGATAAAGAAAAAAGCGTAGCCTCTATTTTTGACCTTGCCAGTGGCGGGTTTGCTTCTACCGTGCGCCTTGCAAAAAGCTCGCCCGAAACATGGAAGCAAATTTTTGAACTCAATGCCCCCAACATTCTGGAAGTACTCAGCAGCTATATTACCTGCCTTACCCAATGGCAAGAACACCTCCAAAACGGCAATTTTGACCAACTTGCACAAATGATGCACCAAGCAAACGCTATCGGGAAAATTTTAGATAAATCATAAACTAAACCACCTTTGTTTTTTCTTGTTTCTGTTCTACAACATCACCAAACACCACATGCACACACTACAAATTACCCCTTTAAACCAGTGGAACGTAGGCACAGACCTTGCCAAACCGGTTTACATATCAGGTCCTTGCAGCGCCGAAACCGAAGAACAGGTAATTGAAACCTGCGTAAGGATTGCCAAAAAACCCTACGTAAACATGCTTAGGGCGGGTATATGGAAACCCCGCACCCGCCCCAATAGCTTTGAAGGCATTGGCAGCGTAGGGCTGCAATGGCTTAAAGAAGCAGGTAAAATTACCGGTTTGCCCGTAACTACCGAAGTTGCCAATGCCAAACATGCCTACGAAGCCCTCCGAATGGGTATAGACGTGCTTTGGATTGGCGCCCGAACCACAGTAAACCCTTTTGCCGTGCAAGAAATAGCCGATGCCCTGCGCGGCGTTGATGTGCCGGTTATGGTAAAAAACCCCGTTAATCCCGATTTGGAACTCTGGATTGGCGCTTTTGAACGCCTAAACCATGCCGGCATTACCAAAATTGCCGCCATTCATAGGGGGTTTTCTACCTATGGTAAAAACAAATACCGAAACCGACCCCAGTGGGAAATCCCCATTGAACTCATGCGCCGCTTGCCCCAGTTACCCATTATTTGCGACCCCAGCCACATCTGCGGCGTAAGGCATTTGCTGCAAGAAGTTGCCCAAAAAGCAATGGACCTAAACTTTACCGGCTTAATGATTGAGTCCCACATTCACCCAAGCAAAGCCCTAAGCGATGCCCAACAGCAAATAGAACCCGAAATTTACCACCAACTCATTGAAAGCCTTATCCTGCGCACACCCACCATTACCGATGAAGGCTTTTTACATACCTTAGAAGACCTCAGAGAAATTATTAACGAACACGACGATAAACTCATAGACCTCCTCGCCCAACGCATGAAAGTATCACAAAAAATAGGCGAATACAAAAAAACCACCGGCATTACCATTCTGCAAAGCGCCCGATGGAGCGAAATTGTACAAACCCGATGCGAACACGGCGCAAAAGTGGGCTTGAGCGAAGACTTTATAAGCGCTATCTTTAACGCCATACACAAAGAATCTATCAGGCATCAGGCAAGTGTGATGAACATTAAAAACCAAAAACCGTAACACAAATTTTCCCCTATCCTATTCAAAAAACCGCTTAAATAAAACATCTTTTGGAACGCATTACCCTTACACAACTCAGCCAGCTCGTAAAAATGGTTTTACAAGAAACCATTAAACCCGATGTTTGGGTAATAGCCGAAATATCCTCCTGTAAAATGGCAGGCAGGGGCGGTCATTACTACCTCGATTTGGTTGATAAAAGCCAAAATACCATTACCGCCAAAATGAGCGCCGCTATTTGGGCAAATACCTATGCTTATCTGCGCTCTAAATTTGGCGCTGATTTAAACAACCTGCTCAAAGAAGGTAATAAAATACTGCTCCGATGCACGGTTGATTTTCATGAAGTATATGGCATGAAACTCATTGTTTCTGATATAGATGCATCGGTAACGCTGGGTGAGCTGGAACTGCGCCGACAACAAACCATTAACCGCCTTATCCAAGAAGGTTTCATCGGGTTAAATGCCCAATTGCCCTTGCCACAAGTTTTACAGCGCATTGCCGTAATTTCATCGGCAACGGCTGCCGGTTATGGCGATTTCATAAACCAAACCACCCAAAACCCCTACCAATACAAGGTGCAAACCACACTTTTCCCCTCCTTAATGCAGGGCGAGGGAGTAGAACAAGACCTTATTGCACGCTTGCAAGAAATAGCAGAACGCCAACACCGGTTTGATGCAGTGGTTATTATTCGCGGCGGTGGCAGCAAACTCGATTTGGAAGCCTTTAACAACTACCAAATTGCAGTGGCTATTGCGCAGTGTCCGCTGCCGGTTTTAACCGGAATAGGACACCAGCAAGATGAATCAGTAGCCGATTTGGTAGCACATACCCCCCTAAAAACCCCAACCGCCGTTGCCGAGTTTGTGCTGCAATCTTTTCTCAACTTTGAAGCCCAATTGCTAAACCAATACAGCCAACTAAAAACCCTTACCCAAACCCTGCTAACCGAACAGCATTTTTACCTCCATACCACCGCTGCACAATTAAAAAACATAGCCAATAACCGCCTCAGCCGCCAAAATCAACTACTACAAAACATTATGCCCCAAATGACTAAAAATGCCAAACATCTGCTGCAAATTCACCAAACCAAACTCCAACATTTAGAGCAAACATTTAACCTGTTTAATATAGACAGCCTGCTTCAACGCGGTTTTACCATTACCCGTCAAAATGGAAAAGCCTTAACCGGCGCACAAAAAGCCCTAAAAGGACAACCCATTGTTACCCAATTTAAAGATGGCGAGCTTACCAGTATGGTGCAGTAAAACAACTTGCCCCCATGAATCTGAATTTTATAAGCTAATAACCATAATTGCCACAGGCTGCTAATAATTTTTGTACCTTTACCCAAAACAACCTTGTTTTAGCCCACCCAAAAACAATTTACTATGACCAACACAAAACTAACCCTCTTACTCATAATAGCCCTCTGCTTTTATACCAACATGCTACGGGCTCAAAACCAAACCGAAACCTACCAAAAAGCAATAGACCAAATAAACTGTGCCACAGCAAAAAAAATGCTGACAAGTTTTGAGCGCGCATTTTTGGCAAAAAACATTACCGATTGCCGATACGAAACCATTGTTAGGGAAGTAAAAAAAATTCAGGAAAACCAAACCAAAGGCTATAAACAAGACATACTAAACATAACAAGCAAAATAAACGACCGCAAAAACAGCATAGAAAACCCCAGTGAATATGTGGTTTTTGAAACAAGTTTAGACGACCTTGCCCTATTTGTGGAGGAGTCATATGCAAGTTTGTGCGGTAAATACAGAAAACCCACCAATAATGTTTGTAAAAATTACGAAGCAAATAACCAACAGTTACAGCAAGAAATCAGCGCTATTGTAAACAAAGCATTGGTGCAAATAGGTAAAAACACTTATGGCGGCGAAAAAGCCAAAGACCGACAACCCTTACCACCCCCTACTTCTACTACCGGAATTGCCACCCCTTCAGAAACCGAATCAACCAACCAACCTGCTGCCACCACACCCACTTCTGCCACGCCCGATAAAACACGCACATCGGGGTCAGATAACAATCTTGCCGCCCTTATTTCTACCATTGTACTCGTTTTACTCATTGCAGCAGTAGGCTGGCTCTATAAAGAACAGCAAGAACTGAAAGAACAGTTAGAAGACATAAGAATGATGCTCAAAGTATATAACAGAAAAGAAAACCGATAAAGCAGCTTTACAAATCTTACGTGAGGTTGGAGTTATGAGCATGCTCAAAGGCTTACTAAAAAAGGATTTCAAACAGGTGGGGCGATATATTACGGTGCGCTGCATCTTGTTAATCCGGGCATTTAACTTGGTTGCTACCTATATTACGGTGCGCTGTTCCTTTGCAAAACCCCAAAAGCGCATTTTAGGAGGCAGTAACACACAAGGGGCAGCGCCCCGTAATCTTGGTAGCACAGAGGCAAAAATGTTTTTATCAGGTGCAGCGCACCGTAATCTGTTGCCGGTTTTAACAAATACACCTAAACCTCACGCAGGCTTTATCCCATTGAGTGCTCATTTTAACTCCAACCTTGCGTTAAGTAGATACAAAAATCTGTGTCAATCAGCCGCATCTGTGTTATCCGTGTGCTGATGGCTGCCGGATTTGTGTGCATACGCAAAACAAAACCCTCTTAAACAAGATTGCTTGAGCTATAAAAGCATAACAATATAAAAGGTATTTGCCAACACCAAAAATAATGCACATAAATCAGCATAAAATACGAGCCAATTGTACTATCTTTACGGCAAACAAAATACCGGTTGGCAAATAATGAAGCATATAACAAATGCGGCATACTGTTTGTCTGATTATGGTTGTTTTGTAAGTTGCTATTTAGTTCTATATATACCACTTAAGCAAATAAACAATGCCCGAATGAATACTGCACACGCTCCCAAATTTGTATTAGAAAACCTGCTGGAAGTACTTGAATATGAGCGCAAACGCATTAGCCTTACCCTGCACGACAGTGTACAAAACAAACTTCGCCTGCTGTTAGACGAAACGCACGACCCGGGAACAAGGCTAAAAATACAGGAAATTTTAGATGAGCTGCGCAATATAGCCTATAATTTGGTGCCCAAAAGTTTGCAGGAGTTTTCGCTAAAAGAGTATTTGCTCATATACACAGCCACCCTAAACAAAACCTATAAGGGACAGTTTCATGTAGATTATAGGGGTAATGTGCAGATTGAAGTACCCAAAGACATTGAAACCGAGCTGTTTAACATTGTGCAGGAGTGCATGAATAATATAATTAAATATACCGATACGCCGGTGGTTTTAATCAGGTACAACCAATTGCCCGATGTTTTAGAGTTGATTGTGCAGGATTTTGGCGAAGGATTTGATTTAGAAAGCGCCCTGCAAAAAAATTCTATCGGGTTAAAAAGCATATACTCACGTACCGATTTTGTGGGCGGCACCTGCAATATAAAAACCTCGCCCGATGGCAGCGGGGCAAGGGTAAAAATAACCCTACCCATACAAGAAAGTTGGAAAGAAGCCGAAGAACCAACCATTTTTGACCAAGATTTAGCCAAACAGATAACCGCTCCCGATGTGCCCGCCACCCCCATTAACCCGAAGAAGAAAAACAAAACCATTTTATTGGTGGACAACCAGCCCGAAATTACCGAAGGACTGATAGCTATTTTAAAACCCAATTTTCCGAAATGCACCTTTTATAATTGTACCAACACCGAAGATGCCCGAAAATGGTTAGCAAAATTTCCGATAGATGTGGTCATTACCGATATTACCATGCCCGACCACTCAGGGCTTGAATTGGTGGAATTTGTAAAAAACCGGTATCCGCACGTAAAACGTATCATTTACAGCATAAACGATAACCCCGCTTACGTTTATAGAGCAACGGTAAAACTAACCGTAGATGGGTATGTGTGGAAGGAAGATGCAGCCGGTACTGCCCACGAACAACACCAGTTAGCCAAAGCGCTTACCCAAATTTTGGGCGGAGCAAACACGCCTTATTACAGCAGTCAAATAGAAGAAACAAGAAGTTATTTAGGTCCAAAAGCCTACTCAGAAGATGACCAAACCCACAGGGATATTTTTAGGCAATATGCCAAGTTATTGAGAGAGATTGGTAAAAAAGATTTATTAAAAGGCAATGAAAAATGGCGAAAGCTGCTGAGCCAAAAAACCAGAGAAAGATTAAATATGATTGCCGATGCAGATAGTATAGACCGTTATTTCAGACAATACAAACAAAAACTGCACATAGATGACGACTGGGAAATGATTCAGTTTTTGCTTAAAATAGCCAACGATTTTGGTTTTTACAGCGATGAGCAAAATACCAAAGCATAACAAACTTTAGCATTACTGTAAAAAAGCGGCAAAAGTCCTTTAAATTAAAGGTTTTTGCCGCTTTTATAATTATCCAAATTGGATTATCACAAAATCCAATTTGGACTGAATTATACCATGGAATTTATGGTTTTGATTGGTGAAAATAGGGAGATTCCTGTAAGAATAATCACCAATAGCTAAACTGTTTCCAATGAAAAACGTACTTCTTGTTTCATTTGATTTAATTAGACCGGGTGAGGTAAACCAGTCTATTTCCATTGCATCATTATTGGCTTATGCAAAGACACAACCGGGTTATGGTATTGATTTTCAAATTACACATCATTGCATAAACATGTTTACGTTAGACAAAGATAAAGGTAGTGAAAATGTCTTTAACTCTATTTTGGCGTTAAACGTCCATCATTATGACATAATAGCATTATCTTGCTATGTATGGTCTGAATACCTTATTCACTCACTTATCAAAACCCTCAGGAGGGTGGGCTACAATAAAGCCATTCTTCTTGGTGGTTATCAAATTTCCTATTCTTCAAAAGAGTTACTTGAATTTGAATATCCCGACTGCCAGTATTTTGTGAGTGGATACGGAGAAAAAGGGCTCATTGATGCTATACATACAACCATGCCATCGGGCACACCCTTATTTTTAAGTGAAAATATTGATTATACCGCTTTACCCTCTGTTTATACATCAGGCGAAATACAATTAACTCAACATCAACCAATGGTAAGAATGGAAACAAAGAGAGGTTGTCCTTACAGATGCTCCTTTTGTGCCCACAGAGATCTAAAAAGTAACAAAGTTTACCGAAGAATTGAAGACAAAGTATTTGAGGAGTTGAGCCTTTTTAAGGAAAAAGAAGTAAAAAAAATAAACATTTTAGATCCTGTTTTCAATGTAGGAAAAGAATATCTGAATATACTGGAAGAAGTTAAGCGCATTAACCTAAAAAGCCTTATTACAGTACAATCCAAAATTGAACTTATTATTAACCACGATGGGCAGCAATTTTTAGATTACTGTTCTGAGTTAAATCTTCATCTTGAGTTTGGGGTACAAACCATTCACGAGAACGAATATGCAGTAATTAAAAGACATAACTCAATTAACAAAATCAAAAAAGTATTGCATCTGCTAAATGATAGAAATATATCTTATGAAATTAGTATAATTTATGGGTTGCCTCAACAAACTGTTGAAAGTTTCAAAAGCACAATTGATTTTTTAAGTAATAATGGTTGCCAATACCTCACCGCTTATCCATTAATGTTACTTAAAGGAACTGAACTCTATGCTGAAAAAGCTAAATGGGGTTTCAAAGAAAAAGGGATCGGTGATTTTAATATCCCAGTTGTTGTAAGCAGCAACACATTTACCGAAGAAGAATGGCTAACTATGCATGAAATAGCAGGAAATCTAATGGCTAACAAGCGGTTCTGATTGTGTTATAAAATGCAAAAAGCTATTAATGCCGCTTTCTCAAAAATCCAAATTGGAATCCAACTTGGATTGAATTTTTGGGAGTAAACCGCCGTAATTTTGCGTTGTAGAAGAGAAAAGAAAAAAAGGCAGACTATAAAAACAGAAAAAATAAATTTCCTTCACTTATCCATTTTGGATTGGAACTAACCAACCCCCTTATAACGTTTACCACACATTACCCCACCACCATAAAACCGAAAAAGATGAACACACAAGAAAATTTTCCTTCCGTTGCTTTGTTGATTGATGGCGATAACGTTTCTACCGACTTACTGCCCAAAGTACTTGGATTGGCTGCCCAATATGGCAATGTAGCCATCAAAAGAGTATATGCCGATTTTACACAGCCTCAACATGCCTGCTGGAAAAATGCCGTTTTTGAATACGGGCTCAAACCCATTCAATCGTTCAACTTTGCTAAGGGTAAAAACACCACTGATATAGCTATGGTAATGGATGCTATGGACCTGATGTGTGCCAAAAAAGCCCCCGTTTTTTGCCTCGCTTCAAGCGACAGCGACTTTACCCAACTTGCCGTAAGGTTGCGCGAAAACAACATAACCGTAATAGGTATTGGCAGATTTAGTACCATGCTGGTATTTAAAAAAGCCTGCAACTGGTTTCACCATTTAGATGATGTTTCTAATAATACCACATTAGCGCCCGCTTCTGCTACAGTAAAAGAAACCAATACCGAAACTGCTAAAAGTGAAACGGTTGCCCTAACCGAACCCGACCAAAAACAAATAGCTTCCCAAACACAAGCCACCCTTGTTAGCCCTACGCTTTCCGGCTTAACCATAGTGGGTATAATGGACAGGGCAACATTAGACAGCCGCCTCAATACAAAAAAAGGAGAGCCAAAGATACTAACCACGCTAAAACCCGATGCCAGCACGGTAAACCGTCCGTTTACCCCCGAATTTATCAGCCGGTTTACCCAAGTTTTCAACAAAATCGCCAACCCCAACACCCAAACCGTACTAATGAGCCGCTTAGGCGAATACCTGAAACAAGAGTTAAACTTTGACTGGAAAAAACAGGGTTTCAGCACCCTACGCCAGTTTTGCGAGCGGTTAGCGCCACAGTACATTATTGAAAGGGCAAAAGATGGCTGTACGCTCATGTTGAAACGGGAGGGGTAGGAAATCTAACAACAACTAACTGCCTAATTAACCAATCGATACTTCAATTTCTAACAATAAACGCAACTTAATAAATCAAATAATCAACTTTTTAAAACTAAATCACCATTCACAGTTATGCAAATCGAAAAAAAACTCATCAATTTCATTAATTCCGGCGCAAAGGTAATCCAACTTGTGAGTTATGAAACTTTACGCATTCATGGTATTGTAAATGAAACAGCCAAATCAATTAACAGAAGCTGGTTTACTTGGAACAGAATAGAAGGTCTTAAAAAGTGGGACTGGGAAAAATTTGATTTTGAAGTTGTTGCTGATAATCTGCGAACACCTGAAAAAATCCTTGACTATTTTCGGGACGAACTACAAGACCACTCCATTTTGATTCTGGAAGATTTTCATAACGAGTTAAAATATGAAGAAGTTGGTACAAATGCTTTCAATACAATTAGAAGGCTTCGGAACTATATTTTAAACGATAGGAACAATAAGACACTCATACTTGCGCAGCCTGTAAATTACATTCCCAATGAACTGGAAAAAGAAATACAGCTTATTGAAATACCATATCCAAGTCTCCCTGATTTATCAGCAGTATTTGACCAAGTTGTTGCAAAATTCAATATACCAGCAGATCGCATACAAAAAACTGAAAAACTGATTAGCGCTTCTTTGGGGCTAACTATAATGGAAGCCGAGTTTGCCTTTGCCAAAGCCTATAACGAGAAAGGAAAACTAAGCGATTACGAAATTCCCTTGATCATTGCCGAAAAAGAAAATATAATTAAAAAAAGTGGATATTTGGAGTACTACCACCCAAAAGAGTCATTATCAGATGTTGGCGGTTTGGAAAATTTAAAAAGTTGGTTGCGAAGAAGACAGCGGGCATTTGAAACCGGAGCTGCTGATTATGGATTAGATACTCCTAAAGGGATATTGATGCTGGGTATTCCCGGCACCGGTAAGAGTTTAACGGCTAAGGCAGTTGCAAACCAATGGCAGTTTCCACTCTTGCGTATGGATTTGGGTAAGATATTTGGTGGTATAGTGGGGGAATCAGAGCGTAATATACGCGAAGCCTTAAAAGTAGCAGAAGCACTTGCACCTTCAATTTTATGGGTCGATGAAATTGAAAAGGGACTTGCAGTTGGAGGAGAAAGCGATGGTGGCACATCATCGCGTGTATTAGGCACGTTTCTTACATGGATGCAAGAAAAAACAAAACCCGTTTTTGTAGTAGCTACGGCTAATAACCTAACCCTACCTCCTGAATTACTCAGAAAAGGACGTATTGATGAAATATTCTTTGTGGACTTACCCGGTCCAAAAGCGCGTAAAGAAATTCTGAGTATTCACCTATCAAAGAAAAAAAGAGAGCTGGAGGCTTTTGATTTAGATAAATTGGTTGAAGTAAGTAAGGGATTATCGGGTGCTGAATTGCAAGAAGCGGTGAAAGAAGCACTATATCAAGCATTTGACAGAAATGAAGAACTCGATACGGAATACCTTGTAAATGCCATCAAAAAAACATATCCTCTATCTAAAATAATGGCGGAGGACATAGAAAACTTGCGCAAATGGGCAGATGGCAGAACGGTAAAAGCCTCTGAAGAAGATAGCGATAAAGTAGATTTAAAACCCGAAGACAAAGAAAGACCGAAATTAAAACAGGAATATGTTAATCCATTCATGAAAAGTTAAAAGTGTTTCGGCAAGCCCATTCTATACTTCTCCATTTACTAACAATGTTAAACTAACAGCAAAATTTCGCAACCATGCCACATTACTATCTTCAATTTAAACCAAGCATTACAGCTGCCTCACTTTTACAATATAATTCAAGAGAATCGCTCTATAAATTTGAACTGTATTTAAAGCGAGCAATAGAGGCGTTGAAGGCAAAAGAGGTTGAAGTGAGTTGGAAAAAAACGCCAAAGCAGTATCTAACTCTCAAACTGATAGACTACGTTTACCAAACTACTCCATTTACCACCATCAGCATCATAACTGAGCCGGGTTGGTACAAAATAAAAAGCACTGATGGGCAAGTAGAGGCAGATATTGAGGAGCCTATTAAAGTTGCCTCAATAAAAAGAAAGTTTAGTATAGCACAAGAAAACTACAAAATTATCGGTGATTCCCATTTTGTAAGACTCCCTGAGTTGGAGGGTTACCAAAATTGGCAAGTAATATGGGGATTTCCCACTTACGAACTAATTCCATTTTGGGTAAACAATTTGGCACCCATAAACGAGGTAAAGCTAAACGGGAAAAATTCCAAATGGGAACTTTTGTCACCAAATGAACTAAAAATCGGCGCATCTATAAATAATAGCGATGATGTTATTTTAAATGGTGAATCTTGTAGTTTTGTTGTAACTTCAATTTCTCATCTGCCACCCAATATTAAAGTACTGTGTGAATTGAGTGATTCTGTTACCTTCTCCACAAAAACGCGTATTGACAAACCCAATTTATACAAACCGGCAAACTATAACCCAATTGAAAACAATGACACCTTAGTAGATTTTTCTGATGCTACAATAATTGATAGAAAGAATCTTGTGTTTTCAGTTCCAAATCCTCAAAAATTCATCGGGAAAGAAATTGCAACTCAAAAGGGTGTGCGATTTCACATAGAAGTAAGTACAAACAAAGACAAAAAAGATGAATTTTGGATACAATTAGAAGAGTTGGATAAGGACATTGAAGAAAACGAGGAAATTGGAGCATTTTCTGTGATAGATTATTTTTTTGATGATAATGTAAATGAGTTAGCAGATGGAAATCAAAATAGATTTAACATTGTTGCTTTTAACAAAGAGGAACAACAAATTGTATTAAAGTCTTCGAGTGATAAGAGTTATGCTTTTCCGGAGACTGGCACATTAAGGTTATTGGTTGATGTTTACCAATTCAAAATGCAGTTAAGAGCCATAAGTACGTTATTAAACACACCCATTGGCAGCCATCACAATATCTTAAAACTGTTATTGCCCAAGAAAGCCGAAAATTGGTTGCCGGTGAATCAAACATCCATATATGATTGGAAAATACTTACAGATGAAAGCCGTAGTGGAATTGAGGAGCAAAGAAGTTTTGTTCAAAAAGCCTTGGCTACTCCCGACTTTGCAATTATGGAAGGACCTCCCGGTTCAGGAAAAACAACCGTAATTCTTGAACTTATTTACCAACTCTGTAAAAGCGGAAAAAGAGTGCTACTATGTGGATCCACACATGTGGCTATAGACAACGTTTTGGAAAGAATTAAAGAGAAAAATTTAACCGATGTAATTTTTCCATTGCGTATTGGCGATGTAAACAGAATATCAGAGTCGGTTAGAGAATTCCAAATTGAAACCCTCAAACAATCTAACAAATTAAATCAATACAATGATTTGCTTGTTGAATCTGCAAATTTAGTATGCGGCACTACTACCGGTATTTTACAGCACCCTGATATTAAAGGTGACAGATACAAAGATACTCCCATATTGCCCCAATATGACTATCTAATCATAGATGAGTGCAGCAAAACTACTTTTCAAGAGTTTTTAGTTCCGGCTTTGTATGCCAACAAATGGGTATTGATTGGCGATATAATGCAACTTTCCCCTTTTACTGATAGAAGTATTATTGAAGATAACATCCGTTGTTTGCAAGTGAAAAGAAATGGAACTTTACCTAATGACATACAGACTGCTTGTTTTTTATTGTTTTTTATAGAGTTATTTCGCGTTAAGAAAAAAGAAGTAGAGGGTAAGCCAATCTATATGCACAATAAATTTATAATTCCGGTAAGTACAGATACATTGGCCTATTTACAAAAAGAATGGGAAGCCGGAAAAACCGAAAAGTTTTCAGTCGGCTTTGTACTGAACGTAGAACAAGCAAAAAAAGAAGGTATCCAACTACTAACCCATGATGTGTTATTCGTAGAATTGGGTAAGCTTAATGAAATGCTGGATTTCATACCAGAATCATTTATGGTACTTGACAAAAACTGGCAAAATACAACCCACGCCTTTCGACACAACCGATACTATAAAAACCGATATTATATAGACGACAGAGGCAAGAAACTTGATAATAGTTTTGACATTGTAGCGTATTTGTTAAAGTGGCTCTCAGAGAGAGATTGGGCATCAGAACTGACATGGCGACTTGTAAGGCATTATGAGCTACGATTCAAAATGCAAAATCAAGATAATAGAGAACAAAAGTCCGGCATAGAAAGTCAAATTGAATCTCTTTTGCCCAAATCTATCAAGGTCTGGTCGCAGGTATTCGGGATTAAGAAAATAGCGCTGCCTTCTATTTTAGAAGCCTTAAAGGAAGGAATTGTAGGGCGGAGAAATGAAAGCCCGAGTGTTTTGACAGATGGGTTTGAGCATCAGGACTTAATGCCGCGTTATACGAAGTTGGTATATCAGCACAGAATGCACTCTGCCATATCTCAATTCCCTCGTAGAAAGTTCTACACCAAGGATGTAAAGTATCCAGCTCTGAAAGATGCAACCGGCATAAATGATAGACCATGGGCGTACAACCACTTTCCGCAAAAATGTTGGTGGATAGATGTACCTTATGATGGATGGATAGGTCAAAAAGGCAATTTCAAAGAAGTAGAAGCAGTTAAAGCGGAGCTTGATAAATTTTTCTCTTGGCTAAAACAGCAGGGGAGCAACATTAAAGCCTATGAAATAGCTGTATTAGCATTTTACCAAAAACAGGAAAGGGCTTTAAGAGAAATGCTCAGAACATTATGCAACCAGGAACACAAAATTAGCAGATTTAACCGTTCCATCAACGGTGTGGAAGTTTCTATAAAGTTATATACGGTTGATAAATTTCAAGGGCAAGAGGCAGATATGGTGTTCCTCTCGCTTATGCAAAATAAAAGGGTAGGATTTTTAGATAGCCCCAACCGATTAAACGTAGCGCTTACACGTGCAAGGCATCAATTGGTAATTGTTGGAAATCGTCAATTTTTTGAAAAACAAAACCACTCCAAAGAACTTCAAGAATTAGCACAATCATTTAAATAACCATCACCATGAAAGTAATTGCAAAAAGAACAGTTAAGGCAAATACAGTTGAGTTATATGCCGAAATCAGCCTTCAAACTAAAAGGACGGACATACAAAACTACTTGCAACAACTTGATGAGGGCAAAATAGACAAGACTGCCAGAGAAAACAAGTCTATACTGCACCACCTGCAAGTAATTGGCATTTTAAACCATCAACACGAACTAACACAGTATGGTAAAAGGGTAAAAGAAAACGGCTCACACTACCAAAAAGAAGCTGGTATCTACCAATTCACCCTTTTATTGAATGACCCATTGGTTAATGAACCCGATATTCTTTCTGTGGAACGGGTGCGTCCGAAAAACTCTGAAAATGGAATATCCAATCTTCGCCAAATTGATTTAAGATTAGGTGGAGAATATGAAGTTAGTATTGTAGAATCTGGCAAGAACCAACCACTTAAAAAAATAAGGCTTGACAAAATGTCAGAAATGGGCATCAATAAAGAATCCGAAAATTTGTCCTTGCACTTGGAATGGGGAGAGGAAGGAGTATACCCAAAGTTAAGCGTTTTAAGGCAAAACAAGACGCTATGCAAAATTTATACCCCTTCGGTTCAACTAAATTCATTTATGGAAGACTTTTTACCTCGCCGACAAATGAAATGGGTGGAAATGAGCGGTAAAAGGAGAGCTGCCTTAGAGTTTGACGACATTAAAGAACGCACATCTTTTATTGAGAACTTTGAAATTCCTGAATGTAAGTTTCAGAATCAAACAACTGAATTGGGCAAATTTGATGAGATTAAAATTACCGGTCTATTGATTTGTCCTTTAAACAATGAAAAGGCTAAACTATGGATGGAGAGTCTTTTGTCTATAAATATTAAGAAAGGCTTTACCACTCCCGAACAGTTTAATAATTTAGTGTATAAATTTAAAAAGCACGAAGTGTTATCGCAGTATAATTTTAATACGCCAAACATAACCGACATGTTAGAATTGCTACCAACTAAAGAAAAACATAACTTAGCAGCGCCTTATGACTTAAATCCTACCCGATTCCTGCATAAATCTGTACAGAGTCAGGCTAAGCCTATAACCATTGTGCCCGATGAAGAAATGAGCATGCGCCAGGTACTCTCACAACTTAAACCAAAGGACAAACTATTAGGCTTATTTTACTACGACTCTTATGTATATAACGATTTTCAGCAAAAATGCTTTATAGAGTTTACGAGTGTTCTAACCGACAACGAAACTAAGGTGTATTTATATACAAGATTTAATAACAAAAATGAAGATAATAAAAACATGAGAAGTAAATATATAGCTCATGTTGCGCCCTCTATAAAGGAAATTGACATTGCAAATATCACCACGCGTTCCAACCATGACCGTTATCTGATTATGGTTACAACATCAAATGAAATCTTAGTTTACAAATTCTCTAACTCTATCGATTTTATATCTTATCCTAAAAACAGCGACTTTACTGCCGATACATTAGGCAGGTCAAAAGATTTAAGCATCATAGCTGTTGAACAAGACTCAATCAGAAAAGACATCCGAAATCACATTCAAAACCAAGTTCAATCACTTTTAAACCAAAAATAACAAAAACAATGAAAAACAGAATCACCCCAAAACAAAGTACAATAGTTAGAGATTACAGCCAAAAAATCATTGAAAATTGCTGGATTTCAACTCAAAGTAATGCAAGCGTTTTACCCACTCCGCCTGCTGATTTTATTGTAGAAGACTTTAAAAATGCCATAATTGCTTTAATTGATAAAGCTCAAAAAACTTTAATGATTTATAGCCCCCAATTATCCGACCCCGATATACAAAAATCAATTAGCGGCGCATGTGCAAGAGGAGTAAGAGTTTATCTTTACACCAAAGACCAAAGCGAAAATGAAAAGGCGCTCCCATTGTTTGCTGAGAAATCTATTGTAAGAATTGGCAATGAAGTATATGGGAGTCTTGTACTTACTGATATAGAAGGTGAAACAGCGGGTATGATATATACAGGAGAGTTAAGTACCCAAAGTCTAAGTAAACGAATTCAAAATGTAGCATTAGTACTTGATGAAAATCAGATTAAAGAAATGTACGTTTTTTTCTGCAAAGTTTTCTGGTCTGATGCTCTGTTTCAATATAAATTTTCTACCAACAAAGAGCGAGTAACCGAAGCTGTATATGGCGATATAGATGTTGATAGACATTTAGATATTGATGAGATTGAATCCTTTATTATTCAAAAAAATGAAGGTTCATCTGGCAAAATATTAATGACTATGAAAAATATCCGACAATCAAATTTGCTTAATTTATCCAAACATGGGGCAAACCTAATCTTGCAAACAGCGCTGTTAGGCAATGACCCCGAAGAGGTTAAAAGATATGCCAAAAATCAAATACTATTGCTTGCTTCAGAAAATGCTCTGCCATTTGGCTGTATTGTTCTTAAAGAAGAGATGTACCTGTATCCTAATACTGATTTTGGCATCAATATGTTGAGCTATTTGGTTAGGTTAAATAAGTCGCAGTCATTTTATATTAGAGCTTATCTAAAGTATATTCAGGAAAAATGCAGTATATTTACCACAGCTATCCCTTATCAGGATGTTAAAACCAGTTTTAGACTTTATAATAAAGCGGAAGAGGTACTTAAAATGGAGGAGGAAGCCTACCGAATGCAAGTTACCAATAATGTTCCTCTTTCAGAGCTAAATACCCCACAATGGGAGGAGTACCTCACCGAGGAAACTGTTTACGCTAAGAAAGTTCACTATAAATTAGAATTGGTACCTTTTTATGTGCCTTCTGGTGTAAAGTCCGATGAACTATACGATAAATGGGCAAAACTTAAAAAGAAGCTAACGGATAAATTGAACGAAATTGACAACAAAATAGATGAAATAAAGAGTAGGGGTAATAATTCCCCTTTTGAAAAGTTAATATCATTTTTTTCTACCAAAAAAAATACATTTGACCGCTTAAGTAAGGAAGTGGAAGACCTAAGAAAGGTAGATGTAACAAAATTGAGTAAATTTGCTGGGCGAGAGTTGTTCGAAAAGGTCAATAAACTGATACAAGAAGTAAATGGGCAGGATATTGCCGTTAAAAAAGAAACAGATAGAACAGTACAAGAACAAAAATACGAACAGCTAAAGAAGCAGAAAAGGCAGGAAAAGGATGAAAAGGAATTTTTATTATTAGAGCTGGAGGAGAAAAAGGAAAAACTGGAAGAACAAAAAAAAATAGATTTAGAAGCCGCAATTAAAAATCGAAACACACAGAGAGGTAATTTTCTACAGAAAATTGAGTTAGAAAGAGACTGGGATGAATTGAAATTAGAGTTGGAAGGGCAAGTTAGAGACGGAAATACACACCATAAACGAAATAAGGATAAAAAAAATAAACACCATTCCGACATTAATTCCGATACCAAAAAGCGTTGGGAAGTAATGTGCAAAATAGACAGTGAATACGAAGAAATCGGAGTACGCTTCCAGAAACGTTTAACCGAGATGGAGGGGCAAATAGAAAAGTTAGAACAGACCATCAGTGACCTGGAAAGTGAAATCAACCAACCATTTAGTCCCGATTTGTCTAAATATGAGCAACAAGAAAGCTCATTAAAAAGCATGATGCGCAACTCCTCCTATACAAGTCAAAGTATTGGCCTATCGCAACTACTTCCACAGCAATTTGATGACTTAGAAGAATATCCCAAAGTTGGTGAGTTATTTTTTGACAGTCAAACAAAAAAGCGGTACCTTGTTATCAATTACTGGGAAGAATTTGAGGGGGCAAAGGAAGAAGCTAAAAGACTAAAGGCTGAAATTTGTGCGACAAAATAAAAATTAATATTATTTCTAAATTAAATTAATCATGAGCAACGAAACAAAAATCATTGTAACCATTGCAGAAGACGGCACCATTAGTGCTGAAACCGAGGGTATTACTGGCGAGGTTTGTATAGGAGAATTAGAAAATCTGCTCCAAGACATAGCCGAAATTGAAAGTATTAAAAAAACCGATGACTACTATCGGGAAAGCAACATTACCCCAACCATTAAAAACGAAAATAAAATTACAAGAAAATGAGTGCAATTATAAAAACCTTAACCCCATTTTTGGATATTTCTATTTTGAAAGAAGCAATTAGTGAATGTGGATACCATTTTGTTCAACAAGCAAATGGAATAGAAATTGTTGAACTAAAAGGCTACCGACCAACAATTTTTGTTGCAGACTCTCGTGGCAGATTTACTTTAACACATGATAGTCATACTCGTAACATAAAAGAGTTTTTGGAAAAGATAACTTCCCAGTATAAAATAGTTTATGCCCGCAAACAAGAGGAGTTAAGGCGGCTAAAGGAAGAGGAAAAAAGAATGGCAATAGAGAAGGAAAATGCCTTAGTAAAACAGGAGCAGCTTTCCTATGAACAAAAACTAAGAGAAATTCAGGCACAAAAACAAAGAGCTGAAGAGGAAATGCTCAAAGTGGAGCAAGAAAAAAAGGCATACATAGAAAGCCAGAAAAAAGCGGTTTACGAAAAAGCAAAGGAAATGGGGTATGAAGTGGAGGAGGTTAAAAAAGCCAATAAAATTCAACTTGTTTTAGTTAAGCGAAAATGAACATATACCACATTGAACCAACAAGCCATATTTATGGTCCGGGTTGTCGTTTTGTAATATGGACGCAAGGTTGCTCTCTGAGGTGCAAAGGTTGTTGGAATACAGAAACATGGGCTTTTAATAGAGGGCATTTGTATTCCACAGAACAGCTCATTGATCAAATCCTTGCCCAAAAGGAATATATTGAGGGGGTAACAATTTTAGGAGGTGAACCATTTGACCAATACCAAGAATTGTTAGAATTATGCCAAAGCATAAAAGCCCATAACTTAACCATTATGCTTTATACGGGTTATGAAATGGACGAATTACAACAAAAGGCACAAACCGGAATAATAAACCACCTGGATATTCTAATAACCGGAAGGTTTATAGAAAGTAAAAAAAATGTATTTTTGCAATGGATTGGTTCGGATAATCAGCAGATACATTTCTTATCTGATGCTTATGCTAACTACAAGTTAGACAATGGTAACTATATTGAAGTGATAATTGATGAGGAATTGGGTCAAACTAATTTTGTGGGATTTGTCAATAGGGCAGAAGTGAAAAAAATCTTGTCTTAATCTGATTAGTACCACCCTAATCTTTCACCCATGCCACCCCCCCTAATCACCACCCTGCAAACCTATTTTACCCGCCATACTGCCGTGCAAAAGGTTTACTTGTTTGGCTCTTATGCTCGCGGCAGCGCCACTGAAAATAGCGATATAGATATTTTGCTCGAACTGAAAAAACCTGTTACCATTAGCCTGTTAGATATTGCCACCATGCAAATAGAGCTATCGGAGCAGTTAAAACGCAGTGTGGACATATTGACATCGGCAGGTATTTCTCCCCACATCAAACCTTTTATAGACAGGGAAAAAATCTTGCCTTAGCCCAATCCCCCCTCACCCCACACCCTTCATAATTTGCTGAACCGAGTGGGCGTTACTCATAGTATAAAAGTGCAGGCACGGAACCCCATAAGCAAGCAGTTGTTTACACTGTTCAATAGTCCACTCAATACCGGCTTGCTCGGCGGCTTCATCGGTAGGGCAGGCGGCTATGGCATCGGTAAGGTCTTCGGGCAAGCAAATGTTAAATGCGCTGGGCAGCGTGTGTATTTGCAATTTTCGGGTTATGGGTTTAAGACCCGGTATTATCGGAACGGTAATACCTATGCTGCGGCACGCTTTTTCAAAAGCCATAAACTTTTGGTTATCAAAAAACATTTGCGTAACAATGTAATGCGCACCCGCATCTACTTTTTGTTTCAGGTATTGCAAGTCGGCTTTTAGGTTGGGGGCTTCTATGTGTTTTTCGGGATAACCTGCCACTCCTATACAAAAATCGGTTTTAAAACCATTGGTAAGGTCTTCTTCCAGGTAAATGCCGTTGTTCATATTTACCGTTTGCTGTACCAGTTCAAGCGCATTTTTGTTGCCTTTGGGTTCGGGTACAAATTTAGTTTCGGGTTTTACCGCATCGCCGCGCAGCAGCAGCACGTTGTTTATGCCCAAGTAGTGCAGGTCAACCAAGGCATCTTCGGTTTCGGCGCGGCTAAAACCGCCGCATACCAAGTGCGGCACAGCATCTACACCGTATTTATACATAATGGCGGCACAAATACCCACCGTACCCGGGCGCTTGCGAATGTGTACCTTTTCAAACAAACCGTTATCCAACTGTTTGTATTTAAACTCTGCCCTGTGGTAGGTAACGTTTATAAAGGGCGGGTTAAACTCCATCAGTTGGTCTAAAATGCGGTAAACCGATTGTATGCTTTTGCCCTTCAGCGGGGGCAGTATCTCAAAAGATACAGGCGTATGGGTGCGGTTGGCAAGGTGTTCGGTAACTTTCACAGGAGCAGGCGTTTTTTGCAGTGGTTGTAAGTAAATGATATTTATCTTAATGTTTAGCCGGGTAATGCTTTGGCAAAGGTAAACAGATTACCCTTGCAGTTTGTTTGTTGGCAGTAATTGGGGTAGGGTAGGAGGTTTAAGCTCAAAGAGTAAAACAACCGGTGGTTAATTGCCGTTTTTCCCCAAATCAATTTGTACCTTTGCAGCATAATAGTCCGCTATACTCCTTTGTTTCTCCTTTTTTAGTTTTTAAACGCCCCCTTTTTTCATGAAATATACCCCCATTAACCCCGATTTGTTTGTGCAAAACCGCGCCCGGTTTGTAAAAGAAATGCAGCCAAATGCCATAGCCATTTTCATTGCCAACGATGAAATGCCCCGCAGCGCCGACAGTTTTTTTACCTTCCGACAAAATGCCGACTTGTTTTACCTTACCGGTATTGACCAAGAGCAAACCATATTAGTGCTTTTTCCTAATCACCCCCTACCTGCCAACCGCGAAATCCTCTTTATCCGCCGCACCAATGAGCATATTGCAGTGTGGGAAGGACACAAATACACCATTCAAGAAGCCCGACAAACATCGGGCATAACCAATATACAGTGGGCAGATACCTTTGAATCTATCCTGCCCTCGCTTATGTATGAGGCGCAAACCTGTTACCTCAACCTAAACGAACACGCCCGAATGCACACCTCCGTGCCCGACCGTGAGCTGCGGTTTGCCCGCGAAATGCAGCAAAATTTTCCGCTCCACCGCTTTAAACGCAGCGCACCTATTATGCACCAACTTCGGTCTATTAAATCGGATATTGAACTGGCGCTTATGGGCAAAGCCATTCATATTACCGAAAAAGCCTTTCGCAGGGTGCTGTCTTTTGTAAAACCCGGCGTGCATGAATACGAAATTGAAGCCGAAATACAACACGAATACCTCATTAACAGAGCAACCGGACCGGCTTACAATTCCATTATAGCATCGGGCAAAGACTCCTGCATCTTGCACTATAACAATAATAACAAGCAGTGCAATGACGGCGACATCTTGCTCATGGATTTTGGCGCAGATTATGCCAACTATGCCGCCGACCTTAGCCGCACCATTCCCGTAAACGGACGCTTTACCCCGCGCCAAAAAGACGTTTACAACGCCGTATTGCGCACTTTTCACTTTGCCAAGTCTATGCTCCGACCCGGCACACTCATAGAGGAGTACCACAAAGAAGTAGGTAAATTTGTAGAAGCAGAACTCATACAGCTCAACCTGCTCAATGCCGCCGATGTAGCCAAACAAGACCCCGATAAACCGCTGTATAAAAAATACTTTATGCACGGCACTTCGCACTACTTAGGCATAGATGTGCATGATGTAGGCAACCGATACGTACCTATGCAGCCCGGCATGGTGTTTACCTGCGAACCCGGTATTTACATTCCCGATGAAAATTTGGGTATCAGGTTAGAAAACGACATCTTAGTTACGCACGATAATCCTATTGACCTTATGGCTTCTATACCCATTGAAGCTGCCGAAATAGAAGAACTCATGAACCGGTAAGCGCTAAGTACACCTGCCAACTGCCATTTAAACCGCGCTCCCCCACACCCCCTCTCTCAAAAAAAGGCTGATTGTTACCGGTTGCTTACTGCCAACTGCCATTTAACCTTCATTATCTGCCCACCAACAAATAACAACCAAAATAAAATGTACCATTTTGTACAGCTTACCTATCAGGAACACATAACCGATGTACCCGCCCGGCAGCTTGCCGAAAAAGCACAAAAATACTTTGGCATACAAACCGGCAAGGTAAAAAGCAGCAAAGCGTTTGCCATAGGTTATCAACTAACCGAAATGGAAGCAGCCGAATTTGCCCACAAGTGCCTGCACGATTTTATAGTAAACGATATTTACATAAATGAACTGATGCCTCAAAACGGGTATGCAGCTTATATAGCCATAGCCAAGTTGCCCGGCGTTACCGATGATGAAGGCACCTCAGCACAAAAAGCCCTTAGCGATTACCTCAATACCCCCATTGATACCCGCACACAGCATATTTTTTCGCAAGAAATTTACTATATCCAAAACCCGCTCACGCCGGTTGAATTGCAAACATTAGCAAACGAGTTGGGCAACCCGCTCATTAACCAGTTTAACTTTGCCGCACACAAAACACTCACTACCGATAAGCTATACATACCCGAAGTAAGGGTAAAAGCCGATGACTCCGTGCTTGCCATAGACATTAACCTGCCCGATGATGCACTCATGCAGCTATCCAAACAAATGCTGTTGGCGCTTAATCTGGACGAGATGAAAGCCATTCAAGCCTATTACCGCCAGCCCGATACCATTGAGCAGCGCAAAAAAGCAGGTTTGCCCATTATGCCTACCGATTGCGAGTTAGAAATTCTTGCCCAAACTTGGAGCGAACACTGCAAACACAAGGAGTTTAACGCCACTATTCACTACCAAAACCACGAAACCGGCGAAAATACTACCATCAACTCCTTGTTTAAAACCTTTATTAAAGGCGCTACCGACAAAGTTGCCCAAAACCTTGCCGAAAAGGGCAATAACTGGTTGGTAAAAGTATTTGCCGATAACGCCGGTGTGGTAAAAATAAACGACCAACTCAATTTTGTTTGGAAGGTAGAAACCCACAACTCGCCCTCTGCCCTTGACCCCTACGGCGGAGCTATTACCGGCATTTTAGGCAATAACCGCGACCCGCTTGGCACCGGCGTAGGCGGAGCAAAACTCCTTTTTAATACCAATGTGCTTTGTTTTGGTAAGCCCGATTTTAAGGGAAAACTCCTCACCGGTCAGTTGCACCCCAAGCGCATTTTTAACGGTGTGCGCCACGGCATTGAAGATGGCGGCAATAAATCGGGCATTCCTACCGTAAACGGCGCTATTGTTTTTGACGACCGTTTCAGCGGCAAACCCCTTGTTTATTGCGGCACCGGCGCTATTATGGAGCCTTATTACCACGGCAAACCCGCTTGGGAAAAACCCATTGCCCCTAATGATGTTATCCTTATGGCAGGCGGCAGAGTGGGAAAAGACGGCATACATGGCGCTACCTTTTCATCGGTAGAAATAGATGAACACTCTCCGCAATCGGCAGTGCAAATAGGCAGCCCCATTACCCAAAAACTGCTCGCCGATTTTTTGGTGCGCGCCTGCCACTTAGGTTTGGTAAAATGCAGTACCGATAATGGTGCCGGCGGGCTCAGCTCCTCCATAGGCGAGCTGGCTACCATTAGCGGCGGAGCGGTTATTCATTTAGAAAAAGTGCCGCTCAAGTATTCGGGCTTAAAGCCGTGGGAAATTTTTGTTTCCGAATCGCAAGAACGCATGACCATTGTTGCCCAGCCCGATGATGTGGCTGCCCTGTTTGCCTTAGCAAACGATATGGAAGTAGAAATGACCGATATTGGCATTTTTACCAACTCCGGCAACCTTGATGTGCGTTTTAACAACAAACCCGTAGCGATGCTCAATATGCACTTTTTGCATGAAGGTGTGCCTACCAAAACCCTTTATGCCGAGTGGCAAAAACCCCAACTCCAAGAACCCACCCTGCCTGCTGATTTAGATTACAACCAAGTTCTGCTCCGGCTAATGGGTAGCCTCAACATTTGCTCGCGCGAAAACGTAATACGCCAGTACGACCACGAAGTAAAGGGCAGAACAGTGGTAAAACCGCTAATGGGTCCGCAGGGAAAAGCGCCCCAAGATGCCGCTGTTTTGCGCGTAGGGTTCAACACCGATGAGGGTATTATTGTATCAAATGGTATTATACCCCACTACGGCGATATTGATGCCTACCAAATGTCGGCGGGGGCTTTTGATGAGGCAGTGCGACAAATTATATCAGTAGGGGGCAGCCTGCCCAATACTGCTACCGGCGACGGCATTTTTTGGTCGGTAAACGATAATTTTTGCGTGCCCGATTCGGTATATGACCCCCAAACCAACCCCGATGGCAAGGAAAAATTGGCAAAATTGGTGCAAATGTGCCAAGCCTTGTACGACATGGCTACCTTTTATGATATACCGCTTACATCGGGTAAAGACAGTATGAAAAACGATTTTAAAGCCGATGGGGTAAAAATATCCGTTCCGCCCACCATTTTGTATTCAATGGCAGCAAAATTGCCCGATATAAGATACACCGTAACCAGCGAGTTTAAGGCATCGGGCGACCTTGTTTACCAACTTGGGCGCACCTACAACGAATTGGGCGCCTCGCAATTTTACCAACTCTTTAACCATTTGGGCGCTAATGTGCCCCAAGTGCGCAAAGAACTTGCCCGCAGCCTCTACCTTAAAATAATGGAAGCCAACCGCCTTCAACTCTTAGAAAGCAGCCACGACCTTTCTGATGGCGGGCTTGCCGTAGCCCTTGCTGAGTGCGCTTTTGGCGGCAATTTAGGGGCACAAATCAACCTTTTTGCCGGCAAAGGCGATGAGTTAAACCTCAATGCTCTCTTGTTTTCAGAGTCGCACAGCCGTTTTGTGGTAACGGTTCAGCCCGGCAACCGCATGTTGTTTGAACAAATGATGGGCAACCATGCCCGCCTCATAGGGGAGGTTACAACTGAGCCTGCCCTGCGCATTTCGTACTGTGGCAGCGAGGTGGTAAACCTGCCCGTAGAAGCCCTGTTAGATGCGTGGAACAATGGGCTGGCTATGGTGTAAAAGACGGATAGTATTGGGTAGTGAAAAGTGAAGAGGGAGTAAGTAGTGGGTAGTCGGTATTTGGTATTGAGAATTTGGCAGTGAGTATTCAGTAGTAAATAGTTTTGGTAAATAGAGTTGTCTGGTAACTAATAACTAATAACTAACCACTAACCAAATAAGGTTACTTAGATTTGTTCATAAAATCGGTAAATGCAGACCAGTAGCCTGCATTGCCCGGTGTAGATTCCCACAAGGCGCGAGTGCCGTGAATACCGGCATCGGGTGGCACATACAAATCTTTTATGCCGGCATTAATTTGGTCAAAAAACAGTTTTGCCTGACCTAATTCTTTTTTAGCAGAGGTAATAAACACAGGTTTATGCAAATTAGGCAAAGCATCTTGCACGTAAGATTCTGAGTCGGTAGTACCGGCAAAATACTCACCCGGGCTAAAAGCTGCCACGGCGCGCACCTGTTGGTTTTCGGCGGCTATAACCAGCGCCAGCGAAGCAGAGTAGGAACTGCCTACCAAAATGACGGGCTTATTGTATTGCTTATACATGTAGTCTATTGCGGCAATGATGTCTTGTTTAGCATCTATATAGTTTTGCCTTTTACCTGCCTGTTTTGCTTGATTGGCAGTTTCATTTTCAGCGCCCTCAACCATATTTCCGCCCGACCGCAAATCAACCGCCAAACAGTTAAAACCTAATTGATTGAGGCGGGGCGCAATGTCTTTGTATTCTGCCTTGCTGGAATTGGCTTGATGGCATAAAACAACCGGCAATAAATTATCTGCCTGATGATACAAATTAGCGGTAATGGTAAGCCCGTCTGCTGCCTTAAAGGTAACGGGTTGCATACCTTTATTTAATTTGGCGCTGCCCGCATCATCTTTACCCGAACCGGAGGAGGCATTGCACCCTATGACTAAAAGCAATAAGAAAAGATAAAAAACGGGTAAACCTGCTATGCCCGAAAAAGCAAATATACCCGAAGCGGGAAACTTAAAGTTGTTGTTGTTCATGTATTGTACAAATCAAGTTGGTTATCGGTTGCTGATGATGTTTTGACATTCTTTAGCCTTGCTTGGGGCTTTGGTTTCAAGGGTTTTGACTATTTGTTGTAAAATTTGCAAATCTATGCTGTAAAGGAGGTTGTTTTGTTTAAGGTGGTCAAAACAAGGTTCGCCGTAGTTTTCAGATTTACAGAGTTTTTCGGCGCGTTTAAGTTTTTTGGCAGAACTGTCCGATTGCATATCGGCAATTTTGGCATCGCAGGAGCTTATTTTGGCATTGAGGGTTGCGGCATCGGCAGCAGATAGCAGAAGAGCTTCTTTGTATTTAGCCTTAGCAGTGGCATATTCTTCGGCGGCAAAGGCAGCGTTGGCTTCTTCTACTAATCGGGCGTATTTTTCGGTTTTAGCTTGGGTAGCTTTGGTAGAGGTCTGAATTTTTTCGGCACATTCATCAAGTCTTGCGCCGGCGTGTTCGTCATTTTGTTTGTATTTAAGGGCTTCGGCATAGTAATTTTTGGCAGATTCATAGTTGCCTTTGTCATAAGCATTATCGGCTAGGGCAACGGTTTCTTTGTATTTTTTGTTAAAAACAGCCTGTTCGGCGGCGTTAATTTTAGCTTCTAATTCGGGTGTGCGTTTTAGGTTAAGCGCTTCGGTGTAAAGAGTTTTGGCATTTTCAAAATCGCTGTTCAGCATGGCAGCATCAGCCTGTTTAACCAAATCTGCCATTTTTTGGGTTGTTTCGTCTGCCTTGTATGTTGGCAGGGTAGAGGTATATATATTATTGGGGTTAGGTTCTTGTTCATACACATCGGCAGGGTCAACAACCACTAATTCCGATGATTGGGTTGCTGTTAGCAATGCCAACCTATTGGCTTTAAATTCGCCAAGCGAATCCATGCGCATGGCTATTTGCACTGCATCTGAAAGTGAAACTGCGCCGGTATTCAGAAACTGATTGCAAAGGTTAATTTGTTCCAATATCTGTTCATTGGTTTGGTCGTAGTAGAGCGCTTCGTAAAAAAGTTGTTTAGCGCTGGCATAGTTTTTAAGGTTGAGCAGGGTATCTGCTTTTGCCAGCAGTTTGGTTTTTTCGGTGTTAATGGTTTGGTTCAGCACTTCTATTTGTTGTGCGGTAACCGAGTCGGAAGGGTTAAGCGCTATGAGTTCTATATATTTTGCCCTTGCTTTAAGCCAGTTTTGGGCGTTAAACAGGTTTTCTGCCTGCATGAGCAGCATAGAAATTTGTGCTTGGGCAAGTTTTTGGCGTACTTCCGGAAAAGCGCTGGTATCGGGCAGTTTTACCAAAAGGGCGTTCTGGAGCAGTTCAATGGCATTTTCGTATTCCTTATTTTGCAGGTGCGTTTCGGCTTTTGCTAAGTATTTATTAAAAACATCTTCGGGTTTTGAAATCAGATAATTGTAAGCAAAGGCAATGCTTAAAGCCACAAAGATGAGGAGCAAAATAACTGCGGCTCTTGCCGGCGTGTTGGCGCTGGAGCTTCCGCCCGAAAACAAGGGTTTTCTATCGGCTGGGGTAGCCGTTTTTTTCTCTTTGCGCTTTATGATACCACTGGGCAGGTTATCTAATTGCAGGGGTTTGCTGCTTGTATCTGTTGGGGGCAATCCTTTTGCCGCGGCAATTACTGATTCGGGTATGGTAGTTCCCTCTCTGATTTGCAACAGCAAAAAAGAGAAATCATCGTCCCAGTTTTGGCTACAAAGTTCCTGCATTTTAGCGGCAATAGAGGTATTGGTGGCATCAGAGCCATCGCCTTGTGAGAGCAGATATTTTATATTGCGTTGGTCAAATGTTTCATAAATACCTTGGGAGCAAAGCAGGAAATAGTCGTTGGTTTGGATATTGGTGATAACGGTAACGCTTGCCCAAACCGGTTCTGTACCCGATATGATGCGGGGTTCAACCGATATATTGCGCCCATTTTCGCGCAGTACAGTCAGGTGGTCTTCGGTTTCGTAAACAATTTGTTTATCACGTACATGGTAGGCTCTAATGTTGCCCACCCAGGCTATGGAAATGGTATCATCGGGATTTATATACAGGAGCATGATGCTGCTTCCAATACCTTGTTTAACCGGATTTTCTTGTATATGTTGCCAAAGCTTACGCTCTGCATATCGGAGGGCTTCGTTTATATATAATTGTCCTACCTTATTTTTTGGGGGATTTACCTTAGTAAAGTATTCATGAAAACATCGCCCAACAACTTGGGCTGCATCATTACCGCGTCGGGTAGGTCCGTAGCCGTCACAGATGATGAATAATCGAGTGTCGGTGGTAATTTCTTCGGCACTGGGGTAAATAAAATCAAGGTTATCTGCTTGTTTGCTTGGTTGGCTGAAAAAAAGCGGCTGTTTTATTTTTAACTTCATAGCAAGTCAGGGTAATTAGGAACAAAAAAGAACCTGAAACCTGTTTTAGACGTAAAAAAGACATTTAAGCTACAAATGTAGTAAAATAGTTTGAAAGTAGTGCAACAGGTTATTTTGCTCCATAAAAGATTAGGGTTTGCACTGGGCAGTAGGTAAATAAAAAAGGGGCATCGGGAAATGATGCCCCTCTTTGTTGGGTATTACTTATTTGAAGAGCAAGGTACTTGCGTTCTCAAACAGGTATATTAGTGCAATACTACCATTTTTTGAGCGCCTAAGTGAGTACCATTGTCAATTACTTGATAGAAATAAGTGCCGTTGCTTAACTGTGCAGTGTTAATAACTACGCTGTTAGCGCCGGGGGTAATGGTTTGCTCAAGCACTAATCTGCCTGCCATATCTACTATGCGAACAGTGGCATTGGTAGTAGTAGTGTTCATAACAATGGTAGCCGAGTTGCCGGCAGGGTTGGGGTAGAGGGTAGTTTTTACCGCTTGGGCATCTTCCAAACCTACTGAGTCGCCAACGGTTACCGTGCCTACTTGGGTGCAACCGGTAGCATCGGTTACAGATACGGTATAAGTGCCGGGCGCTAAGTTGGTAACAGTAGCGCCGGTTTGACCGGTATTCCATGTGTAAACATAAGGAGGCTGACCATTAGATGCCGATGCAGAGGCAATACCGTTATTGGCAGAACCGGCGCTGCTTACGCTGTTAAGGGTGAGGTTAAAAGCAGGAACCGAAGTTACTTCAAACACATAGGTTTTAAGCAGTTCGTTAGTAGCTACGCTGTAAACGCTGGCGGCGTATATACCGGGGGCTAAGTTGCTTGCTGTGGCGTTGGTGCTGCCGTCTGTCCATTGGAAATAAACCAATGCATCAGCGCCGCTGGCAAGTGAAAGGCTGATAGAACCATTGTTAGCTGTGCCACAACTGGGGGTAATGTTAGAAGACAGCAGGCTAACGGTAGTTGATTCGGCATAGCTGTTGGTGCCGGTAGCGCCATCGGGCTTAAAGCTTTGGAGGATAGATTTATCAACATCATTCTGTATAAAAGCTACGGTACGCAGTTGAGCTGCATTAATGTAAGTAGGAATGGTGTAGGTTTGTGTAATGCTGAATGTTTCACCGGCGGCAAGAGCGGGCATAGTAGAACCGCTTGCACCGGGGAGCATTTTGCGCAATACATTGGGGAAGTCTTTTTCTCCGTTAGAACCGGGGGCGGTAGCATAGGCAACCATAGTTTCTATGAGGGCTAAGTGCAGTTTGTAAGTACCCGGCACCATATCAACCAAAGAGGTAACGGTAACGGTGATGCTAACCGTATTGGCAGAGGTGAAATTTTCTTCAATAAGAATTTTGCTGGTGGCAGGAATGTTATACCAACTGTTAATGAGGGCAGTTGATACCATAGTGGGTTGTCCTTTTTGAACACCCTCTATAAATACGCCGGGCACACCCGATACGCCGTAGTAATTAACGCGTGCAGTAGGGTCAATGGTGTTTTGGCTATACATGGGGTCGGTACCGGGCCAAGAGGTGTGGTAAGAGATGTGGGCGTATTTACCAATATTCACTTGTTGGTTCAATATGGCTTGCATACCGGGGTTTTGGGCGGCACAAGGGGGGCAAGAGGCATTGGTAAAATGCTCAATAAGTACTTGGCGTTGTCCTAATTCAAAAGCAGCAAATACTGATTTTGAGTTAATGTCGTTATCGGGGTTAAGGTCGGCGCTGCCATCTAAGTTAGAAGCCCATACTTCTATAGTGTGCGAGCCAAAATCGGCAAGCCAAGGCAGACTGTGGGTAAAATTGTACTCTCCTCCGGGCGCTATGGTAGCTGTTATGCCTGTTTGGGTTTGTACAGCGCCGCCATTTACACGGTAGTTAAGGTCAAAACTGCTTACGGTGGTTGTGCCTAAGTTGTAAATGGTACCCGGTATTTGCTTACTGCCTGCCAAAACATAATTTTGAATAGATATTTGCTTTATGAGAAAATCTTTGGTTTGCGGATTTACGGCAAACAACTTAATTTCTTCATCGCCAAACTCGCCGCCGTTTAGGAGCGTGGTAGTACCGGCTGTTACGTTATAAAAACCGTTTCCATAACCGCAGCAAATTCCATCGCCAAAAGCATCGTAAATTTCAAACTGTACGGTAGCAGTATTAGCTACACATGCATTGCTGGTAAAGGTTGTATTGGCAGCAGCATAAGGACCACCGCTTGCCAATGTAGCTCCGGTAGCATAGTTAACCAATTTCCAAGTGGTTTCATCGGGATACTGGTCAGTTTTAATAGTAACGGTCAGTTGGGTTTCGCCCGATCCGCACTGTGCCCATACATTGCCCGAAAAAAGGACAAAAGCAACCATTAAGGCTGAAAGTTGTAGTATTCGCTTCATTTAAAAAAAATTGGGTGTTGAAAAATTATGACAAAGTTAAGGGATTATTACTTGTGTAACACATAGTGTAGCTGAATAGACACAATGTGTCTAATTTGAGACAACTTAATACTACAAACTTGTTTTGCAGGCTAAAATTTTGCAAAATTAGCAGTGAAACTTTAATTTTGCTCAAAGATACACTAAACTTTTTTACCCAAAACCTTTCTAAGTACAAAATGACAGAAATTTAGCCTAATTTTACACAAAATTTTGGTCTTATGAAAAATACGTTACTTCTTTTTTTCTTGTTGCTCGCCACTGGCGCTGCTTATGCACAAGGCGGCAGTTTGGTTATGACCCCTTCTCCTGCTAATCTTATCACCGTTTCGGGTGTTGCTAATGAGTTTGAACTGGTTGCCCATGCTACCTTAATAAACGAAACCAGTCAAAAACTGACCATAACATGGGAACGCACCGCTAATAATTTGTTTGGAGCAAACTGGCGCAGTTTAGTATGTGATAACATAACCTGCTGGCCCCCAACAGTTAGCACCAACACTATTATCTTAAACGCAGGGCAAACTTCTATTTTAGATGTCCACTTTCAGTCTGACGGGGCAACAATAGGACCGGGTTATGGCGAGGTTACGCTCAGTGTAACCGTTGCCGAAAACAGCGCTTATAACCTAACCGCTACTTACCGGTGCGATGCTTTTACGGTGGGTGTTGCCACTCCTTATAGTAAGGAGTTAAAGTTATACCCCAATCCGGTAACGGATAAACTCAATATCCAGTTTAATGACCAAACGAATATCAAATACGTAGAAGTTTACAACCTCATTGGCGCAAAAGTAGCCGAATACTCGGTTTACAATGCTTACTATCCTATGATGATAGATGCTGCCACCTTTGAGCCGGGTATGTATTTTCTTTACCTTTATGACCAGCGCCGAAAATTTGTAACGTCTAAACTGTTTACGGTAACACGGTAAAACACTACGGAGCTTACAGCCTTCTTTTTACATAAAAAAACTGCCTCAATACCGCAATGGTATGAGGCAGTTTTTTTTTGCCCTATGTCTGCCATGTTTGGTAACATCACCACTCACTTTTTGTGCTCAAAGTTTTTTGTATATATAAATATATTTCTGCACTTATTTGGGTAGCGCTCTTGTTAGCGCCGCTATAGATTAAATGCCTTTCTTTTTGGCGCAGCCAACAAATTAGTAGAGGATAACCTTAGCCGGTAGTATTTTGCATTTACTCATGCCCAATGCCGTACTCTTGCATTAGCTCCAATCCGTAATTTCGGATAACCACTATAATGGCAATGGCAGATTTGCCCCTTGGCGTTAGGGAGTACTCTACCTTGGGTGGTACTACGGCATACACATGTCTGCTCACAAAACCTTCCTCTTCTAACTCGCGCAGTTGTGAGGTAAGCATTTTGTGGGTAATGTGCGGTATGTCTTTTTTAAGCTCGCCATAGCGCATTACCTTGTCTTTTAGTCGCCACAAAATGGGCATTTTCCAAGTGCCACCTATACGGTCCATGGCAAACTCTACGGGGTTGTAGTATAATTTCTTCTTAAATATAAACTCTGGCATACTTTCTTAAAGGTGTGTATTATACAAAGGGGTGAGTATATTGGCAAAGGTAGCATTTTGCCGCAATTTTGCACCGAAAAAAAATCGGGTTTTGTTTTGGGCAACCAAATCGGAACCAATTTTTAGGCAACAAATCAATTTACACATTACTTAGAACACAAAACAAAAACAGTATGACTCAGGTAAAAGAAAAAAACGGCTATGTGCATTTTCATGGCGCTCCTGCAAAAGGAAAAATTTTAATGGTAGCCAGTTCGCCTTCGGTATCGGCACAAACGGGTTGGCCCATCGGGTTTTGGGCGGCAGAACTTACGCATCCGCTTAGGGTATTTCAGGAAGCAGGTTATGAGGTAGATTTAGTTTCTACCGATGGCGGTAAATTAGCAATGGACGGTTACTCTAATCCTACCGATGCCAGTGGATACTCGGCACACGACATTATTTCATTGGGTTACATGCAAAAGCCCGAATTTAATGCCATGTTGGAAAACACCGCCAAACTCACATCGGTTAATCCCGATAACTATGCGGCAATTTTTTTAGTAGGTGGGCAGGGTCCTATGTACACGTTTAAAGACAACGCAGCATTAGAAAAACTGTTTGTGGCATTTTATGAAGCCGGAAAACCCAGCGCTGCCGTATGCCACTCTACCACATTGCTGCTGCAAGCCCGATTGAGCAACGGCGAACTATTGGTAAAGGGTAAAACATGGACAGGTTTTGCCGATGCCGAAGAAGAGTTTGCCGATAATGCCGTAGGTATGCAAATTCAGCCCTACCGCATTGAAACCGAAGCCCGAAAAATGGCTGATACAAATTTTAAAGTGTCTGCTCCTTTTGCCGCTTATGCCATACAAGACGGCAACCTTATTACTGGGCAACAGCAAAATTCGGGCGCTGCGGCTGCCGAAATGGTGGTAGAACTGCTAAACGGATAAGCCTTTTTTAAACACTATTGCAGTTGTATGAAAAATCCTGTTGTAGGGTTAGCGGTGGTATTAGCGCTTCTTTGCTGGAGTGGTAATGCCACCGCCCAAATACCCGTTGAAATTTTTACCGGTCATGAAAAAGCTACGGTGGACGTTATGTTTTTCAGTTTTTTTAAAAATCAATCGGGAAAAAGCTCCCGATGGTTGTTTTTTAACCGAAACCGCGCCGCTGTTGATTACCGCATAACCGAAAACACCTACCTACCGCAATTTGGGTTTACCGAAGCCGTTTCCTTTAACCACCCTGCCCTTAAAGGGTTTGCACCCGTAGTGGTAGGGCAGGCGCTGAGCTGGGGTGTTTACCCAAAAGCAGGTATTCAATATGCCCGACTGACCAAAAATGCTACCTTGTTTACTTGGTTAGTGGCGGAAACCCTCAAAAATACCGATATTGATTATTTTTTGCTATTTAGATACACGCCGCCCATAATCCAAAAACTGCACTTGTTTACCCAGTTTGAAAGCGTAAATGCTTTGCCTACTTATACCGGCGGAATATACAATTTTACGCAGCGGCTAAGGCTGGGTCTTAAACTGCACCACTGGCAATTTGGCTTGGGCGCTGATTTTAACCAAACCGGTAAACAAAAATTTACCACCACACAAAATGCCGGGCTTTTTTTGCGGTACGAGTTTTAGTATAAGCAAATTTGCTAACCCTTTACCTTTTAATTACATGATAGTAAAACGAAACTTTAACCCGCTCAGAGTAGTGCAGTATGTGCGCAATGAACTACTGTTTGCCCTTGTGCTATCGGGGGCAGTATATGGATTACACGTGCTTGGCATAGTAAAACCGGCATTGCCCTTTGCAGTTTCGGCTATTTTGGGCAGCGCTTTGGCTATTTTTATTGCTTTCAGAAACAACAGCGCCTATGCCCGGTGGTGGGAGGCGCGCACCCTTTGGGGAGGCATTATAAACTCAAGCCGCGTGCTGGCAAGATTGCTCATTACCTTTACCGATAGCCATGCCCACCAAAACAACTACATAAAGGAACAAAGCGAGGCATTCAAAAAAGAAATGGTTTACCAATGTATAGCTTGGGTTCATGCCTTGCGGCTGCACCTGCGCCACCAAACCGATTGGCAAACCTTATCGGGCTTACTGCCGCCCGGGCTTATGCCTAATTTGCTGCAAGCACAAAACAAACCCAATTTTTTGCATTTGGAAATGGGTAAAAAAATTTACCAAGCTATGGCAAACGGCACACTTGCCGGTTTCGACAGTTTTCAGTTAGAAGGGCAACTGCTGGCGCTGGCTAATTACCAAGGCGGCTGCGAACGAATTAAAAATACTCCTTTGCTGCGCCAATACGACTTTTTTACCCGATTATTTCTGTATGTTTTTATACTTTTGCTGCCCTTTTCACTTTTGCCCGATTTTGATAAATTGGGCATAGCTTACCTTATGCCGCCGGTATCGGTTACCATTGCTTTTGTGTTTGCCATTATAGGTAAAGTGGGCGAGGTAAACGAAGACCCCTTTGAAAACCGTATTACCGATGTACCCCTTACTGCTATGTGCAACACCATTGAGCGAGACCTGCGTGAAATGCTGGGCGAAACCAACCTGCCCCCTAAGCTAACACCCCAAAACGGATTTCTGTTTTAAATAATGAAGAAACAACATGCCCACCCGCCACACTGCCACCCTACATATTTACCGGTTTGAACTCTTGCTTTTTGCTTTGATAATGCTGCTGTTTAACAAGATATTTTTTGTAAGCAACCTCATTTACCTTACCTATGTATGGCCACTAAACATGATACTGCTGGGTTTGGTATCGGTGGGCATGTTTAAGGAGGAAAAACGCTGGGTAAAATGGGTAAAAAACCTTCTTTTTGCCGGTAGTGTGCTTATTCCGTTTAATTTTACCCTTATTTTTGCTTCTCCCGTTTTAACAGGTATAGGCATTGGCATTTACATTGCGTATTACTCACTTTTGTTTATCGAGGTATTACGACAAATAACCACCCCCGGCGAAGTAACAACCGGTATCATTTTGGGGTCGGTTAGCGGCTACCTGCTGCTGGCTGTTGTGGCTACCTTTTGTTTTTTGCTTTTGGAGTACTACCTGCCCGCTTCTTTTAACGGAACTACGGCAAACAACATACCGCTTTTTTATACCGAAATCTCCTATTTTAGCCTCATTACCCTAAGCACCATAGGTTATGGCGATATAACCCCAGTAAACAATTCTGCCCGATTGCTGGCAGCTTTTTTTGGCATGGCAGGTCAGTTTTACATGGTAACACTGGTGGGTATCATTATTGCTAAATTCACCTCTAAAAATTAATAACATGAATTTTGCCGCTATTTTTGAGAACAACGAAAAATGGATTGCCCAAAAATTAGCATTAGACCCGCATTACTTTGAAAACCTAAGCAAAGGGCAAGCGCCCGAACTGCTCTACATTGGTTGTTCTGATAGCAGGGTTACTGCCGAAGACCTTATGGGGTTAAACCCGGGCGAAGTATTTATTCACCGAAACATTGCCAACTTGGTGGTAAGTACCGATAATAACCTAAACGCCGTAGTGCAGTATGCCGTAGAGCATTTAAAGGTAAAACACATTATTGTTTGCGGGCATTATGAATGTGGAGGAGTAAAAGCCGCCATGAACCCCAGCGATATGGGGCAGTTAAACAGTTGGCTCCAAACCCTCCGTGATGTTTACAGGCTGCACAAAACCGAGCTTGATGCCATTCAAAACCCACAACAAAAGTTTGACAGGTTGGTAGAACTTAATGTGCGGGAGCAGTGCATCAATATCATTAAAATTGACCACGTGCAGCGCGCCTGGTACAAAACCGGCTATCCTAAAATTCATGGGTGGGTTTTTGATGTAAGAACCGGTAAGCTCATAAACCTAAGGCTAAATATGGAAAAAGAGTTTATGGAAGTGCGCAGCATTTATGATCTAAAACCTCTGTAGTAAACAACAGCTTGTTTTTATTCTAACGTGAGGTTGGAATTAAAATGAATGCCCGACAGGGGGTAATGCCTGTATATGGTTTAGATGTACTTGATAAAATGGGCAACAGATTACGGTGCGTTGCACCTGGGGGTAGTGGGCAGGTGGTACAGGGTGTTTGCTTGTTTTGTATCCTACTTTCCGCACCCAAACAGATAATTATGTTTATCGTGCTGTTTTTCAGGATATTAAATATAAATAAAAATTCGACAGAAATTCGCCCATACCTATAAGTCCCTGATAATCAGACATGAAATTTTTAGGTGCGGAAAGTAGAATTTATTTGTAAGGGTGGTAGTTTCTGAGCCCACTTAGGCGGCAAGAGCTTTATGTTTTTTTATGAGGGCTTTTGTTGATGTTGTAAACATGTTTGTGTAGCTTTGCAGGTTGTTAGTATTGTAGTTACAAGAATTGAGTTCACTAAAAAAAGCCTG
>DDVC01000035.1 GCA_002345145.1 Bacteroidetes bacterium UBA2322
GTCGGTGCGCGCACCAGTTGCTGGTGCCAAAAACCTGCAACTGCGTGAGTGGCAGGCTTTTCAGCTTACCAACGGACGCTATTTTATTATGGCTGCTATTTACAATGCTAAAAAAATGGCGCTGGCTCAGTTTATTGTTTATGATAAACAAGATAACAAAAAATACAGGTACGAAAAAAAAGTGCCGCCTTTCAGTTTGCATATAGCTAAGGGGTTGTTTAACAGCCACTCCTATTACCGCAGCCCCAATTTTATGGTTACAGCACATAATAACCTAAAAGATGAACGCATAGAACTAAGCGCTCGGATAAACAACTTTGCCAACCTGCCGCCTTTGAAAGCAAACTTTACCGCATTTCATACCAGCGGACAGGTAGAGCCTATGGTAACGGTAATGCCTTTTGCCCATAACAGAGGTATGTACTCGCACAAATGCCTCATGCCTGCACAGGGCAATTTGGTACTCAACGACGAAACGATAGTGTTTGAAACACACAACAGCGCTATGATAATAGATGACCACAAGGGTTATTACCCCTACCCTACTTGCTATGATTGGGTTACAGCCTTGGGTTACACGGCTAATGGCTCATTGCTGGGTTTTAATTTTACCCATAACCAAGTACTAAACCCCCAAACCTACAACGAAAACTGCCTTTGGAATAATGGTAAAATGCACCCGCTGCCGCCCATTACCATGAAACGACCCAATGGGGTAAAAGGCAAATGGCTTATAACTGATGCCTATGGGCAGGTAAACTTAACCTTTACCCCCGTAGCCCACACATCGGTAAATATAAACCTGTTGCTATTGGCAAGTCGTTATGAGGGTCCGTATGGGTATTTTTCGGGCAGTATTGTTTTGCCTACCGGCGAGCGCATGGTTATTGATGAGCTTTTTGGTATGGGCGAGCAGTTTTACCTTAGAGCTTAATAATCGGGCAATAAGCAATAAAAACCGGCATCCGGTTATTTCTTCTTTGGTTTTTTTACCTTCCAATGTTTATGCTGTTGTATGTTTAGCGCCCTTTTGTATATTTGTGCAATTTTGTACTGCAATTCAATCAACATACCCCTATTATGGCTGGAATCATTGACAAAAATTACGACCATTACATAACTGTTATTGACGACATTTTTAACGACCTCCAACAACTTACCCTTAGCCTTAATAACCAAAAAATGTCGGCAACGGTGGGTAATATAAGGGGCAGACTGCATGAACCCTTTCTGTTTGTAATTGTGGGCGAGGTAAAAGTGGGTAAAAGCAGTTTTGTAAATGCCCTGCTTCAAACCGATAAGGAGGTGTGCAAAGTAGCCCCCGACCCCTGTACCGATACTATTCAGCAAATTGTGTATGGCGAGGAAGAGCAAACTATTCAAATTAACGACCACCTGCTCAAAATTACCCTGCCGGTTGATATTTTGCAAAAAATTGCCATTGTAGATACGCCCGGCACCAATACCATTATTACCCACCACACCGAAATTACCGAAAAATTTATTCCGGTTAGCGACCTTATTGTGTTTGTTTTTGAAGCTAAAAATCCTTACCGCCAATCGGCTTGGCAGTTTTTAGATTATATTAGCAACGAGTGGCGAAAAAAGGTGATTTTTGTGCTGCAACAAGCCGACCTATTGGAGCCCGATGAATTAGAGGTAAACAAAAACGGCGTAGTGCAATACGCCATTAAATACGGCATCAGCAACCCGCAGGTGTTTACCGTATCGGCTAAAAAAGAGCTGCGCGGATTGCCCGATAGCGGGTTTGACCAAATCCGAGAGTTTATTAGCCACACCATTACCGGCGGCAATAACCTGCGCCTCAAAATTAAAAGCCTGCTCGATACTTCTAAAAACGTGATGCACTCCATAGAAGAAGGCATTACTACCACCAAACAACAGTTAGATACCGACTCGGCTTTTAGAAATAAGGTAAACTCCCTGCTCGACAGCGCCGCCCTTAAAACCGATAACCAAATTAACAACCTTATTGACCTGCTTATTAAAGAATACGACAAGGTTACCTCCGATATTCAACGACAGTTTGAACACGGATTGGGCATTTTTACCCTTATCCGAAAATCGTTCCTCTCTATTTTTAACGAAAAGGAAAGCCTGCGCGAGTGGATTAAAGAATTGGTGCAAAAATTAGAGTACGCCCTAAAACCCGCCCTTGAACGCCGCCTGCGCGAAGGCGTAATGAATATTGCCGACAGTGTGCGCCAAATGGCAGAAATTATTGATGCCGAAATACGCAAAAACAAGGCTGCCATTAACAGCAACAACGAGGTGTTTACTGATATTGCCAATAAACGACAAGATAAATTAGAAAAACTGCACGCCGGTATAGAAACCATTGTTACCGAAGCCGAAGAATACATCAGTAACGATATGTTTGAAAAAAGCTCTTCGTTAGTGCCCGGCTTGGCTACCGGCGGAAGCATTGCCATTATAGGGGTAATTTTAATGACCGTTACACAAGGCGCTGTTTTAGATATTACCGGCGGCATACTCTCTGCCGTAGGTTTGCTGGGCGCCGGCGTAATAACCCTTACCCAACGAAGTAAAATTATTGCCGAGTTTACCGCCGAAATAGACAAAGGCAGAGAAAAACTCCGCCATCAAGTAACCGATAAATTAGATACCTACCAAAACGAAGTGCGCACCAAAATAGACAACAATTTCCTTGAGTTTGACGCTTTTTTGCATACCCAACAGCAAAAATTTACCCTCCTGCATACCCAATACGACAACATTAAACAAAAATTTTACAAAACTAACAAAGAGTTAGAAATGTAAATTAGGGGTTAGGGGTTAGTAAAAATTTAAGCAGCAGGAAAGAAAGTAATAGCACAGAAAAGAGTTTTGCTTTTGCAGTGCGGGTAGAGAACTGCTTGCAGCCACAGGATTTCTCACCAAACAAGAATTTGAAAACATAAACGATGATGCCGCAGAGCTAATAAAAATCATAACTACCATCTTTAAAAACACCAAACAAAACCTAATCACTTTTCACTTTTCACTCATAACTCATAACTCATAACTCATAACTCATAACTAACAACCAACAACTAATAAACATGCAAACAAAACCGGCGCTTAGTTTTTGGCAAATCTGGAACATGAGTTTCGGATTTCTTGGTATTCAGTTTGGCTTTGCCCTACAAAACAGCAATGTAAGCCGTATTTTTCAGACCCTTGGAGCTAAAATGGACGATTTACCCATTTTATGGATTGCCGCACCCCTTACCGGCTTGCTGGTGCAACCCATAATAGGTTATCTTAGCGACCGAACCTGGCACCCAACCCTTGGCAGAAGGCGACCCTTCTTTTTACTGGGCGCTATACTCGCCGCACTTTCGCTAACCATTATTCCTAACTCACCCGCCCTATGGATTGCCGTATTGATGCTATGGATAATGGACACATCCTTTAATATAGCCATGGAACCCTTCCGCGCTTTTGTAGGTGATAAACTGCCCGATGAGCAGCGTACCGCCGGTTTTGCCATGCAAAGTTTTTTTATAGGCGTAGGCGCAGTAGCAGGGTCTATTTTACCCTACGTTTTTACCAACTACCTCCACATTAGCAACGAAGCCCCCGAAGGCATTATTCCGCCATCGGTAAAATACTCTTTTTATGTAGGAGCTATTGCCTTTTTAATAGCCGTTTTGTGGACGGTTTACAGCTCAACAGAGTATCCGCCCGATGAAACCGAAAAAACCAATCAGCCCAAAGGCGGCGTAACGCACATGTTTACCGAAATTTACGAAGGCTTGTTTCAGATGCCTAAAACCATGAAACAACTTGCCATAGTACAATTTTTTTCGTGGTTTGCCCTTTTTGCCATGTGGATTTACACCACCGCCGCCGTTACCAAACACATTTACGGCTCTACCGATACCGGTTCTGCCATTTACAATGAAGGCGCAAACTGGGTAGGCATTTGTTTTGCCGTTTACAATGGCGTAGCAGCCTTGGTGGCTTGGATAATTCCGCCCTTAGCCCAATATACCAACCGCCGAATAGCACACCTCATCTGCCTGTTTTTGGGTGGACTTGGTTTAGCTTCTATCTTTTTTATTTCCAATCCTCAACTGCTCCTTGTTTCTATGATAGGCGTGGGTGCCGCATGGGCAAGCATTTTATCTATGCCTTATGCCATACTCTCAGGCTCCCTGCCCGCCGAAAAAATGGGTTATTTTATGGGCGTATTTAACTTCTTTATTGTAATACCCCAAATAGTGGCTGCCTCCATTTTAGGTTTTATGGTTAAACATTTATTTGGCAGCGACCCCATTTACGCCTTGCTCGTAGGCGGTGTAAGCATGTTTGCCGCCGGATTACTCACCCTTCTGGTAGAAGACAAAGCCGAGCAAAAAGCATAAGCCCCTACCCTGCCCCATTTTAACCCCCAAAACATTACAGGCTACCGCCGCCTGTAATGTTTTTTTTTCCACCCGGTCATCAAATAACCCTATGACAAAAGAGTAGAACAAAAGATTAGGGTGTACTTTTGTATCTGTTTTGAAAAATACCACTAATTAGTAAGCAACAATTGCGGCAACTGTGCATAACTACCCGCGTTGGCAGTTATTTGAAAGACAAACAAACAACAAAAAATGGTAACCATTGACAACTACTTAGACAGTCATTACATACACCGAAGCAATTGGTTAAGAGCAGCCGTTTTGGGAGCAAATGACGGAATCATCTCCATTTCAAGCCTTGCAATTGGCGTTGCCACCGCAAGCGCCACCAGAGACCCCATTCTTTTAGCCACTATTGCAGGTTTGGTTGCAGGCGCATTATCTATGGCAGCAGGCGAATATGTATCGGTAAGTTCACAAACCGACATTGAACAAGCCGACATTGAAAGAGAAAAACAAGAACTTGAAAAAATGCCCGATGTTGAACTAAATATACTTGCGCAGATTTATGAAAAAAGGGGGCTTAAAAAAGAAACGGCGCTACAAGTTGCAAAAGAATTAACAAAAGCAGATGCCCTGGCAACACATATCCGCGATGAATTGGGAATAAACGAATTAAGTCAGGCAAAACCACTGCAAGCAGCATTTGCATCGGGTGCAGCCTTTACAGTAGGCGGGCTTTTGCCGTTATTGGTAACAATTTTTGCACCTGTTTCAAAAATGGAATACTTCCTCTATGGCTTTACCATCCTATCGCTCATAGTGCTTGGAGCAGTTTCTGCAAAAACAGGAGGTTCAAGTATTAGCAAGGCAGTACTACGAATTGTAATTTGGGGAACCATTGCAATGGGTTTATCTGCTGTGGTAGGATACATTTTTGGCGTTAATGTATAACCGCTAATTTTAACTAAGTGGTAAATCACTTACCAATCAATTTGCCCATTGTTGGGGTAATTGTTTTGTGTTTGTGGTAATCTATTTTAATTAACCCTTGGCTTTACCCGGTTCGGCTGCTGTTGCTTTTTAACCCACTTTCCGCACCCC